>NZ_CAZEFZ010000076.1:0-359094 GCF_964511145.1 Tenacibaculum amylolyticum
CAATTTTTCTTGGGACAAATATAGAACACAAATAGCTTAAAAACAAAGCCTTGAAAATATTTTCAAGGCTTTGTAATACTATTCTTACATTTGTTGCACTAAAGACGTACAAAAACCGTAGACTTCTTCTAATTTCTTTCTATAAAAATATTTGCATTAATAGAATTCACTTCAAAAGTCGTTTTATAGGTTTCTTTTACTTTTTTATAAGGTGAAATTGTAGGTTCATCATTAATCATAAATTTACCTTTATTTGTTTGAATTTGCATATTCATATTTTTCACCTTTGCATACACATTTCCTTGAAATAACTGCAAATAAACATTTTTAAGCACTGTATGAAAGTTTACAAATCCTTTTTCTATAAGAATGAAGAGATTACCATTATAGCTCTTAGATATAACGTCTACACGTTTTCCTAAAATGGTTATATCTTTATTTTTCGGTATTTCTATTTTTACTGAAGCCTTGACACTTCCTTTTGTAATAAATTTTCTGAAGACAGTTGTTTCACTAGCTGGTATTCCTGCTACAAATGAAATTTTTAATACATCATCTTCTTCTTTTTTATCTACTTCATACGGAGTGTTTTCTGACATACTTATTAGTGTAACCCTAATTGTTTTTATCTTATCTGAAGTACTAATTTGTATTTCTCCTACGCCTTCTGTATCAATTTCAATTTTTCTTGTATTAAAATCGAACTCTTGAGTAATAGTTAATTGAGCGGTTATAAAACCACTGCATAACAAGTAATATAAAAGCAATACCTGTTTCATAAAAATAAAAAAGCTTCCATTTAGGAAGCTTTTGTTTTGATTTATTGTTTTCTTTTGGCCTCAATACTCAATGTGGCATGTGGCACTAATTTTAAGCGTTCTTTTTGAATTAACTTTCCAGTTACTCTACAAACACCATACGTTTTGTTTTCTATTCGGATAAGAGCATTTTTTAGGTCTCTAATGAATTTTTCCTGACGAATCGCTAACTGCATATTTGCTTCTTTAGCCATTGTATCTGTACCTTCTTCAAATGATTTGAAGGTTGGAGATGTATCATCAGTACCATTATCTGCACCGTTTTTATAAGAAGACCTTAGTAATTCTAAATCTTCTTCTGCTCGATCTATTTTTGCTTGAATGATTTCTTTAAATTCTAATAAATCGCTATCTGAATATCTAACTTTTACATCTTCACCCATAATTATTATGCTTTTTCGATTAACATTTTACTCTTTATGGTATCAAACTCAATATCTGTACCATTTTCTAACGCATCTACAAAAACCAATTCTTTTGTTAAGGTTTCTGCTTTAATGTAGTTTTCATTAGCAAGTATCGACTGTTGTAATTCAGCAAAATTTAAGAAAGTCAATTTTATTTTATCTGTTACTTCAAAACCAGAGTCTTTTCGAGCATTCTGAATTCTATTTACCAATTCTCTTGCAATCCCCTCTTTGCGTAGTTCATCGGTAATGGTAACATCTAAAGCAACGGTTAAACCTTCTGCATTCGCCACTAGCCAACCTTCGATGTCTTTTGATGAGATTTCTACATCTGCGGTTTCTAATGTAATCATTTTTCCGTTAATTTCTATGGAAATTTTACCTTCTTTTTCTATCGTTGCAATTTGCTCTTGGGTAAATGATTGAATTTCAGAAGAAACCATTTTCATGTCTTTTCCGAATTTTGGGCCTAATGCTTTAAAGTTTGGTTTTATTTGTTTTACTAAGATTCCTGAAGCATCGTCTAACAATTCAATTTCCTTAACATTTACTTCAGACTTGATAAGGTCTGAAACTGCTAAGATTTCTTCTTTTTGTGTATCGTCTAACACAGGAATCATTATTTTTTGTAATGGCTGACGTACTTTTATTTTTTCTTTAGCTCTTAATGAAAGTACTAACGAAGAAATTGTTTGTGCGTTCTCCATTTTACGTTCTAAAGCTTTGTCTACCATAGTTTCGTTATATACAGGGAATTCTGCTAAATGCACACTTTCGAAAGTTTCTTTCTGTGTAGCTGCATTTAAATCTTTATATAAACGATCCATAAAGAAAGGTGCTACTGGCGCTCCTAACTTTGCTACTGTAAGCATACAAGTGTATAAGGTTTGGTATGCAGATATCTTATCTTGTGCATATTCTCCTTTCCAGAAACGTCTTCTACATAAACGCACATACCAGTTACTTAAATGATCTTGTACAAAGTCTGAAATTGCTCTAGTTGCTCTTGTAGGTTCATACTCAGCATAGAATTTATCTACTTTAGCTACTAATGTATTTAACTCAGATAAAATCCAACGATCAATTTCTGGACGTTCGTTTAAAGGAACTTCAACTTCGCTGTAATTAAACCCATCTATATTCGCATATAAACTAAAGAATGAATAGGTGTTGTATAATGTTCCGAAAAACTTACGCTTTACCTCTTCTATTCCAGCTAAATCGAATTTTAAATTATCCCATGGGTTTGCATTAGAAATCATGTACCAACGCGTTGCATCTGGTCCATATTCTCCTAATGTTTTAAACGGGTCTACTGCATTTCCTAAACGCTTCGACATTTTTTGTCCGTTTTTATCTAACACCAATCCGTTAGATACAACATTTTTATACGCTACAGAATCAAATACCATAGTTCCGATAGCATGTAATGTATAGAACCAACCACGAGTTTGATCTACTCCTTCTGCAATAAAGTTTGCTGGATAGCTTTTTCCTTCGTCTATTAATTCTTTATTTTCGAATGGATAATGCCATTGTGCATACGGCATAGAACCTGAATCGAACCATACATCAATTAAATCACTTTCGCGACGCATTGGTTGTCCTGATGCAGATACTAAGACAATTTTATCAACTACATTTTTATGTAAATCTACCTTTTCATAATTGTCTTCAGACATGTTACCAACTTCAAAGTCAGCAAAAATATCGGCTTCCATTACTCCAGCATTTACTGCTTTTGCTATTTCTGATTTTAATTCTTCTACAGAACCAATACAAACTTGCTCTGTTCCATCTTCTGTTCTCCATATTGGTAATGGAATTCCCCAGAAACGAGAACGAGATAAGTTCCAATCGTTTGCATTTTTTAACCAGTTTCCAAAACGTCCTTCTCCAGTAGATTTTGGTTTCCAGTTAATGGTTTCGTTTAAACTGAACATTTTATCCTTAACATCAGTTACTTTGATAAACCAAGAATCTAATGGATAGTATAATACTGGTTTATCAGTTCTCCAACAATGCGGATAACTGTGTACATATTTTTCAACCTTAAAGGCTTTATTTTCTGTTTTTAGTTTAATTGCGATTTCAACATCAACAGATTTCTCAGGAGCTTCACCATCATTGTAATACTCATTCTTTACATATTTTCCTCCTATATCTCCTAAATCTGCTCTAAAACGCCCTTGTAAATCTACTAAAGGAACTGTATTTCCATTTGCATCTAAGACTAACATTGGTGGCACTTCTGGCACCGCTTGTTTTGCTACGAATGCATCGTCTGCTCCAAACGTTGGTGCTGTGTGTACAATTCCTGTACCGTCTTCAGTAGTTACAAAATCTCCAGCAATTACCCTAAATGCATTTTCTGCATTTTCATACGGTAACGCATACTCTAAAAGTTGTTCGTATTTTATATCTACTAAATCTGCTCCTTTAAATTCTTTTACAACAAAGAATGGGATTTTTTTATCTCCTTCTTTGTATTCAAGTAATTGCGATTTTTCTTCAACTTGATTATACTTTCCACTGAATTGTTTTCCTACTAAATTTTTAGCAAGAATTACATTCATAGGTTTAAATGTATATTGATTGTATGTTTCAACCAATACGTAATCTATCTTAGGTCCAACTGTTAATGCTGTATTACTTGGTAACGTCCAAGGAGTAGTTGTCCAAGCTAAGAAATGAATATCTCCTTCGTTTTGTAAAAACTCAGGTAATGTTTCTTCTACTGCTTTAAACTGTGCAACAACTGTTGTATCTGTTACATCGCGATAACAACCAGGTTGGTTAACCTCATGTGAACTTAAACCAGTTCCGGCTTTTGGAGAATATGGCTGAATCGTATATCCTTTGTATAATAAATCTTTATTATAAATCTGTTTTAATAACCACCAAACAGATTCCATATATTTCGATTTGTATGTGATATATGGAT
This sequence comes from Tenacibaculum amylolyticum, assembly GCF_964511145.1. Taxonomy (NCBI): domain Bacteria; kingdom Pseudomonadati; phylum Bacteroidota; class Flavobacteriia; order Flavobacteriales; family Flavobacteriaceae; genus Tenacibaculum; species Tenacibaculum amylolyticum. The sequence continues at coordinate 4,170 of NZ_CAZEFZ010000076.1, forward strand.
CATTCATATCTACCCAATATCCCATTTTATGAGTTAGGTCGTTCCATATATCTGTATAACGCATTACTGCTTTTTTACAAGCTTCGTTATATTCTTCTACGGTAATTTTAGTACCGATGTCTTCTTTCGTTATACCAAGTTCTTTCTCAACACCTAGTTCAACTGGTAAACCATGCGTATCCCATCCTGCTTTACGTTTTACTTGATATCCTTTTTGTGTTTTATATCGGCAAAAAATATCTTTAATAGAACGTGCCATTACGTGGTGAATTCCTGGCAAACCATTTGCAGATGGTGGCCCTTCGAAAAACACGAATGGTTCTTTTCCTTCTCTTGTAGAAACACTTTTCTCAAAGATGTTGTTTTCCTCCCAATAGTTTAAGATTTCTTCTGCTACTTTAGGTAGGTTTAATCCTTTGTATTCAGTAAAATTCTTACTCATTTTTTCGTTCTATATATTGAATCTGCGAAATTAAGTATTTTATTGTAATTCTTTATTTTCTATACAAAAAAAGCACCTTAAAAAGGTGCTTTTTATTTTATTTTCAAATATTACTACTTGACTTTGAGTTTTTGCCCAATAATTATCTCGTTTGATTTTAATTTATTTAACTCTTTGAGTTTTTCTACTGTTATACCAAATCGTTTTGAAATACTGAATAGTGTATCTTTTGGAATCACTGTATAATAAACTTGCTCTTGATCAATATCCATCTCCGCTTCATCTCTTTTTTGGTTTTCACCTTTTTTTACGATATAGAAATATGATCGTCTGTTTTGTTGATGTTGTGCTTCGGTACATTTACGTTGATTCGCATCGTTACAATTATTCAACAGCTGATCTTCTCCATATCCTATTGCACTTGCAATTCGCTCAGGCGCAATGCCTCTTGAAACTATATAATCTCTAGTAGCTTTCGCTCTCTTATCTGATAAAAAACGATTGTATGCACTTGGCCCTCTACTATCTGTATGTGATTCTATACGAATTACCATATCTGGATTGTTCTTCATTACTGAAACAATATGTTCTAATTCATATTCTGCATCTTCTCTAATAGTATATAGATCAAAATCGAAATAAATAGGTTTGATTACAATTTGTGCTGTAGTTTCTGGTGTATCAACAATCAATGATTCTAATGCTAAATCTGTATTGATGATTTTTTTATTAATATCTTCTGTTACTGCTGTTTTCTGATCGTTTCTATAATCGTCTTTTGTTGCCGAAACCGTAAAATTATTTTCACATGCAATTTCTTTAAAAGCATATTTACCATCTGCTCCTGTAGTTTGTTTGCTTACTGGAACTCCGTTTCCGTCTATTAATCGAACTACTGCTCCTGAAATTGGTTTTCCCGTTTCAGAATCGGTAACTACTCCAATAATATCTTCTTTACAACGGTAAATTACATAACTGTAAATATCATCGTCTCCTTTTCCTCCTTTTCTATTAGAAGAGAAGTATCCGTATGATTTATCATCGCTGATAACAAATGCAAAATCATCTAAAGGTCCATTTACAGGAGTTCCTAAATTTATTGGTTTTGTAAAATTATCTTCAACTTCTTTTGTTTCGAATACATCTAAAGCCCCTAAACCTAAATGTCCATCGGAAGCAAAATACAATGTTCCTTCTTGATCTAAATAAGGAAACATTTCTCTTCCTTCAGTATTAATAATATCTCCTAAATTTTCTACTGCTCCGTAACTTCCATCCGAATTAAGTGCTACTTTATAAAGGTCTGTAGCTCCTAAACCTCCTGGTTTGTCTGAAACAAAATATAGCGTTTTTTCATCTGGACTTAATGCTGGATGTCCTATAGAATAGTTATCATTGTTAAAAGGTAACTCTTCTACCTTTCCCCATTTTCCATTTTCTAAGGTTGCTTTGTATATTTTTAAATGAGTAACTTTATTTTTATCGCCTTTTAGTTCATCTCCATTATAATTATCTCTGGTAAAATACATTGTTTTACCATCTTTTGTAAAAATTATATTCGACTCATGATAACGTGTATTAATAGCAGTTAACTTTTCCGCATTATCTACCATTAAACCTTTTTCTATATCATTATCATTAAAGTTTTCATCTGCTGTATAAATGTTTAAATAAGGTTGATTATTCCATCTATATAGTTTTTTATCAAACTTTCCTCCATCGGGTCTTGTAGAAGCAAAGTATAATTTATTATCGTGAATAAAACCTCCAAAATCTGAATACTTTGTATTTATTTTTAAGTTTTTTAAGCTTACGAACGTTTTTTTCTTATTTGAATATTCTACAAAATAATCTTCATTTTTATCTAAAGCTAAAGCTCTAGAATCTTCTCCTTTAACTTCTTTTAATTTTCGTAGCCAAGCATCAGATTCTTTAATTTTTCCATTACTTTTTAATACTTGTGCGTATCTGAAGATATATTCTGGAGAAACACTATTTTCATATTTATCTAATAGCAGTTTGTACCATTTTTCTGCTGAAATAGGATCTATATTATAATAGTAAGAATCTCCTAACCTACTTATAATTAATTGTGAATCGTCTCCCTTATCATAAAGAACTTTATAGAGTTCTGCCGATTTTTTATAGGCAAACTCCTTAAAGTATCTATCAGCTGCATATCTACGCTGTGCGTATCCAACGACACTAAAAATTAATAAATAAGTTAATAATATTCTCCTCATAAAGATTAGTTTAAAAGAATCTCGGGGATTTCATAACCTCGCCTCTGAACACTTCCCATTTTACAAATAATTCGTAGGTTCCAGAGTTATAATTACTATAATTAGAGGTTGTTAAATCGTAAGCAAAACCAATATGTAAATTATCTGTTGCTTGTAAACCTAACAAGGCACTCATAGAGTCGCCCCAACGCCAAGCTATACCTGTTGCAAATTTTTCATTGAATAAAAAGTTAGCGGAAACATCTAAAGATAATGGTGCTCCACTAACAACTTTCACTAAAGTTGCTGGTTTGAATTTTAAGTTATCATTCAAATCAAAAACATACCCAGCAATTCCAAAAAAGTGTAGACGTTCTTCTGCGATATCTCCATCTCCATTTGCAATAGTAGCTACAGTATCATCATAATGATCTGTACGTAAAATATTAGGTATTGCTACTCCTACATACCATTCTGGTTCATGGTAATAGATTCCGGCTCCAATAGTTGGAAAGAATTCACTTACATTTTGATCGAAACTTCGTTCTTGCTGACGTGCAGTTCCTTTACTCCAATCAATAGCTAAATGACGTCCTCCTAGTTTTAATCCAAAAGATAAATTCCCTTCATAACTTGTACGAACAGTATACGAAACATTCGCATCTAAATAGATTTCTTGAGAAGGACCTATTTGGTCGTTGGTAAGATTTACTCCTAGTCCAACACCACTATAACCAATAGCTGTGTCATAACTAAATGTTTGTGTATCTGGTGCTCCTTGAATTCCTACCCATTGGGTGCGGCCTAAAGCAGTGATTATTGTATGACCACTCGATCCTGCATAAGCGGGATTTACACTCATTGTATTATACATATATTGAGTGTATTGCGGGTCTTGTTGTGCACATAAACTAGATATTGACAACAATAACGCAATCGTTATAACTAAGGGATTATTTGTTATTTTCATAAATGATTCTTATTCACTATTTAATTAACCTTTTATATTATTATTAAATCTATATAGCTATAATTATACCATATATACTCATACTCCAAAGCAAAAAACAAATAAAATAAGTGCTACTTACTTTGTTATTTAATGACTTTCGATTTTTACAAATATAATTTTATTGATTAATAAAAACTTACCCAATCATATTAACTATCCCCCTGAGAGTTACATGATTCTTTAAATAGTAGTAAAATATTTATGTTTAGCTTTCCTAAATTACTAAATATTCTAATTTAGGGTGTAAAGATACTCGTTATTTGATATTTACAAACAGAATTCTTAAAAAAATCTTAAATTTTACGGGTTTAATTAAAATTTCGTTCTTTTTTTATCTTTTCGTAAGCATCTTGAATGCTTTGAAACTTTTCTTTAGCAACTTTTTTGTGCTCTTCACCTATAGTATCTTGTAAGCGATCCGGATGGTATTTTTTAGCCATTTTCCTGTATGCTTTCTTTATCTCTTCATTAGATACTCCTTTATCTATTTCAAGTATTTTATAAGCTGCATCTGTTTCATCATAAAACATTGCTTTTATAGAGTTATAATCTCCTGGACTTATATATAAGTAACCTGCAATTTTCTGAATTGCTTGTTCTTCTGAAGGTCTAACCAAACCGTCTGCTTGAGCTATTCCAAATAAAAAATGAACCAACTGAAGTCTAGAAGAATGAGACATATGTTGCCTTATTTGAATACAGACTTGCCTCGTAGAAATATCTTTCTTAATAACTCCATTGAACAATTTAAAAGCGTGATTTGCTCTTTCTTTACCGTATAGTTTTACAAAATGTTTTCTAACATATTCTAATTCTCGTGGATCTACATTTCCATCAGCTTTAATAACTACTGAAGCTAAGATTAGTAAGCTAATTTCAAAATCGCCAGAAGTTGCTTCTACTCTTGGTCTACTTCTTTGTTCAGTTCTTTTATGATATTCTTCTTGTTCTTTTGTATATTCTTGTACACTCACTCCATCAATTATACTTCCCAAAGCATATCCAATTATTGCTCCAATTGGTCCGCCCAATGTAAAACCGACTCCGGCACCTAGCCATTTTGTGAATTTTCCCATGATCTAAATTTTAATCAAATATAACTTGTTAGTATGAATTTAAGCTACTTCTGTTACATATTTTAAGATTTCTTTAATCAACTTAAAATTGTTCTTTTTAACCTTTTAGACTTTTGGGGAGAAATTCATTTTCTTAGATTCTTCCCTTTTCTTTTTATTATTTCTTTTAGTTTTAATGAACTATCTTTGCAGTAAAATTTAATTTATTATAAATATGTATCCAGAAGAATTAGTTAAGCCAATGCGCGATCAATTAATTGACGCAGGTTTTGAAGCATTATACACTGCTGACGATGTTGATACTGCTTTATCAAAAGAAGGAACAACTTTGGTGATGGTAAATTCAGTTTGTGGTTGTGCAGCTGGTACAGCTAGACCAGGAGCTATTGCTTCTTTACACGTAGATAAAAAGCCGGATCATTTAACTACAGTATTTGCTGGTGTTGAAAAAGAATCTACAGCAAAAGCTCGTGAATATATGATTCCTTTTCCTCCTTCTTCTCCTGCTATCGCTTTATTTAAAGATGGAAAGTTGGTACACATGTTAGAAAGACATCATATTGAAGGAAGATCTGCACAAATGATTGCTGAAAATTTATCGCAAGCATACGAAGAGTACTGTTAAACACTCTTTAACTAATAACATAAAAAAATCCGCTCTTTTTGGAGTGGATTTTTTTATAGGTATTTTTGAAAACATTTAATTTCTTTTCTATTGAAAACAGCAACACACATTATTGTATTTCGATTATCGGCTATGGGAGATGTAGCTATGACAGTTCCTGTTATTCGTGCGCTTATAGAACAACATCCTGATGTAAAAATAACATTTGTTTCGAAGCCTTTTTTAAAACCTTTATTTAAAAATGTACGCAATGTTACTTTTCTTTCTGCAAATGTTCAAAAAGAACATAAAGGAATATTAGGGTTATTTAAACTATATAAAGAAATTAAACGATTACAACCTACTCATTTTGCCGACTTACATAATGTACTGCGTTCGAAAATTATTAGAACGTTCTTTAAAATAGGTACAAGTATACCTATTGCCAAAATAGATAAAGGAAGAAAAGAAAAAAAAGCACTTACACGAACTACTCAGAAAGTATTTAAGCAATTAAAAACTTCTCATCAACGTTATGCTGATGTTTTTACTTCGTTGGGTTTCCCTGTGGATTTAAACAAAAGATCATCTCTTGTTTCACATACATTAAATTCAGATAACGAATCTTTATTTGGCAAAAAAGACAGACCTTGGTTGGGTATTGCTCCTTTTGCTGCGTTTGCTTCTAAAACATATCCAATAGATTTAATGGAATCTGTGATTAAACTGTTATCACTAGAAGACATTCAGATTTTTCTTTTTGGTGGAAAAGCAGATATAACTACTTTAAAAAATATTGAACAACAATACGACAATGTTACTTCAGTGGCAAATACATTAGGTGGTTTAGAAAATGAGCTAAATCTCATCGCTAATTTAGATGTAATGTTATCTATGGACAGTGGCAATGCTCATTTTGCTGCAATGCAAGGAACTAAAACAATAACATTGTGGGGAAACACACATCCTTATGCTGGGTTTGCTCCTTTTAATCAGCCTAAAGAATATTGTATACTTCCTGACTTAGAAAAGTATCCTTTACTTCCTTGTTCTATTTACGGAAACAAAACAATTTCTGGCTATGAAGATGTTATGAGAAGTATATCTCCAAAACAAGTAGTGGCTAAAATTTTATTAGAAATAAAAAAGGATTACCATTAGGCAATCCTTTATAAATAATATTTTATTCTATTTCTACCTTAATCTACTAAAGGTGGAATTCTTAAAACTTGTCCAGGATAAATTCTGTCTGGGTGCTCTAACATAGGAGTGTTAGCTTCAAAAATCACAGGGTACTTCATTGCATCTCCATAAAATTCTTTTGCTATTTTACCTAATGTATCTCCACTTACTACAGTATGAAATTGTGCCATTTCTTCTGCTGCAATCTCTTCTACTTCAGCAACAGTCATATTATCTTCTACAGTAGCGATACCTTCAGTATTTCCAACTACTAAAACTACTTTTTCTTTAGTAGCTAAATCTACAGCTTCACCAGAAATTGTTGCCTTATCATCGTCAACACTAACTTCTAAATCTGCTACAGACAATTCTAAAGCATTAACAGCAGCAACTAATTTATTTGCTTTATCTGCTGCCTCTTCTTCAGTAGTTTTACCAATACCAAAAACTTTGGCCCCAGCATTTTTAATGAATGAAAATAAACCCATTTCTTTTAATTTTTTGTTATTATTATTTATTTTTTGCTCTTAGCAATATACAAATTTTATACTACAAAAATGTGTTTATTACTCACTGAAAGAGTTCCAACCTTGCGCTTGTAATTTAATCTGTTGATTCGCTCTAGTAACTAAGTTCATCCCTTGATTTTTCTCAGTAACATGACCAATTACAGTTAAATTTGGGTTCCCTTTAATTTTATCAAAATCGTTAATTGAAATCGTAAATAATAATTCATAATCCTCTCCTCCACTTAATGCCACCATTGTAGAATCAATATCAAATTCTTCACAAGTAGAAATCACTTGAGGATCTAATGGTAATTTTTCCTCATAAATATTACAACCTACTCCACTTTGTATACAGATATGCATAATTTCAGAAGAAAGTCCATCAGAAATATCAATCATAGCAGTTGGTTTTACTTCTAAATCTTTTAATAACCTAGGAATATCTTTTCTTGCCTCTGGTTTTAATTGCCTTTCAATAAGATATGTATACGCTTCTAAATCTGGCTGATTTTGAGGATTCACTTTAAAAACTTCTTTTTCCCTTTCCAATACTTGCAACCCAAGATAAGCTCCTCCAACATCTCCTGAAACTACTATTAAATCTGTTGGTTTTGCCCCACTTCTATATACAATATCTTCTTTTTTTGCAGCTCCTAAAGCAGTAACCGAAATCAACATTCCTTTCGTAGAAGAAGTTGTATCTCCTCCTATTAAATCAACATTATAAGTATCACATGCTAACTGGATTCCTGCATACAATTCTTCTATAGCTTCTAAAGGAAAACGATTTGAAACTGCAATAGATACAGTTACTTGTTCAGCTTCAGCATTCATTGCATATACATCTGAAAGGTTTACCATAATTGCCTTATAACCTAAATGCTTTAAAGGCACGTAACTTAAATCAAAATGTACTCCTTCAACCAATAAATCTGTTGTTACTAAAATCTCTTTTTCAGTTTGTGCTATAACTGCACAATCATCTCCAATTCCTTTTTGAGTAGATTTATTATAAATCTTAAAGTTTTCCGTTAAGTGCGTTATCAAACCAAACTCTCCAAGTTCAGACAAAGAGGTTCTCTGCTTATTTTTATCTTCTAACATGCTGCAAAGATACTATTAGATTACAAAAAGAGTTAACAATATTGATTAACTTACTTTTTTTTCTTCAATAACCTAGGGGTTTTCTACATTAAATTGTTATATACTCAAAGAATCTTATTAATTTCTTATTTTTATAACTTAATTCCATTAAAAACAACTTATATGAAAACACAACTACATTTTATTTTTATTCTGTTGTTTTTATCTACATTTCGAATAGATTCACAAACTCCATGTGATGGTACTGGTTTTGCTGGAGTTTACCCATGTAACAACTACGATTTAATGTCTGTAATAGACGTAAATACTTTATCTGGCTCTCTTACTGCTGAAGGAAGTGATGTTTGGGGATGGACTGATACTACTACAGGAAAAGAATATGCTCTAACTGCATTAACTAACGGTACTGCTTTTGTAGACATTAGCGATCCTGTAAATCCAATATTCTTAGGTAGGCTAGACACAAACACCCGTACAAGTGTTTGGAGAGATGTAAAAGTATACAACAATCATGCTTTTATTGTAGCAGATAATGTAGGAGATCATGGAATGCAAGTTTTTGATTTAACAAGACTACGAAATGTTGCCTCTCCTCCAGTAACCTTTAATGCAGATGCTATTTATTCTGGGGTTACAAGTTGTCATAATATTGTTATTAATGAAACATCCAACTACGCGTATCTTGTAGGCTGTGATTCATTTAGTGGAGGACCTGTTTTTGTAGATATTTCTGACCCTAAAAACCCAACCGCTGCTGGAGGATATTCAGCTCAGGGATACACACACGACGCGCAAGTTATTACTTATAATGGACCTGACGCAACTTACACTGGAAGAGAAATTTTATTAGCTAGTAATGGAAATGATGGAGGCACAAATGATGTTGTTATTGTAGATGTTACGGATAAAGCATCACCTCAATTGATTTCTAAAATCTCATATACAAATCCAGAATATGCACATCAAGGTTGGTTTACTGATGATCATCGTTATTTTATTCTTGGTGATGAGTTAGACGAACAACGAACTGGAACTAATACCAGAACTTTAATTTTTGATTTAACAGATTTAGATACTCCAACTTTTTCATCAGCTTATTTAGGACCAACCAAAGCGATTGATCATAATGGGTATGTTAAAGGAAATGAATATTTTATTGCGAACTATAGAGCAGGAATGAGAATTTTAGATATTTCTAATATTTCAGACAACACCAACCCGATGACGGAGGTTGGTTATTTTGATACTTATCCTGACAATGATAATGTAGGTTTTAATGGTGCTTGGAGCGTGTACCCGTATTTCCCTAGTGGTAATATTCTGATTAACGATATTGAAAGAGGCTTATTTGTTGTAAGAAAAAGTGGGACTTTATCCGTAGATAATCCAATTGTTGAAGAAACTAAATTTAACATCTATCCAAACCCTACAAATCGAAACCCAATAATTTCTTCTAATGGAAAATCAATTACCTCGATAGAAGTATTTAATATCTTAGGTAAGAAAATATACCATCAGAAAAATATTAACCAACAAGAATTCGTTCTACCCATTGAAAATCATTCAAAAGGTATTTACCTTGTGAAGATTAACAATACAATTGGAAAAAAATTAATTATTAAATAAGTTTTATTTACGTGAGGTATATTATTTCTTTAGCCCTAGTACTACTCTTATATTCTTGTAGTGAACCTAACCTACAAATTAACAACGGAAGCACTTCTAATTTTCTTGAGGAAATTGCTTTTGTAAAAACATTTGGAGGAAGTGGTAATGATGTTGGAAATGCTGTTGTAGCAACTAATGATGGAGGCTATGCTATTTTAGGGTATACTACTAGTACCGATGGCGATATTGAGAACAAAACACAAAATGACTCTGATCTTCTTCTATTAAAATACAATACTCAAGATGAACTTCAATGGTCTAAAACATATGGAGGAACTCTTGATGATAGAGGAAATGAAATTATACAAACAGCAGATAATGGTTATATCATATTTGGCTTTAGTAGAAGTAACGATGGTGATGTTACTAACAACGAAGGTAACTCTGACTTCTGGATAGCTAAATTAGATACTTCAGGAACTATTCAATGGCAAAAATCTTTTGGCTTTTCTGGAAGAGATAATGGTGTTTCTCTAACACCAACATCTGATAATGGATATTTAATTGTCGGTGAATTAGATGTTACCGCTTCTGGAGGCCAAGGAAATTCAAGAAGTGCTAGTAGACATGCAGGTGGTGATTATTGGGCAATTAAACTAAATACCAATGGTATGAAAGAATGGAGTAAATTCTTTGGAGGTACGTTTACAGAAACACCACAAGGCGTAGTTGAAACTAATGAAGGGGACTTTATAATTTCTGGTTTTTCTGACAGTGAAGATGTAGATATTTCAAATAATAAAGGAACTTATGACTTTTGGATTATTAAAATTAGTAGTACTGGAACATTGCTCTGGGAAAAGAATTTTGGTGGTTCTGAAATTGATGAAGCTTATAGCATTCAAAAAACAACCGATGGGAATTTTGTTATTGTTGGAGATACACGAAGTTCTGACAAAGATATTACGAGAAATAATGGTGGTGCAGATTTATGGCTTATAAAAATTAACACTAATGGGAACCTTATTTGGCAGAAAAACTTTGGAGGATCTGGATTTGATGCTGGTAGAGCAGTTTATACAACTAAAGATGGTGGTTTTATTATTTGTGGTAGCTCAAGAAGTTCTGATAGGGATTTTGTGAATAAAGGGCAAAATGACGCTTGGATTTTAAAAGTTACAGCTAATGGTTCTACAGAATGGCAAAAATTTATTGGAGGTTCAGACATAGACCTTCTTTATGGTGTAACCGAACTAAATAATGGTGCGATTATTGCTGTAGGAGAAAGCACTAGTAACGATCAGGATATAGATGAAAACAAAGGATTTTCTGATCTATTAATTATTAAAATACAATAATGACAAATAAAATATTCTTTTTTAGCCTTTTAATCCTTTTTCTTTATTCATGTTCCAGTAATGAAGATATAACTATTCAAAATAAAAAACTAACAGTAAATTTTATTCATGAATGGGACGGTACACTAGTTACAAAAAATGATTTTAATGTAGTAAAATTTGCAACTGAAGATAAAGACACCATAAGTATTGAAAGATATCGCTATGTCTTGTCTAATATTAAATTAGTAGATAACTCAAGTTTTGAAACACCTTTATTAGACTATATGCTAATCGATCTAGGAGAAGAACAAAACTTATCATTCACTATAGATAAACTGATACTAGACAGAACCTATACTTTAAATTTTACTTTTGGCTTTACAGATGCAGATAATACAGATGGTGCTTACGCAGATTTAAATACTACTAACTTTAATGTTCCGCAGATGTTAGGTGGAGGCTACCATTATATGCAATTTGACGGAAAATTTATCAGTGCAACCACAACAACACCCGCTGGATTTAATTATCATGCTATAAGAGCTGTAAATTTGACAGATCCTGCTAACATAATATACAGAGATACTTCTTTCGAAGTAAACCTAAATAACATTGTAATTACTGGGAATGAAGCTACAATAGATGTAAAAGTAAATATTGCTGAATGGTTTAAAAATCCAAACACTTGGGATTTAGACGTTTTAAATCAAATGTTAATGCCAAATTTTGATGCGCAAGTAGAAATGAATTCAAATGGTAGAAATGTTTTTAGTTTGTAAATGAAACAATACTGGTTACATATTCTATTCATCACTTCTATAATGGTTGCTTGTTCCTCTGGAAACAATAATAATCTACCAGAAGAACAAGAGGAATATACTCCAGTATCTATCGATTTAGAAATTCCAACTCTTTTTAAGGAAAAGCTCATTGCTCCTATAATTCCTATAAATAATCCACAAACTACAGAAGGAATTGCATTAGGAAAAAAACTATTTTTCGATCCAATTCTTTCTAAAGACAATACTATTTCATGCGCCTCTTGCCACGAACCTCAAAAATCTTTTACAGATAATTTACAATTTAGCAAGGGTGTTAATGGAGCCACAGGAACTCGTAACTCTATGCCTCTTTTTAATTTGGCTTGGAATTTTGACGAACGTTTTGCTTGGGATGGAAAAGAATTAAGCTTAGAAAGACAAGCTTTTGAACCAGTAAAAAATCATCTAGAAATGAATAATGACTGGAAAGCTGTCGCAAACGAATTACAAAATCATCCAGAATACCCAGAATTATTCAAAGAAGCCTTTGGTAATATTCCTATAGATTCTAATTTAGTAGTACGCGCTATTGCTCAGTTCGAAAGAACGTTAATTTCTGGAAATTCAAAATTTGACAAATTCTTAAGAGGAGAAACTACACTTACTCCAGAGGAGGAAAATGGTTTTAACGCCTTTATGGATGAAACTAGAGGAGACTGTTTTCATTGTCATGGAAGCAATAACAATCCTTTATGGACAGATAATAAATTTCACAATAACGGACTTGATGCTACTTTTACTGATTTAGGTTTAGGTGCCGTTACTGGTGATGCAAATGATAACGGAAAATTTAAATCTCCTTCACTAAGAAACCTTGCTTTTACCGCTCCGTATATGCACGATGGTAGATTTCAAACTTTAGAAGAAGTTATCAATCATTATTCCGAAGGCTTAAAAAACTCGCCAACTATAGATCCTTTAATGAAAAAAGTCAATCAAGGAGGCGTTCATTTATCTGCGAAAGACAAAGCAGATTTAAAAGCTTTTTTACTTACACTTACCGATTCAGATTTTATTAATAATCCTGATTTTAAAGAATAATAAGTTTTTTCGATTATAACATCATTATTAACATTCAAACAAAGCATGGCAGAGTGATAGTTATATCGTATATTTGCACTCTAATTTAGACTTAATCTATTTATATGATAAAAGTTTCAGATACAGCTAAAAAGAAAGTTATTGAATTAATGACTGAAGATGGCTTTGATGCTACTTCGGACTTTGTTCGAGTTGGTGTGAAGAGCGGTGGTTGTTCAGGACTTTCTTATGATTTACATTTTGACAAATCGCAAGAAGAAAACGACAAAATTTTTGAAGACAATGGTGTAAAGATTGTTGTTGATAAAAAAAGTTTTTTATACTTAGTTGGAACCACATTAGAGTATTCTGGTGGTTTAAATGGAAAAGGATTTGTTTTTAATAATCCAAATGCAAATAGAACATGTGGTTGTGGAGAAAGTTTTTCTCTATAATTACTACTATTACTACAAATAACTGAACACTGAACGATGAGTAAGTATACAGAAGATGATTTAAGAGAAGAGTTAAAAACCAAAGAATACGAATACGGTTTTTATACAGATATAGAAAGTGAAACCTTTCCAAAAGGACTTAACGAAGATATAGTACGTGCCATTTCTAAAAAGAAAAACGAGCCTGAATGGATGACTGAATGGCGATTAGAAGCATTCAAGGTTTGGAAAGAAATGGAAGAGCCTGAGTGGGCAAACGTACATTACGAGAAACCTAGTTTTCAAGATATCTCATACTATTCTGCTCCAAAGCAGAAACCAAAATTAAATAGCTTAGACGAGGTAGATCCAGAAATGTTAGCTACTTTCGAAAAGTTAGGTATTTCTTTAGAAGAGCAAAAAAGATTAGCAAATGTTGCTGTTGATATTGTAATGGATTCTGTTTCTGTTGCAACAACGTTTAAAGAAACATTAGCTGAAAAAGGTATTATTTTTATGCCTATTTCTGAAGCAATACAAGAACATCCAGAATTAGTAAAGAAATATATTGGGTCTGTAGTTCCAACTACAGATAACTTTTATGCTGCATTAAACTCAGCTGTTTTTTCTGATGGATCTTTCTGTTATATTCCTAAAGGTGTACGTTGTCCAATGGAATTATCTACGTACTTCAGAATTAACGAAGGAGGTACTGGACAATTTGAAAGAACGTTAGTAATTGCAGATGAGGGAAGTTACGTTTCTTATTTAGAAGGATGTACTGCACCTCAAAGAGACGAAAACCAATTACATGCTGCCGTTGTTGAGCTAATTGCTTTAGACGATGCTGAAATTAAGTATTCTACTGTTCAAAACTGGTTCCCTGGAGATTCAGAAGGAAAAGGTGGAGTTTTCAATTTTGTAACAAAAAGAGGTTTGTGTGAAACAAATGCAAAAATCTCTTGGACGCAAGTAGAAACTGGTTCAGCTGTAACATGGAAATACCCTAGTTGTATATTAAAAGGAAATAATTCAGTAGGAGAATTCTACTCTATTGCTGTAACAAATAATTTCCAACAAGCAGATACTGGTACAAAAATGATTCACCTTGGTAAAAACACCAAATCTACCATCATTTCAAAAGGAATCTCTGCTGGAAAATCACAAAACAGTTATCGTGGTTTAGTACATATTGGATCTAGAGCAGAAAATGCACGTAATTTCTCTCAATGTGATAGTTTATTAATGGGTAATGAATGTGGAGCACACACATTCCCATACATAGAAACAAAGAATAAATCGGCTCAAATAGAGCACGAAGCTACTACAAGTAAAATTGGTGAAGATCAATTATTTTACTGTAACCAAAGAGGTATTGATACTGAAAAAGCAATTGCATTAATCGTTAATGGATTTAGCAAAGAGGTATTAAATAAGTTACCTATGGAGTTTGCTGTTGAAGCACAAAAATTATTAGAGATTTCTCTAGAAGGAAGTGTTGGATAATTTGTAAGAATTAATTATTCAATTTGAAAAACAACAATTAAACAAGATAAATTTGCTCACAGCCTAAAGCGAGAGCTTATATATAAAAACAAGATGTTAAAAATTCAAAACTTACACGCAGAAGTAGAAGACAAATCAATCTTAAAAGGATTGAATTTAGAAGTTAAAGCAGGAGAAGTACATGCTATTATGGGACCAAATGGTGCAGGTAAAAGTACTATGGCTTCAGTAATAGCAGGAAAAGAAGATTATGAAGTTACTTCTGGTTCTATTGAATTAGATGGTGAAGATATTAGTGAATTAGCTCCAGAAGAAAGAGCGCAAGCAGGTGTATTTTTATCATTCCAATATCCAGTTGAAATTCCTGGAGTTACTGTTACGAATTTTATTAAAACAGCAATCAACGAATCTCGTAAAGCACAAGGTTTAGAGGAAATGCCAGCTAAAGAAATGCTACAAAAGATTCGCGAAAAATCAGAATTATTAGAAATAGACCGTAAGTTTTTATCTCGTTCTTTAAATGAAGGATTTTCTGGAGGAGAGAAAAAACGTAACGAAATTTTTCAAATGGCAATGTTAGAGCCAAAATTAGCCATCTTAGATGAAACTGATTCTGGTTTAGATATCGATGCTTTACGTATTGTTGCTAATGGTGTGAATAAATTAAAGTCTGAAGATAACGCTGTAATTGTTATTACGCACTACCAACGTTTATTAGATTATATCATTCCAGATTATGTACACGTTTTACATGATGGTAAAATTGTAAAAACTGGAGATGCTTCTTTAGCTTTAGAGTTGGAAGCGAAAGGTTATGATTGGATTAAAGAAGAGGTAAATTCATAATTAGTTGTATTCAACTAAAAATTGAAAGAATGGAATTAAAAGACAAATTAATATCATCATATGTAGCTTTCGAAAATGGAGTGAACATTAATAGCGATGTACATGAAATAAGATCTAAAGCGTTACAAAATTTTGAAGAATTAGGCTTCCCTACTAAAAAGTTAGAAGCTTGGAAATACACTTCTTTAAACTCGGTTTTAAAAGAAGATTATAGCATTTTCCCAAAAGCTGAAACTGCAGTTGAGTTAGCTGATGTAAAAAAGTACTTTATTCATGATATAGACACTTATAAAATTGTGTTTATTGACGGGAAGTACAGTTCTTTTTTATCTGATACTACGCACGATAATATGGATATTTGCTTATTATCTTCTGCGCTAACCAAATCAAAATATAAGCCTGTAATTGAAAATTATTTCAACAA
Source organism: Tenacibaculum amylolyticum (assembly GCF_964511145.1). NCBI lineage: Bacteria > Pseudomonadati > Bacteroidota > Flavobacteriia > Flavobacteriales > Flavobacteriaceae > Tenacibaculum > Tenacibaculum amylolyticum. The sequence continues at coordinate 20,320 of NZ_CAZEFZ010000076.1, forward strand.
AGCAGCTAAGCAAGATAACTTAACTTCTTTAAATACTGCATTTGCAAACGAAGGAGCTTATATATACATTCCAAAGAATGTTGAAGTTGAAAAACCTATTCAGATTATCAACTTTACAACTGGAGCAGAAAATGCAACTTTATTACAACCACGTAATTTAATTGTTGCAGAACGTAATGCACATGTTCAAATTATAGAGCGTCATCAGAGTTTAACAGAGCAACCTGTATTGACTAATTCTGTTACAGAAATATTTGTAGATACACACGCTTCTGTAGACTACTATAAAATCCAGAACGATGCTGTTACTGCTACTTTAGTTGACAATACATATATTGAACAACAAAAAGAAAGTAACTGTTCTGTTCATACGTTCTCTTTTGGTGGTAAGATTACACGTAATAACCTAAACTTCTTCCAAAAAGGAGAGCATATTGATTCTACTTTAAAAGGAATTACAATTTTAGAAGGGAAACAACATGTAGACCATCATACTTTAGTACACCATATAGAACCTAATTGTGAAAGTCATCAAGACTATAAAGGTATTTATGGAGATCGTTCTGTAGGAGTTTTTAATGGTAAAGTAGTTGTAGAGAAAGAAGCTCAAAAAACAAATGCATATCAGCAAAATAACAATGTTTTAGTGAGTGATAAAGCAACTATTAATGCGAAACCTCAATTAGAGATTTTTGCAGATGATGTAAAATGTTCTCACGGATGTACTATTGGTCAATTAGATGATCAAGCACTTTTTTATATGCAACAAAGAGGTATTCCTAAAAAAGAAGCTAAAGCTTTATTAATGTATGCTTTTGCTAATACTGTTTTAGAAAGTGTGAAAATACCGGAAGTAAAGAAAAGAATCACCAAAATTATTGCTCAAAAATTGGGCGTAAGTATTGGATTCGATCTATAAAACACAAAACCGAGCTAATCAGCTCGGTTTTTTATTTCTATTATGTTTTCTTTTCAACCAATAGAAATGCCATATACAACAACACCCTCTAGGAAATCAAGAGGGTGTTTCTTATTATTTAATTAGCTTTATTATATTATACGATTATTCTACAATAAACCTTTTACTTGCTTTTGTAAATTTATTCTCTAATCTAAGAATATATACTCCTGATTTTAACTTATCAGTAGTAATTGAATTTTCTCTTTCTAAATTACCTTTTATTAGTTCTTGACCTAAAGTGTTAATAACAGAAAAAGTAGCTCCATACAATTCTTTATCTGCTCCTAATAATCTTAATTGAGCTCCTCTTTTAATTGGGTTAGGTGCTATTTTAATAGAAGAGAATAAATCTTCATCTTCTTGACCTATAACATCTATTCTAGTTTCTAAGCTTTCAGCTAGAACTCCAAAATTTCCACAAGAACCTTCATAAATTTTTAACTTAGAAAATGTAGAGGTATTTCCTGACCCCGTATCATGATCATTAATAAATACTAACTTATCCATTTTCCCTGTATATGAACTCCCTACAGGAATTACATACTTTTTTGTTCCACTGCTATAGTTATTGAAATTTGTAATACCATAATCCTGAATACCATATACTTTGAAATACCTTGTAGAAGTTAAACTACTATCATCTTCAAAACCTATACCATGGATTTCACCTTCAGATGTACTACTAAACTCAAACTCTATTACAGTATTTTTAGTAACTGTATAATTCATGGCTATTTGTTTCCAAGTATTATTAGTTAATGTTAAAGAAGTTCCTTTAGCATCAATTGAATAATCACCAGCTTTATCTTGATCTCCAAAAGATGTAATTCTATAATCATTGAAATTTAATTCTTTACAAACTGGATCAGGATCAGTTCCTCCTCCAGAAGTTATAGCCAACTTATCTATAGCCATGTCACCTTGCCAATTATCACCAGTTATTCCATTAAAACGTAACATTATTTTTCCAGTATAACTACTTAAATTTATTGATGCTCCTTTCCATGAATTACCTTGATTTCCCTTCTTTTCCCATATTTTGCTCCAAGTTTTACCATTATCTTTACTTAACTGTACTCTTAAACTTCCCATTGAAGCAGCTCCGTACATATGATATTTAAATGTAAGTGTAGCATTATTAATATTACTTACATTAAAACAAGGTGAAGTAACAATAGCTTTTTTATTAGGAGAGTTTGGAGCAGAAGACTCTACATATAAATAATAGCTACCATCATTCGCTGATGCTGGCCCAGTGTTATTTGATGGTGTTCCTCCTGACTTTAAAGTCCATTGAAAATTATCATTTGTATTTTGCTTCCATTTTCCTAAAGTATTTTCAAAACTTTGATTATATGGAAATTTATTTACTGTTGAAGTACATCCTGCTGGAGGTGTTGTACTTCCTCCTCCAACACCATTCTTTGGCATTGCAGTACCTATAGAACGAATTAAATTATCACATCTACCATAAGATCCATTAGGACAACCTCCTGTATTGTGAATAGCAATTACTAAATTTGATTTATAATCTAAAACTGGCGAGCCAGAGCTCCCACCTTCTGTGTCTGCATAGTACCTAACTTGCTGACCAGAACCGTTCCTGCTTTGGTATACTCTTGAAAAACCTCCTGCGGTTGCATCTCTATCAGATTTTACAGAAATTTCTTTTCTTCTACCACCTGGATGTTGAGGAATATAAATTCTATCTCCTTTAGCCGGAACTTTTTTACTTAAACTCAAATAACCATACTTATTTGTTGGGTTAACAGGTAATTTTATCAACGTATAATCTAACGATCCGTTTGTTTTTATAAAAGTAGCAGATGAAGCAACTACATCTGCTTTAGCTTTAGCACTACCTGTACAATTTGTATAACGATAATTAAAAATATAATCTGTATTTCGAGCTCTTGACGCAGAATTTATACAATGATTATTAGTCATTAAATTACCTTCACTACCCAATAACCATCCTGTACACAAAGAGCTACCGCCAATTAATAACCTACAAACAGCTTTTGCTTTGTTATACATTGTTGTTCCTCTATAACAATCAATTCTTTGCTTGTTATCTCTTGTACAAATAGATCTGCCTTTTAATCCAGATTCAGATTCTGCTAATTTTTCAGCTATTTTTTCTTCACTGTAGCCATAAGCAACTTTGGTTATTTTAAACCCTTTATGCCTACCTACATTACCTGAAGAATAAAGTTTTACGGTAACTTTTTCATCAAACAAAACTCTTGACCAAAAATCACTGATAGTAGTCATTTGAGTATCTACAATTTTTCCTTTTCCTCCATATATAATAGATTCCTTGCTAGTATCTCCTATAATCTCAACATAATCGCCTGGTGCTAAATCAAAATCTTGAAAATATAATTTGATATAGGAGGAGTTTTTGGAGTAAAACACTTTTTCATAAGCAATTTCTTTGTCTCGAATAGTAGTTGAAGATTTCTTAAATTGTTGATACTTATTCGTAACTTGAATATTAGTATCAAATTCATCTCCAATCTTTAACGCTTTTTGTGCTGTTAAGTTTTTTGTACTCAAAAGTACAACGGTTAAGAAAACCGTCTTTAAAAAATAGTTTTTCATTTCGGGAGGATTTATTTAATTAATAAGACACAAAATAGCGAAAAACCAAATCTAGATTTAATACTTTTTTACTATTTAAGTATAGTATTCTAAACACTTTACATGTGTTTGTAAATATTGTATCTAGTAATGTTTAAATCATACACAATGAATACAATCTGTATTTCGGGCTCTTGACATAGATTTTTTTATTTCTATTATATTTTATTTTTTCAACCAATAGAAAACGCCATAAAAAAACAACACCCTCTTGATTTCCAAGAGGGTGCTTCTTATTATTTGATTAACTTTATTATACAATTACTCAATAATAAATCTTTTACTTGCTTTTGTAAACTTATTCTCTAGTCTTAAAATATAAATACCAGAGTTAAATTCATCAATATTGATAGCTCTAGTATCTTTTAAGCTACCTTTCTTTAAAACTTGTCCTAATGTATTAATAATTGAATATGTTGCATCAGATAAGTTTCTATTAGGTCCTATTAATTTTATAGGGTTTCCTTTTTTAACTGGACTAGGCCCAACTTTAATCGAAGTAAATACCTCTTCGTCTTCATTTCCTAATACATCTTCTCTAATATCAAATACTTCTGTAATAACAACAGACGAATTCTCACAAGATCCTTCATAAATTTTCACATTTGAGAACACAGAAGTATTTCCAGATCCAGCATCATTATCATTAATAAATACTAATCTATCCATGCTTCCTGTATAAGAACTACCTACAGGTATTGTATACGTTCTTGTACCACTTGTATAATTATCGTAGTTAGTTACACCATAATTTTGTGTACCATGTACTTTAAAATATCTTGAAGAAGTTAAACTATTATCGTCTTCAAAACCAATAGCATGAATTTCACCTTCTGAAGTACTACTAAATTGAAATTCAATTACAGTGTTAGCTGTTACAGTATAGTTTAATGAAATATACTTCCAAGTATTGTTTGTTAACGATAATGAATTTCCGTTTGAACTTACAGAGAAATCTCCAGCACTATCTTGAGTTGAGAAACTATTAATTGTATAATCATTAAAGTTTATTGAATCACAAGTTGGTCCAGGACCTCCGCCTCCATTAGAAGTTAACGAAAGATTGTCTATAGCAATATCACTAGACCAGCTAGAACCAGTAGTTCCAACAAAACGTAATCTAACTTCAGATTGTCCTAAATACGCACTTAAATTTACTGAAGCATTGTTCCATTGGTTTCCTTTATTTCCAGAATCACTCCATACAGAAGTCCAAGTTGTTCCATTAGTAGAAGCCTCTAAACGTAATGAACCAACGCTTGTTCCGTACATATGATTACTGAAAGAGAATATTGCAGCAGTAAGTCCAGAAAGATCAAAACAAGGACTTTGTAAAATTGCAGTAGCATTTGGTCCAATTTGTCCAGTACTTCCATTAGTTGAAGCTTCTAAGAACATATAAAAACTACCATCTGCTCCAGCGCTTGGCCCTGTTCCTGAAGACGGAGTTCCTCCACTATCTCTTACCCAATCACCGCTATCTCCACTAGCTTGCGTCCATCCAACACTAGATTCAAAACTTTGACTATATGGGAATGAGCTTACAGTTGAACTACAAACTGGATCTGGATCTGGGTCTGGACCACCGCCACCATTATCTACACCATTATTTGGCATATCATTTCCAATAGACGCAATTAAGTTATCACTTCTACCGTAAGATCCATTTGGACATCCACCTGTATTGTGAATAGCAATTACTAAGTTTGAGTTATAGTTTAATACTGGAGATCCAGAACTTCCTCCTTCTGTATCTGCATAATATCTAACTTGCTGTCCAGATCCTGATGAACTTTGGAATACTCTAGAAAAACCTCCAGCAGTTGCATCTCTATCAGATTTAACAGAGATTTCTTTTCTTCTACCACCTGGGTGTTGTGGAATATAAATTCTGTCTCCTGCAGTTGCAACAGCAGAACTTAAACTTAAATAACCGTAAGTACTAGTTGGGTTTGTAGGTAACTTTACTAATGTATAATCTAAACTAGAATTTGTTTTGATAAATGTAGCCGACGAAGCAACTACATCACTCGTTGCTGTAGTAGAACCAGTACAGCTTTGATATTGATAGTTAAACACATAATCTGTATTTTGAGCAGCAGATGCAGATCCTATACAGTGATTATTCGTCATAAGGTGTCCTTCGCTACCTAATAACCAACCTGTACAACTACTTGTACCATTGATAATTAATCTACATACAGCTTTTGCTTTTTCATACATATCTGTTCCTTGGTAACAAGCAATACGCTCTTTGTTATCTGCAGAACAAATAGATCTTTGTTGATCTCCATCATACTGAGAAGCAATTTTCTCAGCAGAGAAACCATAAGCAACTTTTGTAATTTCAAATCCGTTATTTCTTCCAACTTCGTCAGATGAATATAATTTTACAGTTACTTTATCATCAAACATAACTCTAGACCAGAAATCACTGATCATCGTCATGTTATCATCTACTATTTTTCCTTTTTCAGCGTAAATAATAGACTCTTTACTATTATTTCCAATAATTTCTACATAGTCACCAGGAGCTAAGTTGAAATTTTTAAAATATAGTTTAATGTAAAAAGAATTTGGTGAAGCGAACTCTTGTTCGAATACTAAACGTTTTTTACCATCTGGAGATCGCTCACTAAATTGACGGTATTGGGCTTTGGTGACTGAAATGTCTGTATCAAATTCATCTCCAATGGTTACTTTTTGTGCACTTAAATTTGTTGCACAGAGGAAAACGAGGGCCATAACGACCACTCTGAAAAAATAGCTTTTTTTCATTTTAATAGGGTTTTTAATTGGTTAATTTTGAATGGTAAATCTATTCATAATCAGAATAAAACACAAATTAAATGTTAAAAAAATATTTTTTTATTAACATTTATTACAATAAATTTAACTTTACAAAAAACAGTTGAAAGTTCTTTTTCGTAGAGTTCTTCTACGCTAGCTTAATGCAACAGTGTTTCGTATTACTTAATAAAAACAATATTAAAAGCCTATTAAAATACTAGATTAATTCGATTAAAAATTTAAAAAGAAGCTTGTTAAAATGCTCTTAAAATGAATATTTTTGATTTTAAAAGAACTTTTTTTTCCTGTTTTGGTGTAATGATCTTTTATTTTCTACGTCAAAATCAACGTTACCCTCTAGTGGTAAAAACAAAAACAACATTATGATGAAAAAACTATTTTTTGCTTTAGTATTAGCGTTCATTTCAGTGAATACTCAGTCTCAAACTAACGAGGTATTTGATGCTTTATTAAAAACCTATGTAACTCCAAACGGAAAGTTGGATTACAAAGGATTAAGAAAAAATAAAGCGGTATTAGACATTTATTTAAATCAACTAGAAGAAACTATTCCTTCTAAGAAATGGTCTTCTAAAAAAGCAAAAGCTTTTTGGATGAATGCTTATAATGCATATACTATTAAATTAATTATTGATAGTTATCCTTTAAAGAAGTTAACAGACATTAAAATTAAAGGAAAAAGTGCTTGGAAGATTCCATTTGCTAAGGTTGGTAGAAAAACATATTCATTAGATTACATAGAGCATAAAATCTTAAGAAGATGGCACGATGATCCAAGAATTCATGTAGGAATTAATGCAGGTTCGGTATCTGGTCCTAGATTCCCTAATTATGCTTTTACAGCAAAAAACATTAATGATAAATTAGAGAGTTTAATGTCTGAATTCGTTAATGATCCAACAAAAAATAAAATCACTTTAACAAAATTAGAGTTATCTAAAATTTTCGAATGGTACGAAGAGGATTTTATTGCTAATGGTAGTTTAGTTGACTATATTAACATTTATGCTAACTCAAAAATTAACGACAACGCCTCAGTATCTTTCTTAAAATATGATTGGTCGTTAAACGAAAAATAATACCCTTCTTTATGAGAAAAAAGTAATCCCTACTTAAAACTAAAAAAAGCTGTTCATTAGAACAGCTTTTTTTATACGTGTTGGTCTATTAAAATTGTATTTCCATCTGGATCGAAAAAGACGATACTTCCTGGTCCTTTAACTTCTTCATCAGTTTCTTTTTCTAATTTTATATGATTTTCTTTTAGGTGTTTTTGAATTGTTCTAACATCATCAAATTCTTCCAATGCATTCGCACTTTCATCCCAACCAGGATTAAATGTTAAAATGTTATTCTCAAACATTCCTTGAAACAATCCAACTAAAGCATTACCGTTTTTCATTATTAAATAATTATGATCCATTTGCCCAGCAAAAACTGCAAATCCTAATGTTTCGTAAAACTCTTTTGATTTTTGTAAGCTTTTTACAGCTAAACTAATTGAGAAAGCACCTAATTTCATGATACATCGTTTTGGTTTACAATAAAGATACTAAAAGTATCTATAATCGTTTTTCAAGTTTAGAACAAAGTAAAACGTAAAATTGATTCTTATGCTTTACGCTTCACTAAAACATATCATTATAACAATATTCTACTACATTTATTTAAAATAGTATCTATAAAATTTAATATTTATTTACTAATTTAAAAGCGCTTATAATGAGTTTTATCTACGCTACTTTTATTTAAGGTGCAGCTGTAGATATAATAAAAATCCCTAAAAACGTTCATTTTATGAAATACTGTGTCTTAACTTTCATCTCTCTTATTATTTCCTTTCATAGTTATGGTCAAATTGAAAAGTATAATTTACTTTTAAAAGAAAATGTAGATTCTGATGGAAAAATCAATTATGAATCAATTAAAAAGGATAGTAGTAATTTACATTCTTATTTGACATATTTAGCTAATACTAGCCCTGATAGTACTTGGAATGATGATATGAAAAAAGCATTCTGGCTGAATGCATATAATGCTTATACTATCAAAATAATTGTCGATAATTACCCTCCTAAAAACCTAAGTGTTGAAAAAGAAAAGACAGGTTCTGAAGGACACAACGTTGGTTTCACTATTACAAATGTAAAAATGCCTAGTATTATGTATATTCAAAAAGAAGGAAAAGATGCTTGGAATATTCCTTTTGCAAATGTAGGCGGAAAAATATACACTCTTAATCAAATTGAACACGGTATTATCAGGAAAAAATTTAGCGATGGAAGAATCCATGCAGGTTTAAACGCTGCCAGTATATCGGGGCCCACATTTGTTAATTATGCTTTCACACAAGAAAATATTAATGAAAGTCTAGAAAGCTTAATAAAATCTTTTATTAATGATTCTTCTAAGAATAAAATATCAAAGGATGCAGTAGTACTTTCTAAAGTATTTGAATGGTATCCTGAAGATTTTAATATGGGTGATATTCTAATGTTTATAAATAAATATTCTAATGTAGAAGTTGCCCCAGACGCTTCTGTAAAATTCTTAGAATACAATTGGGACTTAAATTATAAAAACGAGCAATAAGTATTATTACTCTCTTTTAGAAAAAGGAATTATGATTCCTTTTTCTAAATAGTTTTTTAACCCGTTTAATAACATAGCCCAACAAAAAGAAGAGTGCTTAAAATGCGTATTAATTTCTGGCCAATCTTTATGGAAAAACTGTAAATATGTTTCTCCTCCTTTCATTTGTAAATCAAAACCAAATGTTGTTGGATTCCAATCTTTATCAGATTTTGTCATTTTAATGTAAAAAGACACATTCTCTTTATATTCTATTACCTCTCCATACCAATTATAAGCTTCGCCAAAATAAAAATTATATACAGCTCCTAATTCTGGTATGCCTATACATTTTTGAGGCCACCATTTTTCCAATTCTTCTGGAGCAGAGATAGCTTTAAATACTTTTTCTACAGAAGCATTTATCGGTACATTATGATATATACTATTACTTTTATTCATCTATTTATGAATGCATTAGAAACATATTAAAATTACAAAAAAATGACTTCAATAAAAAAAACCAAGCTAAAAAGCTTGGTTTTTCAAATATTTATAAACTTAGATTTACATTTCTAATGCTTTCTTAGGATTTCCTCCCATTAGTAATTCCACTGGGTTTTCTAAAGCTTCTTTAACAGCTACTAAGAAACCTACAGATTCTTTACCATCAATAATTCTGTGATCGTATGATAATGCTACATACATTATTGGTTGAATTACCACTTCTCCATTTACAGCCATAGGACGATTCACAATATTGTGCATTCCTAAAATCGCACTTTGTGGTGGATTTATAATTGGTGTTGATAACATAGAACCAAAAACTCCTCCATTCGTAATTGTAAATGTACCTCCTGTCATTTCATCAACTGTAATTTGTCCTTCACGTGCTCTAATTGCTAAACGCTTAACTTCACTTTCTACTCCTCTAAACGTTAAGTTCTCAGCATTGCGAATTACAGGTACCATTAATCCTTTAGGTCCAGATACTGCAATAGAAATATCTTGGAAATCGTAAGAAACCATTTCCTTTCCATCTATCATAGAATTTACAGCTGGATACATTTGTAAAGCACGTACACAAGCTAATGTAAAGAAACTCATGAATCCTAAACCAACTCCGTGTTTCGCTTTAAAATCTTCTTTATATTCTTTACGTAGATCGAAAATTGGTTGCATGTTTACCTCGTTAAACGTAGTTAACATTGCGGTTTCATTTTTCACAGACACTAAACGCTCTGCTACTTTTCTACGTAACATAGATAACTTCTTACGCTCTACACCTCTAGATCCCATGCCTGGAGTTCCCATAGATGGAACTGCTTTTACAGCATCCTCTTTAGTAACACGTCCGTCTTTTCCTGTTCCTTTAACTTCAGAAGCACTGATTCCTTTTTCTGCTAAAATCTTCTTTGCTGCAGGTGAAGCTGCTCCAGTTGCATATGTTTCTTTTGCTGGCTCTGATTTTGGTACTTCAGCTACTTTAGGAGCTTCTGTAGCCGCTTTTGGTGCTGCTCCACCTTCTGGTTTTGCTGCACTCATGTCTATTAAACAAACTACTTGTCCAACTGCTACTGCATCTCCTTCTTCTGCTTTTAAAGTGATAATCCCACTTTCTTCAGCTGGTAATTCTAATGTAGCTTTATCAGAATCTACCTCAGCAATTGGTTGATCTTTTTCAACATAGTCCCCATCCTCTACTAACCACGTTGCAATTTCTACTTCTGTAATTGACTCTCCCGGTGAAGGGACTTTCATTTCTAAAATCATCAGTACTAAATTTTATATATCTGAAATTTAATTTTCTATTCTTTTTTTAATCGAAAACTTTGTTAATTATTGCTTTATGACGCTCTTCAAAACGTTTTTTAGAACCTGCTGCTGGCGCAGATCTATATCCTTCGCAAGCACATTCTAATTGTGCTAACTCAAAACGCTCTAACATATGCGACCAAGCTCCCATATTTTTAGGTTCTTCTTGCGCCCATACATAACGTTCTACATTAGGATACCTGTCCATTACTTCTTGAATTTTGTCGTAATGTAATGGGAATAATTGCTCTATTCTAATTAAAGCAACATCTTCTCTTCCTGATTCTTTACGTTCTGCTAATAAATCATAATAGAACTTCCCTGTACAGAACACCATTTTCTTCACTTTGCTTGTATCAACAGTATCGTCGATAACTTCTTGGAATCCTCCATTCGCAAGTTCTTCCATTGAACTAACAGCCGCTGGTAAACGCAATAAACTCTTAGGAGTAAATACTACTAAAGGTTTTCTGAAATCACGTTTCATTTGACGACGTAAAATATGATACATATTCGCAGGTGTAGAACAATTAGCAACCGTCCAGTTATCTACTGCAGACGACTGTAAGAAACGCTCTATTCTTGCCGAAGAGTGTTCAGGACCTTGTCCTTCATAACCATGCGGTAATAACATTACCAATCCGTTTTGTAACTTCCATTTATCTTCAGCAGAAGAGATGTATTGATCGAACATGATTTGTGCTCCGTTGGCAAAATCTCCAAACTGTGCTTCCCAAATAGTTAGTGTATTTGGTGCAGCCATAGCATATCCATAATCGAAACCTAATACTCCGTATTCTGATAAATGAGAATTGTATATCGTAAAGTTTCCTTTATTTTTTGGATTCGTATTTAACAAGTTAACACGCTCTAGCGTATTTTCATCGCGCATAATTGCATGACGGTGAGAGAATGTTCCTCTTTCTACATCTTCTCCTGAAATACGAATATCAAATCCTTCTTCTAATAAGGTTCCGTAAGCTAGGTTTTCCGCAGTTCCCCAATCTAATTTATCTTCTTCAAAAACCATTTTAGCACGTCCTTGTAAAATACGTTCTGCTTTACGAACAAATTTATGCCCTTCTGGTGTTGAAGAAATTACTTTAGCAATATCTTTTAATGCATCTAGTGAATATTTCGTATCCACTGGCATTAACATATCTTCTAATTGTTTACGAACAAATCCATCCCATACATCTGGCATGAAATCTTGAATTTTAGAAGTCGATTTTTTCTTCGATTCTGCAAATTCTACTTCCAAATGGCTTTTAAACTCATCTGTGATTTGTGTAACGTAATCGTTTGTTATAGAACCTTCTTCTAATAATTTTGCTACATAAATCTCTTTCGCATTTTTATGCTTTTTAATTGTTTTATATAGCTTTGGTTGTGTAAAGCTAGGTTCATCTCCTTCATTATGACCATACTTACGGTATCCTAATAAATCGATAAACACATCTTTTTTGAATTTAGCTCTATATTCTACAGCAATTTGCATTGCATGACAAACTGCTTCAGCATCATCTGCATTTACATGTAATACTGGAGATAACGTTACTTTTGCAACGTCTGTACAATAAGTACTAGAACGTGCATCTAAGTAATTCGTAGTAAATCCAACCTGATTGTTTACAACAACATGGATTGTTCCTCCTGTTTTATATCCGTTTAATTGTGCCATTTGCACAACTTCATATACAATTCCTTGTCCTGCTATAGCGGCATCTCCATGAACTAATATTGGTAAAATCTTACTGTCATCACCTTCGTAATCTAAATCTACCTTAGCTCTAACAATACCTTCTGCAACAGCATCAACAGTTTCTAAGTGCGATGGATTTGGAACCAAGTTCATTTTCATCTCTTGTCCACCTCTATACGCTTTACTCAATGTTAATCCTAAGTGATACTTTACATCTCCATCGATTGTTGCATCTTCAAAATCTTTCCCTTCAAATTCACTAAATAAATCTCGAACAGGCTTTTTGAAAATATTTACCAACGTATTTAAACGACCACGGTGTGCCATTCCTAACACACATTCTCTTACTCCATATTTTTCAGCTGCATCTCTTAAAGCAACACTAATTCCAGGAATTAATGTTTCTCCTCCTTCTACAGAAAAACGTTTTTGTCCTACATATTTCGTTTGTAAGAAACTTTCAAATGTTGAAGCTTGATTTAATTTAGATAGAATATATTTCTTTTCATCTAAATTGTAACTAGGATGGTTATCATTCTTGTTTAATCGATCTTGCCACCATTTAATCTCCTCTGGATTACGAAGATACATATACTCTACACCAATACTATCGCAATAGATTGCTTGTAAGTGCTTGATAATTACAGATAACGTTTGCGGACCAATTCCTAAGATTTGCCCTGCATTAAATGTAGTTGTTAAATCTTGTTGTGTTAACCCGAAGTTTTCAACATCTAAGCTTGGCGTATACTTTCTACGCTCTCTTACCGGGTTTGTTTTAGTGAATAAGTGACCTCTGGTACGGTATCCATTTATTAAATCGATTACCAAGAATTCTTTACGAACTTCTTCAGGAATCTCAATTTCTTCTTCATCTGTTAACGAGTAATTCTCGTTAGCTAAATCATACCCTTGGAAAAAACTTCTCCAACTCGGCTCTACAGCATCTGGGTTTTTTTGGTATTGTTCATACAGTTCACTTATAAATCCTACATGAGCTGCATTTAAGAACGAAAACTTGTCCATATATACAATTGTACTTTTCTGTAATAAGAATAACAAATACAAAAATACAACTTTTACAAAAATGAGGTTATTAAATACTTATAAAAAAGGGAATCTTTTTAAATTCTTTTTAATACACGTATCTTTTAAAAGAATAATCTCTAAACATTAAAACATCCCTTATAATTAACGGATTATAAAATTCATTCAATTTTTTATTTAAAATAATTTGCAGATATAAAAAAACTCTTTAAATTTGCACTCGCATTTTAAAACAATGGTTGTTTTAAATTCCTCCTTAGCTCAGTTGGTTAGAGCATCTGACTGTTAATCAGAGGGTCCTTGGTTCGAGCCCAAGAGGGGGAGCAAAATTAAAGGCAACGTAGAAGCCGAAAATTTCTACAACATACATATTTATTTTTTCTTATTGCAAGAAAAATTCCTCCTTAGCTCAGTTGGTTAGAGCATCTGACTGTTAATCAGAGGGTCCTTGGTTCGAGCCCAAGAGGGGGAGCAAAAAAACGTCACTTTTACATGAAGTGACGTTTTTTGTTTTACTTCTGTTTTACTATACTTCTGTTTTACTAATTAATCTTAACAGGAGACCATCTTGGTTCGTACACATTAGTATTACCTGTAATTAATTGCTCTCCTACATTTGATGCTTCCGTCGTTTTAGCAATTCCTCCTTTTCTGTTTTCATCTCCTACTTCAAACACCATGAAATTTCCTTCTAAAGGTGAGAAAGATCCTCCCGACACTTCTTTATTTATACCAGTTACCGTTAGGTTTTTCATTTCATTTACTGTAAAATCGTAATAAGTCAATCTTAAAAAAGATAACTTAGTATTATCAATACTCCAAATAGGTTGATCTTGATTTTCTACTAACAATTTATTCTCACTTCCGTCTGGTTTTATTGTATATACATGCGTATAAGAAACATCATCTTCATCGTATCGCCAAGTTTTAGTATATGCTAATAACGGATTATTTGCATCGTGATTCCAATTCAATTCTTCATACCAAAATTGATCTGCGTTTGGAGAACTTTGAATCGCTGTTAAATCAGCCATTCCTATTTGTTCTCCATTAGCTATTTTAGATTCTACAACTGCCATAGAAACTGTATATAAATTTGTAGAGAACTGGGTTAAATTATTATTGTTATTCCCAACATTAGAATTTCCTGTCATAACCGAAATCGCTAATATTTGATTATCTGGAGATACACCTAATGAACGTACATCTAGTCCAAAGTTTGAAATTTTTGTTGCTTCTTTTGTTCCAATATGTACTCTCCATGCTTCCCAAGCTGTTTCAGCAGGACCTTTAGCACTTGCATAATACACATATTTTGCATCTGGACTCCATGACACATAACCCGAAATAGGACTTGCATCCGCTAACAGTTCTACATTAGAACCATCCGGATTCATCATGTAAATATTTCTGGTATCTCCAAAAGCAATTTTATAACCTTCTAAATCAGTTGCTATTTGTTTAGTAAGTTCGGTTGCTGACGATAAGATTGTATCTTCATTTTTTTTACAAGAAACACAACTAATTATTATTCCTATTATTAAGAACAATACTATATTAAAAATGGATTTTATACTCATATTATCTTTATACTCTTATTCTTAATAAATTTTATATTCGAAATTATCTAATGTAGGTTTGTTTGATGAGATAGTTGTATTCTCTGCAAACCCCATAATTCCAACATCTATCACATCATTATCGGTTAAACTCCAATTATCAATTCCGTTAGCATTAATAGCTTGTCCTTTACCTACAATTGTATTATCAATAAACAGACTTAAGGTTTTATTTGAGGAGCAAAATTGAATTTTCAACCTTGCAGATTCTTTAGATTGTGCTAATTCTTTAAACTGAACATCAATTGGATCTTCTCCCAACCTATTAGCAACTAATTGCGCTTGAACAAATCGCATACCACCGTTAATAGCCGCCATATTGCATTCATATACTTTAGAAGACTGCCCACTTGCTACTGGTTTACCAGCAAAAACACCAAAACCTACTTGTGCTTGATTTCCTCCATTAGAATTCCAATATAATGGAATATTTACATCAACAGCTACCTCCCAAGATTTATTATAAGGCATTTGTTTTCTAAACAATTTCCATGCTTCCAAAATAGAAGAATTGTCTGTTGCTGTTAATTCTCCTTTTTCATTAACTACAGTAATTTCTGCATTAGAATTCCATCGTGAACTTTGCGAGAATTGTGCATCAAATGGAGTATTAAAAGCATAACTTTCAGTGGAAGTTACAGTTAATGTATTAAAATCACAGTCCGTCGCTACTGTAGCAGCAGGAGGTTCATTGTTATTACTACACGAAGTACAGGATAAAAAAACTCCTAAGCTTAGTAATACTACTTGTTTCAAAATTACTTTTGTTTTCAACATATTCATATTTTAAAATTGGATTATTTAACTAAACACCTGAGCTTCTCTTTAGCACTGATGTTTACCATTATTCTAAATTATCTTAAAACTTAGAAAAATATTATCCCTTAATGAAGGAATTAGTCCGAGTTTCAGTTATCTGGACTAATAAAAGCAACTATTAACTCTTCTTACAGCAGTTTATAAAGACTCAACAGACGTGAACGTTTCTCTAAAAGTTTTTGTTCTGATACGTATTTGTACTATTTTAAAACTCCTATAAGATTTATGTATCTTTAATATTGAAAGTAATATTCAAAAGGTTTGATTTCCACAAAAACATATATACCTACCAGTTCACTTTATCAATTTGTAGATCTTATTTGGGTTGGTCAAGCCTCTGACCTACATATAGAATCGAGTCATTACGCACCTTTATTCACCGAATTAATTTTTAATTATGGTGATACTTTTGAAGTTGAAGGTGAAAATGTAAAGAATTTCAACACCAACTCAGTTAATCAAGTAATCTCTGGATTAAAAACAACACCTTTTCATACTAAAGTATCTGGTAATTATAAATGTGTTGGTTTATTACTTAAACCTTTTTGCTTTGGTATACTTTTAAACAATTTGGGAACTCAAGCTTTTGAACAGATTTCTGAGATTATTTATGAGATAATTTTTGATCGAGTAATTCCTAATTTTGAAAAATTGGAGTTAAGCTTACTTGCTATATTTTCAAAACACCAAATAGATTCCGATTTGATTAAATTTGAAAACTTCACCTCTTCAATGAATATACAAAATAGCGCAATGAGAGATTTTAATTCTTCAATCTCAATTACCCAAAAGAGTTTTATACAGAAATTTAAAAGACATTACTTACTCACACCCAATGAATATTTTCAGTTAAAAAAAGTAAATCAGTCAATCCAACTAATAGAAAATAACACTTCAACAAAACTGACTGAAATAGCATTACATTCTGGATTTTACGATCAGTCTCATTTTATTAGAACCTTTAAAAAGTTTTGCGGCTACAGTCCTAAAAAACATATAAAAACGCACTAGGTAAATTCTGTACAATTTTATGTTCACAAACTATATGACATTTGCACTTTAATTTATTTAATTCTTGATTATGCATACAACAAATAAAGTTTTTATAGCCACAAGTTTAGACGGATATATTGCAGATAAAAATGGTGGAATAGATTGGCTACACTCTATACCTAATCCAAACAATGAAGATACTGGATATTTAAATTTCATAAAAGGAATTGACGCTCTTGTAATGGGACGAACAACATATGAAACGGTATTGAGTTTTGATATTCCATGGCCGTACAACAAACCTGTTTTTGTTTTAAGCAATAAACTAACAGAGATTTCTCATAGCCATAAAGAAAAAGTTTTTTTAGTTAAAGGATCATTAACTGAAGTTTTAGATCAAATTCACAAAAAAGGTTTTCATAGATTATATATTGATGGTGGTACTGTAATACAAAACTTCCTTAAAGAAGATTTAATTGATGAACTTATTATCTCTAAGATTCCTGTATTGCTTGGCAGCGGAATTCCTTTGTTTGGAGAACTTTCTGATAAATTAGAGTTTGAATTAACTGGCGTGAAAACTTATTTAACTCAAATAACACAAACGAGTTATAAACGAAAGAGATAAAACAGGTTTATATATTACTTAACCATACAATTCCTACTTCTAAAAGAGGTTATTCTTACAAAGCAAAACATTATTTGTTTGTTAGAAATTAACATAACTAAGCTGTATTAAAATTGCATCTCCTTTCATATAACTACACTATTAATTTTTGATAAAAAAGGTAATTAAATTTAGAAACATTTTTTTAACAATTGAATTTATTTGATTCAATAACTTTTTACAAGCTAAAGTTGTAGATTCGTACCTCAAACAAACATCGGTTAAAAATTACACAGATGAAACTATCCTATTATTTGCTTTGTTTTTTTCTTGTATTTACTTCATGTAAGAAAACAAAAACAGATCTTACTAAAATAACAGCCAAAACTATTGCTATAGACAGTACTATTACTTCTGCTGCAGCAATAGATAGCATGGTTGCCCCTTATAAAGAAAAGTTAGCAGCAGAAATGCAAGAAATTTTAAGTTATACAGCAAAAGATTTAGTGAAGAATGATGGCGACATGCAAAGTTCTTTAGGAAATTTAATGGCTGATATGACTTTTGACATGGCGAATCCTATTTTTAAAGAAATAACAAACAAGTCTATTGATTTTGCATTGTTTAATTATGGTGGAATTCGCGCAACAATACCTAAAGGAAACATTACAAAAGCTTCTGCTTTTAAATTAATGCCTTTTGAAAATGAATTGGTTGTTGTTGAACTAACGGGAAAAAAAATAAACGAATTAATTCATTATTTCATAAAAAATAAAAAAGCACATCCATTATCAAAAAGCATTTCTTTAATTATTAATGATAATAAGTATGATTTAAAAATACATGGAGACACTTTTGATGAAACTAAAAACTATACTGTTTTAACTTCAGATTATTTACAAAGTGGAGGCGATAAGATGGTTTTCTTTAAAGACCCAGTAAAATTAACGAAGTTAGATTATAAAGTTAGAGACGCCATTATTCATTATTTGAAAAAGGTGGATACTATTCAAACTACTATTGACAACCGTGTAATACTAAAATAATGAAAAGAAGAAATTTTATAAAACAAGTAGGAGGTGCTTCTGCATTTGCCATGGTTGGAGGATTAACATTACCTTCTTTTATTGGAAAACAAAAGCGTCATATTACCATTTTACACACTAATGATACGCATAGTCATATAGAACCTTTTGAGCCAAATCATAATAGATATGCAAATAAAGGTGGAGTCGCTAGACGTGCTACTTTAGTTGAGCAAGTACGACAAGAAAATCCAAATACTTTATTACTAGATGCTGGAGATATTTTTCAAGGAACTCCGTATTTCAACTTTTTTGGAGGTGCCCTGGAATTCAAACTTATGAGCATGTTGAAATATGATGTTGCCACTATTGGAAATCATGATTTTGACAATTCTATAGATGGTTTGTATAAACAATTACCTAACGCTAAGTTTGATTTTGTTTCCGCTAATTACGATTTTAAGAACACTGTTTTAGACACACATGTAAAACCTTATAAAATCATTGTAAAAGATGGAATTAAAATAGGGATTTTTGGTTTGGGTGTTGAATTAGCAGGATTGGTAGACAAAAAGATGTACAAAGAAACAAAGTATCTTGATCCTATAGAAATTACACAACAAATAACTGATGAATTGAAGAACGAACAAAAATGTGATTTAATTATTTGTTTATCGCACTTAGGATATTATTATAAAAATAACCCTGATAAAATATCGGATTTAAACTTAGCTAAGGTTACTAAAAATATCGATTTAATTATTGGAGGTCATACCCATACATTTTTACCAAAACCAACTATCGTAAAAAACGTGGAAGGAAAAAACATGCTGGTAAATCAAGTAGGAGCCTATGGAATTAATGTAGGTAGAATTGATTTTTACTTCGATGAAAACAATAACAAAACTTCAGAAGGAACTACTATTTTAGTGTAATTCATAAAACACTTTAAAAATCATTAACCATATACATAAAATAAGCTGTTGTATTTTTTGATGCAATAGCTTATTTTACTTTACATTACAACTCTATATCAAACCCTTACAAAAGAAAAAAGAATTTCTCTCCAAATCTAACCGAGACTTCATCAATATAAATTATTAATCTTGTTTAAACTTTTTATAAAATAATATGTCTTACTTATCAAATAAGTGTTTTTCTTTTCATTTCTTTTTATTCGTAGACACAAAGTAAGGATATAGCTTTGGTTCGTTTAGAACAAAATGTTTTACGAATAACAAACAATTCTTTAAACGAATACATTCGTTTTATTTGAATTAGATTGTTAAATTTATGAAATCGAATGCACATTAATTGATAATTTAAAACGTAAGGTTAATGCTAAAACGACTGTTACCATATTTATTCTTAATTCTTTTTTTCTATTCAGGCCATACACAAAACAAAATAGATTCTTTAAAAAATATTCTAGAAAAAACTACCGATAGTCTTTCTCAATTAACTATTCTAAATACTTTAACAAAAGAGTTAATTAAAAGCAATAGTAAAGAGAAAGAAAACTATTTGAAGGAATATATAAAACTGGCAAGTAGTTTAAAAGAGTATGATTTAATGGCATCAAAATCTCGTTTTCTAATACAATACTACATATACAATGGTAAACTAAAAGAAGCAAAAGCATTATCTGACTCTTTATTAAGCTATACTTCTCAATTCAAAAAATTAGATTCTGAAGCACATTTACTCTTAAAAAGAGCTGCTATTTATTTTACTGAAGAAAAATTCACAAAAGCCAATGAAGATTATAAAAAATCTTATGATCTTTTTATAAAAAGTGGCGATTCTATTTTTGCTGCTGATGCGTTATTTTTTAGTGCACAAGTTAGTACAGATTTAAATGAATTTGTGGATGCTGTAAACAGCTATAAAACAGCCTCTAATTTATACGAAAAACTAGGTGATCATGGATACGCATTAAGAGCTGGATCGGAATTAATATCCTTATATAATGTAAATGGTTTTTTGGAAAAAAGCATCGAAGAAAATGATCGTTTAATTAAAAAAGCCAAAGCAAATAAAGACTTCAATGCAAATGCATCATTATTAGGCCTAAAAATAAATGCATATAGCAAGCAAAAACGATTCGATAAAGTAAGAGAAGCATTAGACAAATTAACGAAAATCACAAATGAAGATTTAGATGAGTCTTGGCAAGGTTATTATTCAACTTTTATTTTGGTAAATGAATTACAATATGCAATTAATACCAACGACTTAACCAAAGCGAAAATCCTATTGCAACAACTAGATGAATTTGCAAGTTCGAAACAACTTCCTAGCTATATTGAAACGGATGTATTAAATGTGAAAGCAAATTACTATGCTGCTATTGAAGATACTAAAAGTTTACTTCCTATTTTAGAAAAATTGCTATTTCATAATGGTGGGAAAACCAATACAGATGTCGAATTAAAATCTAGACAAAAATTAGCTGATATCTACAGCCAAAGAGGACAATTTAAAGATGCTTTAAAACTTTATAAAATCAATACAAAGATTAAAGACTCTATTTACACTAATCAAAAAACCAATGCTTTTTTATATTATCAAACTGAGTACGAAACAGAAAGACGTTTACGAGAGTTAATTAAACAAGATGCAGAAATTGAAAAACTCGAATCTGATAAAGCGTTAGTAGTTACGAGACGTAATTATCAATTTGCAGGCATTATTATCTTTTTTCTTATTGCCATTAGTTTTTTCTACTACAGGCATCAGCAAAAAATAAAGGAGCAAGCCTATCAAAATTTATTATTAAACAATAAAATCGCAACAAAATCAGAAGAAATAAATGGTCTTCTTTCTGAAACTATTCAACATATAAAATCTAAGGAACGTATTGCAGAAAACCTTCAAAAACTCTCTAATGAAACTGAAGGTATTACACTTAGAAGTATTATTGCCGATTTAAAAGCTGATAAACTAGAAGATTCTAAAATTTTGGTACTAAAAAAGAATATTGAAACCTTAAATTATGAGTTTTTAAAAGCACTAAAACAGCAACATCCTACATTAACAAAAACCGATATTGAAGTATGCTCTTTTATAAAAATTGGACTCTCAAGAAAAGAAATAGCCAATTTAAGAAAGACGAGTATGGATGCTATAAAATCGACTCGTTTTCGATTAAAAAAGAAGTTACAACTCTCTAAAGACGATTCTTTAGACGATTATATCCGCACTCTTTAAAAGCTATATATTCAATTAAAACTCGAAATTTTATTACTTCCTAAGTTATAACAGAAACATAAAAAACCGTCTCAAACCCCTTGTAAAATAAGGGGTTTATTTTTTTGCACCCTTTTTTGCACCCTGCATTTTCTTTTTCTGAACTCAAAAATGAAATAGTATTGCATTGTGTTTAAATTCAAATTCCTAAAACGATCATGAAGAAAAGGATACTTTTAATTACTCTGTTATTAACTCTGTTTAGTTATAGTCAAACTACATGCCTTTTTGACGAAACTAAATTTACAGGAACATTTACCACAACTGAAGTTGGTGGCACAAAAATTAAAGCAACTGACGCTACTTCTAACTATAGATTTGGAGAACGGGTAGCCATAGATGGCAATATTGCTGTTACGGTATCTCGCAGTAATGGAGCATCAGCAGGGAAAGTATATGTATATATTAACGATGACTCAGGAAATTGGACACAACAAACTATATTAACAGCAAGTGATGGTTTTGCAGGCGATAATTTTGGTTCTAGTGTTGCTTTACAGGGTAATTACTTAGTTGTTGGTGCTAGATCACAAACCAATGCATCAGCAGTAGATACAGGAGCGGCTTATTTATTTGAATACAATGGTTCTAATACTTGGACTGAAGTAGCTGTATTTAAACCTAGTGACGGAAGTTCTGGAGATCGTTTTGGAGAATCCGTTTCTATTGAAGGAAACTTAATTCTTGTTGGAGCTAGAAATGGTTGTGTAGGGGGATGTGCTTATTTATATGAAAATGATGGAACAGGAACATTTACATATACAGAAACTAAATTAGAACCTCAAGTACAGTCTGGATATTCAGGGGCAAGATTTGGTTATGATGTTTTGGTTAAAAATGGTCGTGCTTATGTTGGTGGACCTGCTGATTATTCTTCTGTAGGTAATGCTTCTGCTGGATCAGTACAAATATGGGATCAAGCTAATGATGGATCTTGGTCACGAACACACAGGTTAAGAGGTACAGAAACGTCAGAATATTTTGGTAGCGCAATAAGTGTTCAAGGAGATTATTTAGCTATTGGCGCATATAATTTTGAAGTATCTTCTACAGCTGCAGCTGATCAAGGAAGAGTTTTCGTTTATAAAGCCGATATAAATGGTGATTATTTAGAAGCGAACAGAGTAATGGTTCAGAATGATGATAAGGACAGTTATAATGACCAACGTTTTGGAACTGATGTGGTAATAGATAATGGTTTTTTATATGTCGGAACTTTTGGAAATGGGTCAAACAGCACTGATGCTGTTTACATATTTAAAGATAATGGTGCTAATACTTGGTCTCAATTAACTAAACTAACTTCTGGTGGCGGATGGGATGAATTTTCAAACAGAGCTGTAGCAGTTTCTTATCCTTATCTACTTATAGGTCAAAATGAAGATGATTTACCTTCAAATTCTGGTGCAATTCATCTTGTATCTCTAGCGAGTACAATAACTCCAACTGCTTCGGTTTCGGAAGTTACAACAGCATTTATTGGTCAAAATAATGCAACTATAAAACTTAATTTTACTGATGAAGCTACACGTACCGAAATTCAGTTTAGTATTGATGGCGGAACAACTTACCCATATACATTTAATGATGATGCCTTAACTGGTGAAATTACAAACCTTGGAATAGGTTCGTATAATCTTAAAGCAAAATATAATTCTGGTTCATGTATTTTAGATTTAGGAACTATATCTGTAAATCAAGCTCCCTATACAGCAATTCCAGATGCAAATTTTGAAGCTGCTTTAGAAGCCTTAGGATATGATGATATTTCTGGAGATGGACAAGTGCCAACAGCCCTTATTGAAGTGGTAACTTCTTTAGATGTTTCGAACGGATCAATTTCTGACGTGACAGGAATTCAAGATTTTCTTGCCTTAGAATATCTAAATTGTAGAGTTAATCCTCTTGAAAGTATAGATCTATCAAATAATGCACAATTAAAAACATTTATTAGTGACAGTAGTCGATTGGATGAAATTGACGTAACAAACAATCCATTATTAGAAGTATTAGATGTTTCTGCTAATGATGACATAGCAGTATTGAATCTTAGTAATAACCCATTACTTAGAGAATTAACATGTAATTTTAATTCAATTGCTACTTTAGATTTAAGTACTAATACAGTTTTAGAAGTTTTAATAGCATATAACAATAATTTAACTTCATTAGATTTAACTAGCAATACTGCATTAGTACAACTAGATGCTAGAAACAACAGCTTAACTTCTTTAGACATTAAAAACGGGAATAATACGAATATGACAACTTTTGATGTTCGTTCTAATTCTGGATTATTTTGTATTAATGTAGATGATAAAGCATATAGTACCACTAATTGGACTCAAATAAGTTCTGGAATGGTATTTAGTGATGATGGATGTCGATATACACAAATACCAGATGCTAATTTTGAAGCGGCTTTAAATACTTTGGGTTATGATGACCTTTTAGGTGACGGACAAGTGCCAACAGCTTTAATTGAAGTTATTACCACACTTGAATTAAACAATCAAAACATTTCTGATTTAACAGGAATTAATGATTTTGTAGCCTTAGAGTCATTAAAATTACAATACAATAACTTAACATCTTTAGATGTATCAAGTTTAGTTAACTTAAGAATATTATGGGCTGCTAATGGAAATATTTTTAATACTATAGATGTCAGTAATAATACTGCTCTAGAAGATTTTAGAATTAGACAATATACAGGAACGTCTATAGATATATCGGCTAATACAGCATTAACACGTTTTGCTTGTACAAGTTGTGATTTAGTAACAGTAGATACAAGTAATAATCCTAACCTAAGTTTCCTAGATTTATGGGATTCAGACATTACATCAATAGACGTGAGCTCAAATACCAATTTAGCCACATTAGATGTTGCATACACAGATTTATCAGAATTAGATTTATCATTAAATACTGGCTTAACAAATTTAATTGCTCATGATATAACCACATTAACAAGTTTAAATATTAAAAATGGAGCTAATACAAGTATTACTGGATTCAATACTTCTGGAACTCCTGTTCCTTGTATTTTAGTAGATGATGCTACTTACAGTACAACCAATTGGACAAATATTGACGCAACCTCAACATTTAGTAATACCTATTGTAATTATACGGCAATTCCAGATGCTAATTTTGAAGCAGCCTTAGAAGCCTTAGGTTATGATGATATTTCAGGTGATGGACAAGTACCAACCGCATTAATTGAAGTTATAACAGTTTTAAATGTTAGTAATAAGAATATTTCAGATTTAACAGGAATAGAAGACTTTATTGCATTAATAGATTTAACAGCTAATGCTAATAGCATTACTAGTATAGATATTTCACAAAATGTAGATTTAGAAACACTAATAATTGGAGCAAATGATTTAACGGTATTAGATATATCTAATAATACCTTATTGAAGCGATTAGATGTTTTGTATAATGACATTACAGCTTTAGACACAAGTAATAATCCTAGCTTAGTTACTCTAAAAGCATACAATACAGATGTTACGAGTTATGATTTTAGTAATAATCCTCTTTTAGAAAAAGTAGAAATATATAATAATAATGCTTTAACAACTTTGGATGTTTCTAATCTATCTCAATTAGATGACCTTAGAATAAATAATACAGGGATTTCAGTATTAGATTTAAGTAACACCCCTAATTTAAGAATTATAAGAGCAAGTGACTCTAACATTCAATCATTAGATTTATCTATTCAAACTAGTTTAATACATGTATACGTTGATAATACACCTATAAACTATCTTAATGTAAAAAATGGAAACAATACGAACTTCACTCAGTTTCATGCTGATGGTACACCAAACCTGAACTGTGTTGTTGTAGATGACGCAACGTATAGTACTACTAATTGGACGAATGTAGATGTTGGGATGGCTTTTAGCGATACTTTTTGTAGATATACTACTATTCCAGATGCTAATTTTGAAACACGACTAAACAGTTTAGGTTATGATGATATTGCTGCAGATGGTCAAGTACCAACAGCTTTAATTGAAGTAATAACCACACTAGATATAAGTAACCAAAATATAGCAAATTTAACAGGTATTGAAGATTTTACAGCACTTGTAGATTTAAATGTAAACACCAATCTATTGACTAGTTTAGACCTAAGTAATAACACAAATCTTCAAACTTTAAATTTTGACAACAACAACATTACCACTTTAAATTTAGGTACAATTTCAAACCTAACTTCAATAGAAGGACGTTATAATCAATTGTCAACAATAGATTTGAGTCAAAATGCTAACTTAACGTTCATCAATTTAAGAGATAATTTATTCACAAGTGTAGATGTTTCTAATAACCCTCTTTTAGAAACGATTAATTTAAGAGGTTGCTCCAACTTAACAAGTATAGATATAAGCAACAATACTAATGTGAAGTTTTTATACTTTCAAGATACCTTGTTAAATGGATTAGATGTTTCTCAAAATCCACTATTAGAAGTTATAGTTGTAGAGCGTGTTAATTTTAATAGTATAGATGTTTCTAATTTACCATTATTAAGACAATTAAGAATCGCTGATAATAATTTTACCAGTTTAGATGTATCAAACAATCCAGCTTTGGTACGATTAGAATGTGAAAATAACAATCTGAAGTATTTAAACTTAAAAAACGGTAATAATATTAATATGCCTAATGCAGATTTTATAGCAACAGGAAATTCTTCTTTAGCGTGTATTATCGTTGATGATCCTAGTTGGAGTACTACCAACTGGACAAATATAGATGGTACCACAAGTTTTACTAACACGTATTGTCGCTATACTGCTGTTCCTGATGCAAATTTTGAAACAGCCTTAGAAGCCTTAGGTTATGATGATATTTCTGGAGATGGACAAGTACCAAGCGGATTAATAGAAGTACTTACTACTTTAACTGTAGACAATAAGAATATAAATAATTTGACAGGAATTGAAGATTTTATAGCTTTAACTTATTTAAATTGTAGAAGAAACAACCTTACAACTCTAGATATTAGTAAAAATCTACAATTAGACTATTTTAATGCCTCTCAAAATAATCTAACTACTGTAGATTTATCAAATAATGTATTATTAGAAACTTTATATCTTTTTTCTAATAATCTTACTACAATTAATCTATCGAACAATACAGCTTTAAAGCTATTGTATTTACAAAGAAATGTTAACCTACCGAATGTTGATATCAGTAACAATACTCTTTTAGAAGAAGTTGATTGTTCTGAAACTAATATTACAGGATTAAATACAACAAATAATACACTTTTAAAAAGGCTTGAGGTTTATGATTCTCCAATGGCATCTGTAGATTTATCTACGAATACTGCACTAGAATTATTACGTATGAGTAATACCAGTGTTACTGAATTAAATGTATCTAACAATACTGCTCTTACAGAAGTTCGTATGGATAATACAAGTGTACAAACGTTAGATTTGAGTAATCAAGCAGCTTTAACCGTACTAGTTGCTAATGATGGTAATTTAAGTTCTTTAAAAATTCAAAATGGAAATAACACCAATATTGCTTCATATCTATTTAATGTTAAGAATAACCCTAATTTAACCTGCGTTTTAGTTGACAATGCTGCTTGGAGTACAACCAACTGGACGCTTGTAGATGCTACAACACATTTCAGTGATACCTATTGTGAATATACAGCTATTCCAGATCCAATTTTTGAGGCTAGATTAGAAGCTTTAGGATTAGATGATATTTCAGGTGATGGACAAGTACCAACAGTACTAATTGAAACTGTAACATCATTAACCGTAAATGATCTTGGAATTAACGAATTAACAGGGATTGAAGATTTCACTGCATTGGTAACATTAAATGCCAGAGGTAATAATTTTACTACGTTAGACATGAGTCAAAACTTATTATTGCAGCATTTATATATTAATAGTAATAGTTTATCATCAATAGATGTTTCTAAAAATGTTGTTTTAAGAAATTTAAACATTGGATCAAATAGCATTACTTCATTAGATGTATCTAACAATCCAGATTTGAGAGACTTATGGGTACAAGGAAATGGTGGGTTAACTACTTTAGATTTGAGCAATAATCTTGAAATAAGAGAATTATATACATACAGCTCTGGTGTATCAACATTAGATTTGAGTATTCATACAGAATTGAGAATACTTTCAGCTTACAGAACATCTCTATCCTCAATAGATCTTTCAAATAATCCTGAATTAAGATCATTACGTGTAGATGAAACAAATATTTCATCGTTAGATGTAACTAACAATACAAAAATCGAAACGCTACGTGTAAACGATACAGGAATTAGAACCTTAGATCTAAGTAATCAAACCAATTTAGAAAAACTTTGGGCACACGATACAAGCTTAAGTAATTTAAATGTAAAAAATGGTAACAACACTAATGTTACAACCTTTGAAATAGAAAATAACACTAATCTAACTTGCGTACTAGTTGATGATGCTAATTATAGTACGACAAACTGGACAAACAAAGATGCCACTACCAATTTTAGCGATACTAACTGTACTGTAGAATTAACTGCAAAAGTATTTTTACAAGGTGCATTTATAAATCCAAATACTGGCGAAGAAACGCTAATGCGTGATGATTTACGAATTGGTACAATTCTTCCAACAACCAGTCCCTATACAGATGCCATTTCATGCGAAGCAACTGTATTTACAACTACTGGAGCAAAAGCAGTAGTAGACTGGATAGAAATTCAATTAAGAAATTCGAATGATATCACTGAAACGCTATACCAACAATCTGCTTTGTTATTAAGAGATGGAACCATTGTAGGGGTTGATGGTATTTCAGACGTACAAATAACTGCACTTCAAGACAATTATTATATCGCCATTGCCCATAGAAATCATTTAACTGTAGCTTACGACACTGTGCAATATCTAAGCGAAATGGGGATTACGCTAGATTTCACTAAAACAGAAAATGTTCAAGGTGGCACTGGAGCCTTGGAAAACTTGGGCAATGGTTTTTATGCAATTCCTGTGGGAGATATAGATGAAAATCATCAAATTCAAAATGCCGACCTAAATACAATTACTAAAGAATTAGGCAAAGCTGGTTATAGCATTTTCGATACAGATATGAATGGTCAAACTCAAAATACAGATCTCAGCTTCATCTTACAAAACATAGGTAAAGGGCAGCAATTTTAAATCAGTCACTTTTTCACAAAACACTGAAATCAAATAGTATTGCACCATGGTTTTACCAGAATATTAAAATCTAGTATAAAGAATATAAATAACACACCCTACACATGAAATTTAAAAAAGACTCACGTAACAATTTTAATTCGATTTGTATAAAAAGACTTGGTACGTTTTTATTCCTTTTTCTTTTTTCACTAATCACTTATTCACAAACTCCAGAAGGGTTTAACTATCAATCTGTCGTTAGAGATGCTTCAGGAAATGTATTGTCAAGTACTTCTATTGGAGTACAGTTTACATTACATCAAACAACAGCTACTGGAACAATAGTCTATACAGAAACACATACCCCAACAACAAACGAGTATGGAGTTTTCAATTTAGTTGTAGGTCAAGGAACTAGTTTAGATGATTTTTCAAGTATTGATTGGTCTGCTGACAGTTATTTTTTAGAAGTAAGTATTGATATTACTGGAGGAACAACGTATGTAAGTATGGGAACCACTCAGTTACTAAGTGTTCCGTACGCACTACAAGCTAAATATGTAGAAAATGGAGACAATTTAGGAGATCATACGTTAACTGAAAATATTAAAACCGATGGAAAATGGCTTTCTAATGATGGCGATGATGAAGGGTTATTAATAAATTCTGGAGGAAGAGTAACCACCTCGCACAAATTATTCTTGGGGAGTAATATAAACCTAGATACACATTGGATTAATGGAGACGGAACAGATAATAAAGGAATTCAATTTGACACCAATGGAAATATAAACACATCTGGTAAAGTTTCTTTAGGTGGAAATCTACAATTAAATGACAATTGGTTATCAAATGATGGAGACAACGAAGGTATCAAGATATTAGATAATGGAACTGTAGAGCTTACAGGTAATATTAAATTAAGTGATAATTGGATTAATAATGATGGCGGCGATGAAGGATTACAGTTCGATACTAATGGTAATATAACATCTTCAGGAACTTTGACTTTAGGAAACAACATGTTATTGAACGGTAATTGGTTGTCTAATGATGGAGGAAATGAAGGGTTGCAAATTGATAATAACGGAAATATAACTACTTCTGGAGATTTAACTTTAGGAGGAAATTTTCAACTTAATGGAATATTAACATCACCTTCTGAAAACCAAATTTTTGGTACTTATGATAATACAAGCAATCTTTCAAACCTTGAAAGAAGAAATGTAATTATTGGATATCAAGCCGCAGAAGGTGCTCAATCTGGAGATAGTAATGTTGTTATCGGATACTTTGCTGGATATAATTTAAACGGAGACTCTAATGTATTGATCGGAACAGCAGCAGGAGCTGGTGGTACATTTTCTAATCAATTACATATTAGAAATTTAATTTACGGTGAGTTTGATAATGATTACTTACAAGTGAATGGAGAGTTAAAAGTTGAGGAAAACATTTCAACTGATGGAAATGTAGTCATAGATCAAGACGGAGATGATCTTAGAGCTGCAGGTGCAGCAAACAATGTAGAAATCATTTCGGTCATCGTAGATACCGATGGCTCTTTAAATTCCAATGTTACCAGCTCATCAGGTATCACAGCTTCTTTAAGCGGAAACATATATACCGTAAATTATTCGAATCACTTTTCAAGTATTCCTGCAGTAACCATAACATGTCTTGCTTCAACTTCAAAAACTAGAAATGCTCAAATTACTTCTCTAGCTCAAGGAAAAGTTGAATACCTAGTTAGAAGTTCTGGTGGTGATGCTAAAACTGATGCTATAACTGTATTAACAATTATTGGAAAAAGATAATCAGAGTATGAAACAGTTTATATTCATAATAATCTTGCTTATATCTAGTTCATTGTTTTCACAAACACTAGAACGTACCATAATTGGATCAAGCGGACAAACATTGAGTAATGCAAATGCAAGCATCAATTTTACCGTAGGTGAATTGGTAACAACCACCAACTCAAACGGAACAATTACTCTAAACCAAGGGTTTCATCAAGAAGTAATAATACTTCAAGTAAAGCTCTCTCCTATTACTTTCTTACAAGGGCCCTTGGTAACTTCGGGAACAATAATTATGGACGATAGTTTACGAAGCAATAATGTATTGCCTACCACAAGTCCATATGCAGATGGGTTGACTTGTGAAACTACTGTATTTGACACTACTGGGAACAATGCTATTATTGATTGGGTTTGGATTACAATACGCGATAAAAACGATGAAGCAATAGTACTCGCAAGTCAATCAGCATTACTACAAGCAGATGGAGATATTGTAGCTACAGATGGAACATCGCCTGTAGCCATCAATTTACCTTCGGAAAGCTATTATATAGCTATCAATCATAGAAATCATTTAGGTATCATGAGTGCCAATGCAATTCCTCTAAATACATCAACAGCAACTACAATAAACCTTAGTGATACTACAACCGCTGTATTTGGAGGTATAAATTCGGTTGTGGATATAGGAAACGGAATCTTCGCAATGATTGCTGGAGATTTTGATGAAAACGGGCAAATTCAGAATACAGATACCAATTCAGTAATTCAATTATTAGGTATTTCTGGATATAACAATGCTGATTTAGACATGAATACTCAGGTACAAAATGCTGATATCAATAACATGTTAAATCCTAACATTGGTAAAGGACAACAATTTAATTAAATGTAATTTTTAAGTATTGTCACTTCGAGTGAAATGATTAGTAATGGAATAAAAATATCAAAACTTGTAGCTAAAAAACACTCCCATTAAAAGAACAATAGCTTTCTAAGTATCGAAATAAACAAACACTAACAACTAGAGCGGTATGAAACTATTTAAAAACAAAAAGTTTAAAGTAAGAAGAGAGACAAAGAAATTTATTTTTTTTCCAATTATATATCATGGTAATTTCTTTTGGTTGTCTCGTGTAAAAATTGAAAAATCATTTAATGGTATGTCCATGAGAATTATCAATATTCAAAGAATATAAACAAGATACTTTACTTAGAAAAACCGTTGCCTCTTGTAAAATTATACCTAGTATAATTTGAGTAGGGAACCAAGAGGTTAACGGTTTATAAAAATGAATGCATAAAAAATAATATGATTATCTGTAATACATAATGAGTAACAAACGTCAACCTGAACTTGTTTCAGGTTCTCATCCCAAATCATTGTTCAATAGCATAATGAGATTCCGAAATAAATTCGGAATGACGCTAAAAATATAATTATGAATCGATACGGATACTCTATAAAACAATCCATACTTATTATGAAAAAAATAATACTCTTATTAATCTGTGTGCTAACATACACCAGTTATGCACAAAACATTTCATTCACCTTCGTAAATGCTAGAAATACGAACGATGGTACAAATGATTTTTATGAAGCAGATATCTATATTAGTAGTGATGTAGATTTTAAATTAGGTTCAGGGCAAATCTATTTTAATTATAATACAGAAGCTTTTGGGAATAATGTACACACTAATGGTAGCTTTGAATATTTACAACCTGCAGGAAGTATTTTAGCAGAAGCTTATGGTTTCCCTGCGTATAAAGACTTTATTGTAAATGATAATACAACTTCAAGAGTTTCTACTTCTTTTCAACAAGGAGTGAGTAGCGGTACTATAACAGCTAATAATATTACTACAACTGCAAAGCATTTGTGTAGTATTAAAATAAAATATACTGATGTTAGTAAAGATCCAATGGTTACTTTTGAAGATAATGGTGTCTTCTTAGATCAATTTTTTACAGCTTGTGGACCAGCAAGTGTTGGTTTTCCTGATTGTACAAATAACCCTGGCGTACAATTAACAGAAGATACTTTCAACTCATCTGGTGCTGCACTACCTATTAGTGTTAGTTGGACAGGAAATTCAAGTAGATTTTGGGGGATTACCTCTAACTGGAGCGATACAGCTATTCCTAACAATACTAAAAATGCCATTATTCCAGATGTTGCTAATGATCCTATTATCAATTCAGGGAATTATGAAATTAACGATGTAACTATAGCATCTGGAGCTTCGTTAACTATGACTGGAGCTACTTCTCTTTCTATAAATGGTGACTTAAACAACAACGGAACTATTTCTTTAAGTGGTAATACCAATAATAGTAGTGCATTTATAGTTTCAGGTACAGCTTCTGGTGCAGTAACGTTTCAGCAAGATGGACTGGTGGCAAATGAATGGACCATTGTTTCTGCTCCTGTAATTGGGCAAAGTATCAAAGAATTTGTAGAAAATGCTGCAAACAACATTCGAATCAACACAACAGTAACTCCTAACAGATATGCAGTTGCATATTATGACGATAGCAACGCTGACGGTTCTAAATGGGTATATTATACTACGGACGATTTAACAACGAATGCCATCACTTTTGAGAAAGGAAAAGGATATGCTATTTCAAGAGCTACCGATGGTAGCATTTCTTTTACAGGCTCCTTAGAAACTTCGGAAGTAACACAAACAGTAAATGCTTCTCAATGGAATGCTATTGGAAATCCGTATACTGCTTATCTACCTATTAATGAAAACAGTGGTAGTAATTTTATTAATGACAACCTAAGTAAATTCGATCCTGCATTTATTGCCGTATATGTATGGGATACTACTCAAAATAAATACGTTGCAAACTCTTTAGTAGATAGTGAAAGTCAGCTTGCACCTGGTCAAGGATTTTTTGTAAGAACAACATCAGGAGTTTCAGAAATTTCCTTTAATCAAGCTCAAAGAACATCGCAAATGGCATCTGGATCTTCAATGAGACCCGAAAAAGCAAATGCTAATACTGTCATTCAATTATTCGCCACAGCAAATAAAACTACTGTAAGTACCACAATCAATTATTTAGATACTGCTACAAAAGGTTTAGATGTAGGTTATGATATTGGAAATTTTGAAGGCGCTAGCTTCGATATTTACACACATTTAGTAGAAAACACCAATACAAATAACTTCACTATACAATCATTACCTAAAAACGAGTATGAAACTATAATAATTCCTCTAGGTTTAGTAGCTGAAGCAGATACAGCAATAAGTTTCTCTATACATACTGTAAACATACCTGCTGATGTAAATGTATATTTAGAAGATAAGCACAATGGTACATTTACAAACCTTTCAGAAAAATCACATAACCTTACTTTACAAGAAACTGTAAAAGGAACAGGAAGATTCTTCATACATACTTCAACTAAGACTTTAGATACGGAAGATACTATTGAAAACAACACTGCTATTAGCATGTATACTTCAGAAGATAATCAACTAATTATTAACGGACTTACAAACGTAGCCACTATTAAAGTATTCTCTATGTTGGGTGAAGAGCTACTAAACAAAGAAATAAATGCTAACACACAATCCAACATTTCATTAAATGAATTAGCTACTGGAGTATACATTGTAAAATTACAATCAGTAAATACAGAAATCACTAAAAAAATCATTGTAGAATAGTCTTACAATCAAATCACAATATTATGTCTAAACAGCAAAAAGAAATTACCCGTAAAGAAGCATTACAAAAATTAGGTAACTATGGAAAGTACACAGCACTCACCGCTTTAGGAACCTATTTAATATTAAATCCAAAGAAAGCACAAGCGGCCTCTCCTGAAGCTCCCGGAGATGGTTTTTAAAAAAGAGAACACGTATTAATTATTATTTTAGAGAAAAAGGTCAGTTCATCCTATTGGCTGGCCTTTTTAAATAACCTTAACTTATTTCAGTCCCTCATTTACTACATTCAACAACAAATTAATGCATAAAGCAACTTTACTTCTTTTTCTATTTCTTAGAATTTTCTATATACAATCGCAAGTAATCGATACTACTTTGGTACGTTTAGAAAACAACATAAAAAATGCTTCAACCGATTCTCTTAAAGTAGAAACCTTGCTTAAACTATGTAGCTACCAAAAAAAAAGAGACTACAACAAAGTAATTATCTACTGCGAACAAATTTTCACTATTCTTAAAAACGTTTCATACGATACCCGAAGACATAAAGCAAAAACCTACAATCATAGAGGAATTTACAAACGAAGACAATCCAACCACATTGGAGCTCTTAAAGACTATTTTATAGCTGAAGAAATTTTCAATGAATTGCAAGACTCCACATCACTCGCAAGTATATATCATAATATTGGATATATATACCGTGCACAAAAAGAATACGATAAATCTATTAACAACTTTAAAAAAGCTATTGCAATAAATACTCGCCACAAAAGGCATAGAAGTGTAGGCAACAATTATAATATGATGTCTCAAGGCTACAAAGATCTAAACCAAATAGATTCTGCATTTTATGTTGTGGCTAAAGCAATTTCGTATTTTGAATTAGATGGATATGAAGAAGGAAAACAACAAGCCATAGCTAATAAAGCTACATTGTATTCTTATCAAGAAAAACATGACATCGCTTTGGAAATATATCTTAATTATCTAAAGTATGTAACGAATATTGGAAAAATAAAATCTATAATTACCACAAATTTAAACATTGCCAATACCTACTTCCTTACTAAAAACTATGAAAAAGCGCTTTACTACGTAAACAATGCGATTACAATTGCTACAAGAGAAAACAACAAAAAAGGAATACACAATGGTTATATGATACGTAGTAAAATATACACAGCCATAAATAATCATGATTTAGCCTTAAAAGATGTTGAAAAATACACCATCGTAAGCGAAGAAATTAACAGTACTAAAAATGCAAGAAAACTAAAAGAAATAGAACTCTTAAATCAATACCAAAAAAAACGATTAAAAGATAGTATTCTTAAAGCAGGAGAAAAACGAAACACACTTATAAAAGCAAAAAATGAAGAACTTCAAAAACAATTATATACTACTATCGTAGTAATTATAATACTTATAGTTATATCTACTTTTTATTTTGGGTACAATTACTATGTAAAAACCAAGAAAAAACAGTTAGGTCATAAAATTGAAGATTCACCTATAGAAAAGCTTACACAAGATTTACCTCAACTCTCAGAGACAAAGAGTACAGTTTCTCTAGAAGAAATCATTTTTAATTTAAAAAATAACGCTTTTGATGAAGATAAAATAGCAACCTTAAAAGAAAACATCAAAACATTAAATACCGATTTTC
Organism: Tenacibaculum amylolyticum; assembly: GCF_964511145.1. Taxonomy (NCBI): domain Bacteria; kingdom Pseudomonadati; phylum Bacteroidota; class Flavobacteriia; order Flavobacteriales; family Flavobacteriaceae; genus Tenacibaculum; species Tenacibaculum amylolyticum. The sequence goes on from NZ_CAZEFZ010000076.1 coordinate 56,547, forward strand.
TAAAAAGACTTAAACAAAAACATCCAAAACTAACCAAAACAGATATAGAAGTTTGTTCGTTTATTAAAGTAGGTCTTTCAAGAAGAGAAATTGCGAACCTTAGAAGAACTAGTATAGAGGCTATAAAATCAACAAGATTTCGATTAAAGAAAAAATTAGAATTAACAAAGGAAGACGCTTTAGATGAGTACATTAAAAATTTATAAATAGGTACACACCACACTTTTTGCAAACGCCTGTTTACAATATATACACAATACTAAAGCCACTTAAAAAATTTAACTATATTTACCTTGTAGTATAGATTACAGAATTAACCCCGAGAGAAACAACCAAATAAAATTTAAGACTAGCTAACTACTGCTTAAATATGCTTCTTATTTAATTCTTACATCTATTCATTTTTAACACATTACTAATTAAAAAATAAGGGATATGTTTTTAAGTAGTATATAAATTATATAAGGGTTTATCTTACTTAAACAAGTACTGCTTTTTACATACGTTTTTTAATTCGTAGTGATTTTTAAATTATATATATAATTTTAGAATGAATTACAGAAGCATTTTCTTAGTAGTACTCTTATCTTTCGTGGTAAAAGCGCATACCCATTCTGTAAATAAACTAAACGAATTTCCATTTCAAGATACTACAAAGGTCAAGAAAAAAGAAGGAGCTATTGCCCGTTTTTTCAACAGTATTTTTCACCATAACGATTCTGCTAAGCAAGCTCGTAAATTTATTCATCAGCACCATAAACTTTTAAAAGACAAAACCCCTTCAATCTTTGCAAAAAAAGATGGTAATGTAAAACCTGTTTTCTTTAAAACACCTAAAGATTTCAAACTAGCATATGAAGTCTTTGGATGGTATCCATATTGGGAAAAAGAATATTACAAAAACATTAATTTCGACCTACTTTCTACAGTTGCTTACTTCTCGTATGAAGTAAATCCAAAGACAGGAGATGCCATTTCCGTTCATGATTGGGAAACTACAGGACTAATAGATTCTATTAAAGTCCGCAATAAAAAAGTATTACTTACCGTCAGCAATTTTGGTTTACAAAACAATAGAAGATTTTTAAAAAGATCTGATGCTATAGACACGCTTATCAACAACCTAATTAAGTTATTAGCTAAAAGACAAGCAAATGGTGTTTGTATTGATTTTGAAGGCGTTTCTTCGAATGAGAAAACAGAATACACAAACTTCCTACTCGTCTTATCTAATAGACTAAAAAGTGCTAATAAAGATTACCAAATATACATTACCGTTCCAAATGTAAACTGGAGTGATGCTATTGATTTTAAAGCAATAGAACAAGCTATAGATCGGTTTGTGATTATGGGCTACGATTATTATGGTAAAGGAAGTAAAGTGGCTGGGCCAATAGCACCTATAGAAAGTGGAAAAACTTGGGAACCCTTTAACCTTTCTAGCTCTGTAAAATATTATACTAGTAATATTCCGAGTGACAAAATAATTCTTGCCTTACCAACATACGGTACCATTTGGGAAACTAAAGATTTAAACATAGCTTCTAAAGTGAAAAAATATATTGGTAGTAGAACCTTTAGTTATATTAAAACCAATATTGAAAACAACACATCTGTATACATAGACCCCGTAAGTAAAAGTGCATATAGCGCATACAAAATAAAAGGAAACGATGGAAAATATCGACAATGTTGGTATGAAAACGATTCTAGTTTTACCGTTAAAGTAAAGCTTGTAAAGAAAAACAAACTCAAAGGACTAGGTTTATGGGCCTTGGGTTACGACAAAGGATACAATGATTATTGGGATGTAATTAGTAAAGAAATGGCTCAACCATCTTCTTCCAATAGTACTACTGCTAATGGAGGAAATACAGCCACGGCAACCGACTCTACAAAAACTTCATCTCCTTCTTTAGTATCTCAAATTGTAAACGGTTTAGGACTTACAAATCCTAATAGTAAAATAAATAAAGTTGAAAAGAAACTAGTAACCATAACCAATTATAAAACCATCTTATTATACATTATGGCCTTTGTGCTATTTTTTGCATGCATAGGGTTTATCATTGCAATACTTGCTCCCAATACAAGAGGCATCTTTTTTAGCAATAGCACAACTAGAAAAGTATACTTCGCTGTTATGTTACTACTTGCTGTAGTAGTCTTTAGAATGTTGCATTGGATTAATGATGGAAGCGTTTTATTAATCATTGGTTTTTTACTAGGAGGATATAGTTTTTATATCATAAATAAACAAATGGAGGAAAAGCAGAAAGATTTACCGTAAAAGACAAAGATAGAAATGGATCAAAAAGAGGCTAAACAAGATTTCGGTAAAGTAGAGAAAATAGCGAAAACTATAAAAAAAGCAATTTCTAAAGAGTTTTTATGGGTTTTATTTTCCGTTATCGTAAGTATTCCATTAGCAATGATATGTTCTTATATAATAAGCTCAGATGCACATATTATAAACGAACAAGTATCTAAAGATATTGAAGAAGTTGCTGGCATTATTACAACAGAAGAACACCCTTTATTTAGGGTAATATTCGGTATTACAATGTTAGGAATTTACTTTTCAAGAATGGTAGCAACGGCCATAAAAACGTTGTTAGAGGATAAAAAGTAATAAGAAAGAAAAGAAATGTTAGATCAAGTATTGGTATTTATTAGCAATTTGCTTAATAAAGAGCTAAAAATGTCTTTTGGCCTTACAGAAGATATTGTTTTAATAAGTAGCCTTATTAATTTAGATGGTAGCATTACCAAAAATATTGAAAACAAAATTATCTTATCTGTTATCAACCTTGAGCAAGAAAGGAACATTAAAAACAGAGGAGAGTATCTTCAAACCAGTAAAGGTTCTTTTAATAAGGTAAATCCGCCAATATACCTTAACTTGTATTTATTGGTATCTGCAAATTACAATTCAGAAAATTATATCGAAGCTTTAAAAATGCTTTCAGAAGTTATTGGTGTCTTACAATCTTCAAAAGTATTCACACCGCAAAGTAATCCTGAATTAGACACTTCTATTGAGCGATTAATCTTTGAAACATACAACGTTCCTATACAAGAATTAAGTCATGTTTGGAGCGGAATTGGCGCAAAATACGTTCCTTCAATGGTATATAAAGTTCGTATGATTGGTATTCAAAAAGGATTGGTACGAGAAGAAATTACAGGTGTTGGCAGCTTAGGTACAAAAACTAAAAAAGGGTAACGAATGATGATGAAAAAACACGAACATTGGTTTACCTTAGAAATTAAACATCCTTATTTTTATAATAAGGAATGTCCAGTTTTCGATTTGTTACCTACCCCAGAAACACTTCGAATTATGAAGAATTATGATATTCGTTTTCAAAAACTCAACAATCAATATCATTTTTATGCAGAAGTAGCTCCATCAAAAAAGATATGGGAAGAACTAAACACTGCTGAAGATTTGTTTTTCCAACTTATCAATTCAGATACTAGTTTTGATACTTATACCGATATCGTTTTACCTAAAAAAGAAGACAGCATAACCTATATTACAAATACTAAAATTGTAAATCGTTTTAGTAATGAAATGACTATTACTCCTACGACAAATTTGTCCGTACGCCCATTAATTTTCAACCAGTCTGTTTCTAAAGACGAAGCGACTAACATTGCTCTCAAAAAAGACAGTCAAGAAGTTTTTTCAAGTCAATCTCAGGAAAAGCAATCTGTAATTCCTATAGACATTCGTGCTTTTGGAAGTGGTATATATGAACTATGGATAAATGGTAGTTTAACTACGAACTTTTTTGGTTCAGCCAGTTCTTTAACTACGAACTGCTACGGTATTCTACATATAAATATGAGAAATGTGTTAGAATCTTTAAAAGAAAACACACTTCCTGTATTAACCGCAAATTTTGATGTAAGAGACACCTATAAAGAATACTTGATAATTGTTCCTAGCAACAAAAAAATTAATATTAAAAGCATGCATATAGAATCCCCTGAAAACGAAGAATATGCAGCTCCAGAAAAAAGGATGGTTTTCGACAATAAAGAAGAAGCTACAGTATTTACCTCAATAAATCCGATAGCTCTTCAACAAAAAGTTACAAATCACCCAGTATTGAAAATTCAATACACCCATCAGTTTTCAGATGTATTATTAGAATTGGATATTAAAATGCCAACTCCAAAAGTTACATCCGTGATTACTAAAACGAAAAACAATGAGAATGCATACTATTCTCAAACTATAATTTATGTCTAACCTTTTAAAAAAAGAAGAATGTCAGTAACAGAAATGAAAACACCTGGAGTGTACATCCAAGAACTCGATGCTTTTGGAAATGCTGTTGTTCCTGTACCTACCGCAGTCCCAGCTTTTATTGGGTATACTGGAGAAATCAGTTATAACGGTAAACATCTGGTAAACAAAGCAGTTAAAATTACATCGCTAGCCGAGTTTTATGCAATTTTTGGAAGTACTCCTCCACAAATCCAATTTACGTTAGCAGCAGTACCAGCTGCACCTGCTCCAAAACCTGCTAATCCAGCAGACAATTCTAAAAAGAAAACTACAGACCCAGCAAACAATGCTGATGCTGCAGCAACTGTTGAGCCAGATTTTTATATTGGAGAAACAGGGTACACCTTAACAACAAGTACTGTAAACTATAGATTATTTAGTGCCGTAAAATTCTTCTATGAAAATGGAGGAGGTACTTGTTATGTTGTTTCTACTGGAAAATACGATCCAGCTGCTACAAGTTTATCAGCTACAAAACCTTTTGAAGATGCTTTAACGGTATTAGAAAAAGAAACGGAACCTACTATGATTGTAGTTCCAGATGCTATAGAGCTTAGAGACGATACAGCTACTGATTTTAAAGACAAGTATGCTCTATGTTATACCTTACAAGGAGAGTTAATTAATCACTGTGGACAATTAGCTACTCGTGTTGCTTTATTAGATATTCCTGGTGGATATACAGAGCCTAAAGTTGGTACTACTAGTGTAGAAGCATTTAGAAATGCAGTAGAGCCTACTTTGCCTAAATTTAATAGTTATGCTGCTGCATATTATCCATGGTTACATACTACGGTAAATCAATTAACAGATATTTCTTACGGTAACATAGCAGCTGCTAGTGTTAATGCTGTTAAAACTGTATTGAATGCTGAGTTTCCTGGAACTACAGATCCAAAAACAAAGAAGGCCGTACAAAACCCTATGACAAAATACATCAATGCACTGTTTGCAAAAACTCCTGCTGCTGATGGAATTACACAAGATAAAGCAGATTCTGTTCTTAAAAACTTAAGTGCTTCGTACAAGTTAATCTTGAAGCACATGTTGGAAAAACTAAACTTAATGACTCCTAGTGCTGCTATGGCTGGTATTTATACAGTAGTAGATAATAACGAAGGTGTTTGGGTTGCTCCAGCAAATGTAGGTGTACAAGGTGTAATTGCTCCTGCTATTAAAGTAGATCATAAAAAGCAAGAAGACTTAAACATGCCATTAGATGGTAAATCTGTATGTGCTATTAGATCATTCCCAGGAAAAGGAGTATTAGTTTGGGGAGCTAGAACATTAGATGGAAACTCAAACGATTGGAGATATATTAACGTACGTAGAACTTTAATCTACTTAGAGCAATCTGTAAAAGAAGCTGCTAGTGCTTATGTTTTTGCACCAAACGATGCAAAAACTTGGGTTTCTGTAAAAAGTATGATTAGCAATTTCTTATTAGGCGTTTGGAACCAAGGTGGATTAGTAGGACCTAAACCTGCAGATGCATTTTCTGTAAGCGTAGGATTAGGAAGTACTATGACTGGAGATGATATTTTAAACGGACGTATGATTGTAGCTGTTAAAGTTGCTGTTTCACATCCTGCTGAATTCATTGAAATTACCTTCCAACAAGAAATGCAAAAAGGATAAAAACAAGATTAAAAATATTAACCAATTTTAAAAATATATCATTATGGCAGATGATGGATCAAAACAAGGCTCAGTATGGCCATTAACTAAATTTTATTTTACCGTTAGTTTAGGCTCTCAAGATAATACCGCTTCTTTTCAAGAAGTATCTGGTTTAGATACAGAAACCCAAGTAGTAGAATACAGACATGGAGATAGTAAAACATTTAGTACTATTAAAATGCCTGGTTTAGCTAAATTTAGTAATGTAACTTTAAAGAAAGGAGTTTTTGTAAAAGACAATAACTTCTGGAAATGGTACGATGCTATAAAAATGAACACCATTAAAAGAGAAACTGTAGTTATCAAATTATTAGATGAGTCAGGTTCTCCAACAATGACATGGACATTAACCAATGCATGGCCTACTAAAATTACTGCTACCGATTTAAAATCTGATGCAAACGAAGTTGCAGTAGAAACTTTAGAATTAGCACATGAAGGTTTAACTATTGCAAATAGTTAACATATATGAGTGATTATCCATTACCGGGTTTTTATTTCAGACTCACATTTCCATTAGAACTAGGACTCGCCGATACCTCTTTTAAAGAAGTATCGGGGATGTCCATGGAAATGGGTATAGAAGAAATTGCAGAAGGTGGAGAAAACCGATTTAAACATCGGGTTCCTACTGGAGCAAAATATCAAAACCTTGTATTAAAACGCGGAGTTACTTCAAGTATCTCTGCATTATCTCTATGGTGTGAAGCAACTATTGGAGGAGGATTATCATCAACCATCATTACGCAAACTGTCATTTTAAGTCTTTTAGATGAAGATAGTTTTCCGATAAAGAATTGGAGTTTTGTGAATGCTTGGCCAGTAAAATGGGAGTTTTCACCTTTAAACTCTATGAATAATGAAATTTTGATAGAAACCTTAGAATTATCCTACGATTATTCGCTAGTAATTTAAAACATGCCCATAGAAATAAGAGAATTAGTTATTAAGGTAAAAGTAGAAGAATCAATGGCACCTTCATCACAATCTTTAGACATGAATATGCTTAAAGAAACGGTGGCCAACTTATGTAAGAAAGAAGTAAAAAAACAATTACAAAAACTAAAAGAGCGTTAGTTAAATGTCAAAAGATTTAATGACAATTACGGCTTATTCAGATAATGAATATTCTAGTGAAACAGGAGACAGTTGTACTGTACAAATAAATCCTGCTTCTTATACACACGAACATAGTATCGAATACAATAAATTTCAACCAGTAGGTTCACCAGGCACTTCTGTTTGGTATAAAGGAACTGCACCTGAAAAAGTTTCTTTCGATATTTTTTTCGATGCAACTGGTGCTATTAGTACAAGTAGTTTGAGTAGTTTATTATCTTCTTCTACTTCGGTTTCAGACCAAATAGATACCTTTAAAAGTACCTGTTTTACCTATAATGGAAGTATTCATGAACCGAATTATTTAATTCTTTCTTGGGGTACACTTGTTTTTAAATGTAAACTAGTTTCTCTCAATATTTCATATACGCTGTTTCAAAGTGATGGTACTCCATTACGTGCTAAATTAAGTGTGGCTTTTGAAAGTGCAATTTCTGCAGATGATATTGCTGCAGAGGCAGATAATCAGTCACCAGATCTTACGCACTTTATAGAAATAAAAGAAGGAGATACTTTACCGCTAATTTGTTATAAAATCTATGGAGATAGCAGTTATTATACAGAAGTAGCTAGTTATAATAACATTCTAAATTTTAGAGATATTGCTCCTGGTACAAAATTATATTTACCACCCTTAAAGTAAGTTGATATATGGCAAGTTCTCCAATTATAAGTGGCAATAATTTAGTATCCTTTACCATTACTTCTGAAGGAAGTGCAATTCCTGATTCGTATGGAGTAATGAGTGTAAACATTACACAAGCTATAGATACTATTGCACAAGCACAAATTACTATAAGAGATGGAAATCCGTCTACTCAAATGTTTGAAATTGCAGATGCAACTACATTTCAAACAGGGAATACGATTGAATTATCTTTAGGGTATGCCAATGATACTACAACCGTATTTTCTGGAGAAGTTACAAAGCAATCTGTAAAAATAGACGATTCTGGAACTACATTTCAAGTAACGTGTAAAGACACTTTGGTAAAATTAGTGACCAGTAAAAGTAAAACCGTATTATCTGATTCGTTAGACAGTGATGCTATTCAGCAAATTGTTGAAAATGCTGGTTTTTCGGCAGAAATTACAGACACAACTGTAACCAAAGAGAAAATCATTCAATACCAAGCAACAGACTGGGATTTTATTGTAAGTAGAGCACAACGAAATGGAATGGCCGTTGTAACAGACAATGGAACTTTAAATGTAAGTGCTATTTCTGTAGATAGTGATCCTGTACTCGAATTAGAATATGGTAGAGATATTATGGAAATGGACATTGAATTGGAAGCTGTAGAACAACTCAATTCAATCACATATAATTCTTGGTCGCTTTCAGATCAAGAAACAGTGAGTTCAGAAGCTAGTGAACCTACTACAAACGACCAAGGAGATGTTTCGGAATCTGATTTAGAAGAAGCAACAGATAATGATGATACCATTTTCACATCTGTTCCTTTTACTCAAGATGAAACACAAGAAGTTTCAGATGCAATGTTGTTACGACTGCGAATGTCTAAATTCCGTGGAAGCATTTCATTTCCAGGATCAGCAGACGTAAAACCTAACACCTTAATTTCTTTAACTGGATTAGGAACTCTTTTCGATGGAGATGCTTATGTATCTAGTGTACAGCATAGTATTTCTAGTGGAAAATGGACTACTGAAGTACAAATTGGAGTGCCACCAGAATTTCATGATCAAAAGGTAAAATCAGCACCTTCTGAACCAGAAATAAAAGAAACGTTAATCGATGTAAAAGGACTACAAGTTGGTATTGTTCAAGATGTATATGATGAAGATGGTGGTGAATTTAGAGTACAAGTAGAAATCCCAATGTTAAACGATACCACCGAATTTGTTTGGGCTCGTTTAGCTTCTTTTTACGCAAGCAGTTCTTTTGGTGCTTATTTCTATCCAGAAGTAAACGACGAGGTTATTTTAGGTTTTGTAGATGGAAATCCTGCTTATCCTGTAGTTTTAGGAAGTATGTATAGTAGTTCTTTAACTCCTGCAGATTCTGTAATTCCTTCCGATAGTGACAATAATCTCAAATCGTTAATTACTAGAAGTCAATTACAAATGCAATTTGATGATGAAAATATTGTAATGACGTTAGTTACTCCAAATGGTAATACAATTGTATTAAGCGATCAAGATGAAAGCATTACAGTTACCGATCAAAATAGCAATCAAATACAAATGAATAGCGATGGTATTACCATACAAAGTAGCGCTGCTATGACTTTAAAAGCTAGTGATGGTGTTACGATAGAAGGATCATCTGTAGAAATTAAATCGGATTCAGATGATATAACGATTACCAGTAGCGGATCTTTATCTGGTTCGGCTTCTCAATCGTTAAAACTAAGTGGAAGTAGTGATGCAACTGTGAGTAGTAGTGGTACAACAAGTGTAAGTGGTTCAACTGTTAATTTGAATTAACCTATGAAATTAAAAAAACAAGACTTTCAAAAACACAACCTCTTCTTAGGAACAGGATGGAGCTTCCCTCCTACATTTCATAAAGAAAGTTCTTTAGGAGTAGAAATGGTTTCTAATGAGCAAGATATACGACAGTCGTTACAAATATTATTCAACACAAAAGTTGGAGAACGTTTAATGAACCCAAGATATGGTTGCGATATTTATGCTTATTTATTTGAATCTATCTCAAACTCTAGGGTGCATTTAATTACTGAAACTATTAAAACAGCCATTTTAAGATACGAACCTAGAATTAAACTTATTAAAGTATATGTAGATGAATCGCAATATTTAGATGGCGTTATTAAAATTAATTTAGACTATCGAATTCCATTAACAAACACCCGATTTAACTTAGTATTCCCTTACTATAAAATTGAAGGAACTGATATTCCAGATTTATACAAAAGAGCTGCAAAACAGCCAACAAGTATTGCTGAATTAGTAGCAATGCACAAAAACAAGAATCAACAATAACAATACAACAGTTAAGCCGCCTTGTGGATGATGCAAAGAAGGAAAGGAACCATACAACGTAATAGAATAAATAACAAACTCTTAGATCCAGAGTTTCAAATAGACGAACGTACATTCGACGATTTATTGGCTTACATTGTATCGTATGTAGAGCATATTAACTATTATACTACTGAAAATGTAATTGATGGCAATTGGAGGAGTTTAGTAGAGCAAGATCCTGTTATTTATATTATAGGAATTATTAAAGAACCTATAGAGAGTTTACATCAGGACGATAAACTTCCCATAGAAATAATTCAAATCTTATTAGATTGGTATACCAAAATAGAAGCTTGGTATCATACTTTATTACATTTTAAAGAATTAGTACTTGCAGATAAAATAAGAAATGTACTCTTAGATGTACTGCACGAAAAAAAAGAAGTACTACAAAATATCGTTAGTTTTTACTCAAATGAAACTACGACTAACGATACCTCAAATGTGGTGAATTCTTATATAGATGCACATGAGAATGATGAAGAATTTGATTTAGCAGAAACAGCACATACATTTCGAAAAATGGTCTTGTATATACAGAATTTCACAAGACAACATTTAAGCACCAACCTTTTCAACAAGAAAAATCATATGCCTAATAATGCAATGTATATTGCATTTTCTATTCTATTTCAAAAAATACAGGCAGAAATAAATAATTTATCACAAAGACATTTAGACTTTTATTATAATGACGTTTTACAACAAACACTTTCCAAAGGAATACCTACAAAAACAGTAGTTTGTTTTGAGTTAACACAAAAATCGCAAGGAACTTTAATTCCTGAAAACACTCCATTAATTGCAGGTAAGTTATTCGAAAGTAAGAAGAACATTCTTTTCGAAACTAACAAACCATTATTAGCCGTTTCTCTTGAAATAGCAACCTTGCAAACCTTTTATTTAAATAGAAGTCCGTTTATAAAAGTAGGTACCAATACACCTACCATAGCCAATATCATTAAAAACACACTTATTTCCAATGCAAAAGCAAATGAAATAGGAAACAATTCGTTGTTTGGTGCCAATGAAAACACTATTATAGACTCTGAAATAGCTTCAGAAACAATTACAGATATTGGTTTTATGATTGGTTCTCAAGTATTATTTCTTGAGGAAGGAGAACGAGAAATAATCATTACGTTTAAACTCGACAAAGAATCTTCTGATAATACATTGTGGAAGCTACTTCATGAGATGAAAACCAATCAAAACCTTCCTTTAGATGTTATTTTTAATATGGTTTTTGAAGAAGCCTTTATTATATCTTATACAACAACTAAACAATGGGAAGAAGTTTCATCATATTATGTTCAATTTGATGAAATAGCAAATACACTTAAGATCTCTTTTAAAGTTCACAATACGCTGCCAGCTATAGCACCTTTAGCCACAGAAAAGAATTATACATGGCCAATGGTAAAAGTGCTATTATCTGAATACGCGCCAATTTATGCATATTCATTCTTTAAAGGGTTACAAATTGAATTAATTACAATTAATGTAAACGTTACTGGAATAAAAGATTTAGCAGCATACAACAATTTAGGAAAAGTAGCTTTAAACAAACCTTTCCATTTATTTGGCAATTCTCCAGAAGTAGGAAATTACTTATTAATTGGAAAAAGTGAATTATATAAAAAAGAACTCTCCGAAATTGATATACATATAGAATGGGATACAATTCCAACCAATAGCGGTGGATTTGACACCTATTACAAAGAATATTCAAAAGAATTTACCAATAGTTCTTTCCTTATAGAAACCTCAGCATTATCTAATGGATATTGGTTTCCTAGAAAACAAATAGAAAAAGAACAAACAACGCTTTTTAGCACAATTCCTTTTATTACACCAGAAGGTTATGATAGCGTACAGTTAGCTGAAGAAAGAACAATTACCTTAAAAAATTTAGATAAATATCAATTAGATAGAAATTTCTCATTGAAAGATCCTTTAACTTATACGGTAAATACAAATAGTGGTTTTTTAAAGCTTACGTTCTCTGCTCCAGAAGCTGGTTTTGGTAAAGAAATATATAGAAAAGATTACGCAACTATTGCTTCTGATAATGCAAAGAACAATACTTCTAATCCATTACCAAACAAACCTTTTGTACCTAAAGTAAAACAACTTTCGTTAAACTATAGCGCCAGAGATTATATCTATTTTAACAATGCATTCGATGCTACTTCCTATGATGTCCTTGGCGATTTTATTCACATTACACCTTTTGGGTTAGAACGTGTAGTAAGAGATAATAAAGTGTATAAAGACACCATAGTTTCTAATTTTGAAGGAGAAGGTTATTTATATATAAAACTTACTAAAATACAAGGAGATAGTACCATTTCCTTATTTTTCGATTTAAACAATACCAATCCAGAATATTGTGAGTATACCGACAATGTTGTTTTAGAATACAAAAAAATAGACCGTTGGATTCAACTACCCAAAAAGAATATCATTTCTGATGGTACAGACCAATTAAGTAAATCTGGAATTATAGAACTATTATTACCTAGTTACAGAACAGAAATTATAAATGAAACATTTGAATTACGTTTTGTTGCTAAAAACGAGGCTTATAAATACCCTACTATTAACGGAATTTATCCTAATGCAGTAGAAGCAAGTTGCACAAGTGATGATGTTACTGTTATTGGGAAAAAAGTCCCTGCAGGTAGTATTGTAAAAACCGCTAAAAAAATTCCTGAGCTTAAAAAAATAAATCAACCTCAAGATTCCTATAATGGGAAGCTTCCAACGCCAGAAACGTTATTTTATACAGAAGTAAGTGAACGTTTACGTCATAAAGACAGAGCTTTAACTATTTGGGATTATGAACATTTAGTATTGCAATATTTTCATGAAGTAGTTGCTGTAAAGTGTACCAACTTAGATCAGAATTTTAAACCCAAGGCAGGTAGAATTACTCTTGTTGTATTGTCTAATTTATGGAAACACGATAACCATCATTATTTCAATACAAATGAATTAAGTGCCATTCATCAATTTATAAAAAGTAAAGCCAACTCTTTTATTAAAATCAAAGTTCAAAACCCAACCATAGAATCACTTTTAGTAACTGCCATTGTTACTTTTGAAACAAACGATCAAGGTGGTTATTACATCAACGCTTTAAACGATGAATTTAATAAATACCTCTGCCCTATTTCTCATGAAAACTCAACCACTGTAGCTGGGATTGGAGGAACTGTTGTACCTAGAATGTTACGAAGTCATATCGAAAACCTACCATATATTCAATCTGTTCAAAAATTAGAAATTGAGCATATTGTTAAAAAAGGACTCGATAATTTTTCTTTAAATATTTATGAAGAAAATGCGGAAATAAAACCTACCAAACCATGGTCTATGTTAGTTCCGAAAACAAAGCATAATATTTATTCATCATTAATATTACAAGACGAAACTATTGAAGAAATAGAACGTCAAAATTTTAGAATTGGCGTAGATTACATTATTGCAGGAGACAATGATAATATTCAAGAAATTTCTGAAGCAGATTTAACAGCTTCAGAAGAAGAAAATACTGAGCTAAAAAGCTCAACTGAACATACATCACAGGTAGCAACTCCTGATGACGATAAACCAAAATCGAATACGATTTTGAATTTTAGAATAAAATAAAGACCACTCTAAATATAAAAACATTGAAAATAAAGTTATTAAACAGGCAAAGTCTTAAAGTATTATTTACCGCTGGAGCAAGACCCAAAGAAAGCAATTTCTTTAGTTTGATAGACTCTATGGTAAACAAAGTAGACGATGGTATTTCTAAAACTGAAGAAGATGGATTAATCCTTTCTCCAGAAGGAAAAGAATCTGATAAAGTAATTAGTGTTTACCAAAACGTAGAAGATGAATTAGCACAATGGAGTGTTTCTTTAAATCAAGAAGACGATAAATCACTTTCTGTAATTACTCCAATTACAAAAACAGAACATACCAATGTACTTACCTTTCAAAAATCTGGAAATGTTGGTATTGGAACTCAAAAACCTAAAACTACTTTAGAAGTAGCAGGTACTTTAGGAGTAGATACACGTATTGGTACTTATAAAATAGGAACAGTTCCTGCTGATGGACAATGGCATAATATTGTCACTGGTTTAGATGGTTGTGTTGCTTTTGAAATTATGGCACAAGTTGGTAAAAAGAAAAAAGGACGTTATGCTTTATTACATGCTCATGCCTTGAGTACTTTTGGAAGGTCGCGTCATAAAATTAGAAAAACACAAGCGTATTATGGTTGGTGTTGGAACAAAATAGCTATCCGATTTACAGGTTCTACTTATAATTATTCACTACAATTAAAAACTCGCTCTAATTATGGACCAGGGTTAAAAATCAAGTACCATATTTCCAAATTATGGGATACTAATATGGAAACTTTATTTAATGATTAATGACAGTTTATTTGTAGATGGAGAATAAAGGATATATTTCTAAAAAGAAAAAAGGAGATAGTTTATATGAAGAACTACATCAAGAGGTATTAGAACTACTTCAAAGATTAAGTGGCGATGTATGGACAGATTATAATGAGCACGATCCTGGAGTTACATTACTTGAAAATATATCGTATGCTATTACAGAATTAGCATATAAAACAAAATTGCCTGTAGCAGATATTTTACAATCTTCAAAGCAATCAACTTTAGATTCTGGAGATAACGGACTCTTTATTGCTTCAGATATTTTAACAACCAATCCTGTTACTTTTAAAGACTATAGAAAAATCTGGATAGACCAAATACAAAATATTAAGAACGTTTGGATTTATCCTGTAGATAATTATGAAAAAGAATTAAATAACATTAAAGGATTATTACATGTATATGTAGAAAAGTACCAATATCATGTTCATCCTGAGCTAGAGCAAAAAGAAAATGATGAAATTAAAACACAAATTAAACAGATATACGAACAACACAGAAATCTATGCGAAGGGCTATACGATATAGAAGTATACAAACCTTTAGCATTGGTTATTGAGTTACGAATTGTATTATCTGATACTGTAGATGGTGAAGAAGTACTTGCTAATATTTTACATCAAGTAAATGATTACTTAGCTCCAGAAGTAAGTTATTACTCTTTAAGTCAATTACAAGAAGAAGAAATTAGTGTTAACGATATTTTTAACGGTCCGTATTTAGCAAATGGTTTTATCCGTGAGGAAAACTTAAAAGATCCTCTGGAAATTATTGAGATTTCAGAAATCATTAAAATCATTTCAAAAATCTCAGGTGTTATTAACATTAATAGTTTCTCTTTAAGTTATATCAACCCAAAAACACAGCAGTCACATGTAATTAGAGATCGTTTCAGAATTCCTAAAAACATGACAGCCAGAGTACTTTTCCCCACTTCTAATGAAAAGTTGGTATTTCAAAACTCCGATGTTACTTTTTATCCAGATTTAGCACAAACCAAAAAACAACTCTCATTTATTCAAGCATTAGTTGCCAGTAAATTTAAAGCGGCCTCTAATTCTTCCAATACTATTTTAATTCCGAAAGGAGTTTTGCAAGACATTAATTACTACTTTCCTATTCGAAAACAATTACCAGAAATTTATGGTGTAGGAGATCGTGGAATTAGTGGAAACGCAGCACCATTAAGACAAGCACAGGTAAAGCAATTACAAGCGTATTTATTACCATTTGATCAGTTAATAATTAACTTTTTAGCACAACTTTCTAATATTTATACGCTATTTGATATTCATGGAAATCAACATGCAACTTATTTTACCAATAGCATTCCAGATGTAAAAGAATTATTACACTTAGTACAGCCACCTGATACGAATTTAAGTATTGAAGAAACAGAACGGTATTGGGAAATGGTGACGAATGATTTGAATACATTCTTTGACAATAATGCTTCAGAACGTTTGAACCAAGTAGCAGATCAATTATTAGCGCGATATGCAGAAGCTTTTCAAACGTATTCTTTAATAAAAATTAATAATACCAGTTATGGAAATCTGGTACCTGAAGAACGTTTTAAAAAACATTTATTAGCTTCAAAACAACAATTAATTCGAGATTATGGAGCCATTAGTTATCATCGATCTAAAGCTGCAGATTACGATAATTTTCCGTCAGAAAATGAAATTCTTTTAAAACAACCTCTAACAGGCGTCTTTAAAAAAATAGCTATTCTTACAGGAATTCAAGATCTACAAATTGGAACATTTACCAAAGCCATAGAAGCTTCAGGTATAACGATTCATTCACAAAATGAAGAAATTAATATTATTGTTCAAGAGATTGAGATAGACACTCCTGAAGAACACATAGAAATTGATGAAATAAATTATACAATTAAAAACGAAACTACTGAAGATCGTTTGTATGAAACCATGCATTATGCAGGAGATGAAGATAGCTTATTAAACGATGTATTAAAATACGGTATTCAAGAAAATCGTTATTCAATTGTAAAAGCAACAAATCCAAAAGAGGCTTATGAAAATCAAAATGAAGAACCACAGGAAGAAGGCGAAGAAACTTCAGAACACGAAATAGCTGCTGAGGATACAAAAAGTGATGTCACGGCTTTAAATGAAGACCAAACGCAAACTGATGAAAGTTCACAAAAAAGTGTAACAGACGAAATTTTAGAGGACGAGCAAGCTTTTGAAGAAATCCTTGAGGAATTAAAAGAAGAATTAGATGAAGATGATGTAGAAACAGAGAAAGACGTAATAGATGAAATTTTAGAAGACGAAGAAACTTTCGACGAAATTCTTGAGGAACTAAAAGAAGAATTACAAGAAGAAGATGATTCCATAGAACAATACTATGTACTTCATAAAAAAGGCACAAAAAAATCGAACATTGTACATATTGCAGATACTAGAGAAGATGCTCAAAAAGCGATAGATAAGTCTATAAATTATTTACTTACTATTAATCAACAAAGCGAAGGTTTTTTAGTTTTAGAACACGTTTTACTTTTACCTGATTATTTAGATAGTGCTTTTGGTTTTGAAATTGATTTTTCTTTATTAGATGATTCTTTATCTGTAGTACTTACGCATTATCATAAAATTCATTTTGCAAGGCGAGATGAAATTTTAGACACACTAGCCTTAGATTTAGCTACAGATGAATTACGCTACGATACGCTCACAGAAGCTACAGGTTTTCGTTTGGCAATACGTGCTGCAGATGGCGATGTTCTAGCTGTTTCAAAAGATACATACAAGACTGCGAACAAAGTTCAAGCTGTAATTACTTCTTTGCAACAAATTGCTTCACATACAACAAAGGAAGCAATTGAAGAAATTGCAAAATGTTATGTTTACTACGGAACGCATCCTGTAGATGAACAATTTTTCTCTTTTCAAATGAGTATTGTACTTCCATCTTGGCCAGTTCGTTTCCAAAATGAAAACTTTAAACGAGTTTTTGAGAATACCGTATACGAAGAAATCCCAGTTCATATTGTATCAAACTTACACTGGTTGCATTTTAGAGAAATGCAAAATTTCGAGTTACTTTACTTTAAATGGTTAGAGTTATTTCAATTAGAAACTCCTGATTATTCAGAGAAAGAACGACTTCATTTCTATGCTTACGAATTAGTTTTATTATTACAACGCTTACAACGTGAGTAAAGAACAAACACATATCATAAAAAGTCAACAATATGAAATTGAATTAGACGATTCAACAAAAAGTTATGCATATCAATCAAAAATAAGTCAACTACAAGAACATAGTATCCAAGGAATTTTACAAAAAGTAATGGACTCTTTCCATTCTCCTGAATATTTAGATACTTATGATGAAATTGTACTAGATTTAGGAACCATTGCACCTGGAAATTTCGACAGAGAATTAGGATATAAAATAGAAGAAGCTTTCACACAATTTTTTCAAAGTAATAAGTATAACGGAACTTTACTTAAAGGAAATAGGAAACTTATTCATAAAACACAAATAGATAAACTGCTGTTTTTCCTTAAAAATGGTTACTTACAATGGGATGTACCTTCTAGTGAAAATCCAGCTACTTTATTAATTGAAGCCTTACAACATGATAAAGAGCAAGTCATAAAAATCTTAAAACAAGAAGGACGAAAAGAAACTATTCGAAAACGACTTATAACACAATTACAAGATACATCTCTAGAACAAATTGTGATTGCTTTAAAAAGTGATGAAGCTCCATATATCAACCAATCTCGAAAAGATATTATTGTACATCAGAAACAGCATAAACTGGTAGCTACAACTCAAAGTTATTTTAGAGATGCTATTTGGGATATTATTCTAGCATATGTTTTCACGCAAGTTACGAGCTATACCAATCAAAAAAACTTTTTAAAATACATTATTCAAAAAGTAGCAGCTAAGTATAATGTAACCTATAAAAACTTATTAAAAAGAATTGCTGAGGGATCTAAAAAAACATCGCTGCAAAATGCACCCAATTTCAGTAAAATAGTAACGCAGTTAGAAGAAGAATTGAATGCTAAAACTAAGACAATAACACAACAAGAAACGAGTGATTTTGCAAGCATATTTCAATATTATCTGCAATATAATGCACTTCCATCTTCAAGTAAACTTTCTTCTATCTATCTTTTTTCTAGTCAGTTAAAAACATTTATAAAACGTGAGCCTGTCAAGTTTCATGCAATCTTACGAGAACACATTCGAAACAAAAACACGCACGATATTGTTTTTATAGATCGTTTACCATTATCTCTGTTAACATATATTGTAGAACAAACAAACGATCCTACTCTACAGATTTTTAGCAACTTTTTTTCAAAACTGAAAACAATTGCTGTTCAAAACTCTATTAATTCTAAAGTATTACAAATACTAGAAACCAAACTGGGGTATATTTCTTTAAAGACTTATATAGCACTTCAAAAAACAAAAGAAACACCTCTTAAGGCATTACTTTTTGAAATTATAGAATCGCAAGTTTTAGATCTTGAGTTTATTCAAATTCTAAATATTTACACACAAGAGATACAAGTACCTTCAAATTCGTTTCTTATTTCGTTTGTTGAAGAATTTTTAAAAGATGCAAAGGAAAACACTAACATTAGTACTGCACATTCTGATGAATTTAACGCATATTCTCAACAATTATATACTTATTACACAAAGCAAAAAATAGTTTCATTTAGTCAATATCAAGCAGATTTAGCAATCAAAAATTACAATACTAATTCGTATAAATTTGTAATTGCTTTGCTAGCTGTTGTTGCTAAGAATCATAATTATTCTCAAAAACATTTAATCGATTGGATTACACAACGATTCATCGAATTGCAAAAAAAAGAAGTGCAAATTGCTGCTATTTTTATTGAAGTAATTCAAATATTACAATCCTTAACTATTTCAAATGATATTGTAAAAGCAATTGCATTTGTAAGAGAATTATTAGAAAAAACAACTTTAGAAAAAAAGCCATCAGAAACCAACCGTAATCCTCAACAAATTATTTCTGATGCTGCATTACAGCAATTTTTAACTACGCTTAAAAGTTTATTTTTCAATCGTACGCAAACATCTTTAGTTACAGATATTACAACGTTGCTACATACATTTTCTGAACGACATGCTGTTCAACCTAAAGCAATCATCGAATATGTACAACAAACAGCTACTCATATACAAATTCCTCAATTTCTCATAGCGTTGTTACAACAAGCAGCTAGTTCAGAAACTACTATACAAACAATTACAGAAGAAAACGATCAATATGCTTTAGATGTGGTTGCTTACTTTTTTTCTAAAGGAAATTTACCTTGGTGGACTATAGAAACAACAAAGGTTTCCTTACGAAAAGCAATGCATATAGTATTACAACAGTATCCTGAACAATTTATAAAGTGGTTTAAAAAGTCATCTTTCCAAAAAACAGCTATAGATCGTATGGATAATGCATTGTATGAAACATTCATTACTCAAATTACAACTCCTTTAGAAAAACCTGTACTTGCAATTAAACATCTTTTTGAAGTATTCCTAACAAAAGATCTAGCCAGTGTACTACATATTGCCCCACAACAACAAAAAGAATTCAGATATACATTGCTTCAATCATTGCATAAAAACAACTCTTTTGATTCTGTTGTTATAACACAGTTTTTACTAAATGAACTAAGCAATAGTTTAAAGTTTAATAAAGCACAATTGCATGCTATTTTATTAGAAAGAATACAAGCAAATACTAATTCCGTAGCACATCTAAAAAAGGTAAAACAATGGTTAACCGATCAAGTAATAACACCTAAGTTTCAATTCGAAGAAACATTACAAAAAATTGATACTGGTGGTTCGTGGAAATCAATTGTAGCAATCAAAAATTCAGAAGATATCTTAAAACAGATTACTTCCATTTATAAAAACAAACCACAAGAAATTCGCTTTTATCTAAAACGTATTTCTTTTAGGCGAAATTTATTACAACAACTCAACTTACGAGATCAAAAAGCATTATTACAAGAGTTAATTTCTAGTGAAGAGCAAACACAGCTTCAAACTATTTTCGATATGTTTAAAAAATTCAGAAAACGAATTACAGCACAAACATACGAAGCTATATGGTTGTATTTTGTAGATCGATTCTTAGTGAAAATAGCCATTAACTCGACTCACAGTTGGTCTATTAACGAATGGAGTATTCTTATTTTAAATAGCATTAATACAATACAAAATACCAATACTATAAACTCTTTAATTGCTGAAGCTATACTTCCTAACAATACAATTTCGAAGGAAATTTCAGAAAATGTAGTGCAGCTTATTGAAGAAGAAAAAAAGCAAAAAGAACAAGATCTAGCAGAAGAAATTCCAATTGTAATTGAAAAAGAAACTATAGAAGGAACTGTATTTATTGAAAATGCAGGAATTGTGCTTTTAGGTCCTTACATACCAATGCTATTTGAACGTATGGGACTTACTGAAAACAAAATATTTAAAGACGATGCTGCAAAACAAAAAGCTCTATATGTTTTACAATATGCAGCAACAGGAAATACAGATCCTGAAGAGCATGTGTTATTACTTAACAAAATTATTTGCGATATAAATATCCACGAACCTTTAGGTCCTGTAGTTCCTTTAACTTCGGAAGAAATGTCTTTAATAGACAGTTTATTAGAAGCTATTATAAACCACTGGAGTGCTTTAGGAAATACTTCTGTAGAAGGTTTACGAGTTGCTTTTTTAACTCGACCTGCAAGTATTGTTGAAGAAGAAAAAAAGTTTGTAATGGTTGTAGAACAAAAATCATATGACATGCTGTTAGATCAAATTCCTTGGTCTATTGGACAATTGAGATTAAAATGGATGGAAAAATCAATAGAAGTATTATGGAGAACGTAAACCCGAAACTAGCAACACTTCAAAATGATATTGCTTGGCTAGAATCTATTATAGATGTTGGTCTTGCTTTGTACTTTAAAAATGAAACACAGTACACGAGTATTAAAGAACTAACTATGCCAGTTATTGTTGAAAATGATATTTCTGGTTACGCTCAAATATTACAAAAACACTCGTTTACTTTTGAAGAGCGATTAATTTTAATTACAGCTTTAGCCAGATATATTAAACCACAAATTTTAGATTTATTTCTATTAAAAAATAAAAGTATTGATGCCGAATTCTCAGAATTTGGAGGTGTTAAAAATGAAGGAAGTCGTGGTTTCATTCCTACCTTAGAAACAGTATGTTTTTTATTAGGAGGTGCAGATGACATTACTATACGAATGGACTTTATGCATTTACTGTACGAACATAATAAATTGTACAGTGAAGGTATTTTAACTGCACAAAAACACCCCGTAGAATTACGTGAACCTTTACAATTATCTGAAGAATTTTTAAGTCTTTTTATTACCAACAAAAAATTCGTTCCTAAATACAATTCAAAATTTCCTGCTACGGAAATTACTACAAAAATGGAATGGAAAGATTTAGTGTTAGAATCAAGTATTAAAAATCAGTTACTAGAAGTAAGAGAATGGCTAAAACATAGTTATTTAATTTTGAATGATTGGCAGTTAGATAAAACCTTAAAACCAGGATATCGAGTATTGTTTTATGGACCTCCCGGAACTGGAAAAACACTAGCAGCTACTTTATTAGGGAAATCTATTCAAACACCTGTATTTAGAGTAGATTTATCAGCCATTGTTTCAAAATATATTGGGGAAACCGAAAAAAATCTCGGACAATTATTTGATAAAGCAGCCTCTAAAGGATGGATTCTATTTTTTGATGAAGCAGATGCACTTTTTAGCAAACGAACAGATACCAATACTTCTAACGACAGACATGCCAATCAGGAAGTTGCTTATTTGCTACAACGTATAGAAAGCTTTGATGGTTTAGTAGTTTTAGCTACCAATTTACAAACAAATATTGATGAAGCTTTCTTAAGACGTTTTCAGAACACCATTAATTTCACCAAACCTAAATACAAAGAGCGTAAGGTTTTATTAGAGAATATGTTTGCCACTACTTTTGAAATTGAAGAAGGCGTTGCCGTACTAGATACGATTGCAGAAAAATACGAATTATCTGGTGGTGAAATGATTAACGTATTGCGTTATTGCGCTATTAAAGCTGCTAATAGTGGTGAAAAGAAAATTAACTATGCCAATATTATGACAGGCATTAAAAGAGAATATCAAAAATCAAATAAAATATTTAATTAAAACTATATACTATGGGAAACTTAGCATGTAACGGAGCCTCTTTATCTTGTTCTTTTGGATCTGCTTCTTCAACATTTACCGTATTACCTATAAACGAAGTAAATGCTGATAGTCAACCCGCAGCAACAATAGAAGATTATATTCCACTAGTAAATATCATGTCTTTTGGAGAATGTTCTTCTACTACCAATCCTACTGTATCTGCAGTTATTGCTGCAAGTAGCGGAGCAGAAACAACGGCACCTTGTATACCAAGTACAGTAACTCCTTGGACTCCTGGAATTTCAGATGTTTTTATTAATAATATGAATGTATTAGATGATGGAAGTACTTGTAAATGTTTATGGTTAGGTTCTATTTCTTTTTCAGATGCTGGAGAAGAAGATGTAACACCTTCTTAGTTTTTTAAGAGGCTATTAAGTCGTTACAAATAAAACATAGTGGAGTGAAGTAATCATTTTTAAAGAAGAGATTACTTCATTCCTCGTGATAACGTAAAGAAAAAGTGTTATTTATCAATACACTATCTATTTCACTCAAGATAATATTAAAATATCTTACATTTTTTCCCATTTCTTATCATCTACTTTTTTATAAGTTGCTCGTTTCTCATGACCTTCGTATATTTCTACAGTACTATCCGTCTTAACAATCCCTAGTTTTTCTTCAGCTGTTGTTTCATCTACCACATAAGCATCAGTCGCACTTTCAATACCATCTAGATATAAAGATGATGTTCGTTTCATCGTTTGATTTAAAAACGTCATGCTAACAATTTGACTAGAACTTGCTGTTTGTGGAAATGCAAAAGCTTCACTTGCTTTTTCTTTATGAAGTTTACCACCTGTTTTTACGTAATTCGCAAAAATTTCAGAGAACTCGGTGATACTTTCATAATTATTAAGCCCTGTTTTTCTAGCATAGTCTATAATATTAGCTGCTTCTGATTCTTTGGATATTTGTATAGATTTTATAAGATCATTATCTTTTTTACCCACAATACAATGTTTATAATATAGTCTCCAAATATGATTTGAGGCCAACTTTTGTATATGCTTAAAATCTTTATATATCTTATGCTCTTGCATGAAAAGTATAAATGGGGCGAATAATTCAACTTCTTCAGCAGGTACAGAATAAGAAGTAGCATATTCTTTATTACCACTTCCGAATACATCTAAAAATGATAGAAAATCACTAGCATAAGGTTCTCTCATATGATACATACCTATAGCGTCCCTACTACTAGAAATGACTTTAATATCTTTCTGTCTTCCCCATTCTAAAAGTGCTCGTTGCTTTTGCTTATCATTCAGATTTAATTGATTCATGTGTTTATTAAAAATAGGATCTTCTAAAATAGGGTAATCTTCAACTTTTACAGAATCATCCATACTACAAGTGGCATTATCGCTTTCAGAAGCACTAAGACCAAATCCCATATATGCCATTTCATTTTCTTTAGCTATTTGCCTAACTCTTTCATCTGGAGCAGATGGGCTAACCCTGTTCTGAATAGATGAAATTGTCATTTCTTTTTCTTTTGCTATCTGTAACAAATTGGTAAAATTATCATCAAAATCAACATCATCAATTTGCTTCACATTACTTAAACCTATTTTAGCTCCAAATATTTGACCCATACGTTTTAAATCTAAAAAACTTTCTTCTATCTCAGCCTTCTTATCAGGTATTTCATGCAACATAATAGTATGAATATAAACGCCTTTTATTTTTCTTAGAGCTATAATGTCCATGAAAGCTTGTCTATATTCATTAAACTTATATTTATAGTTTATCCTTACAATACCGTTATTAATTTTCAAATCTTTAAATAAATCGGCAGTTTTTCCTTTCTGATAATGAACAGCAGCATCAAAATCTCTAAAACCTTGTTGATATGCTAATTCAACATTTTCAGCTCCTTTAGCTCCATGAGCTTTATCCAAACCATAAATAGTACTTCTTAGAGGTAATTTTTTTTGAACATCTTCTGGTAAAATATTTTCTTTTTGCCTATCTAATAAGTTTAGAATATAAATACGTTCCTTCTCAGGAATAGCATCATCTAATTTAATTTGACTGTAAAGAGTATTAATTTGTTTAGGATTTTGAATAATCCATTGTATGATTTCTTGAGGTTTTTTAGAATCAAAAACTTCAGTCTTTAGCGCATCATCATTAGCTTCCTCTGATGATTCTTCCTTATGAATGAATTTAATCTCTACTCTTTGTACTGGTGTAGAATAAGTATTAACTTCTTTTAATTGAGAGGCTTCCATTACATTATCATTTACTTGCATAGCCTTAGCCCCCATAATATCTGCCTCTCTTTCAAGACCAGCATCATCGTTTACAGGCGTTTTTCCTTTTAACTGCTTGGTGGCTTTTACACGTCCTTGTTTTTGCTGTACTACGTGCCAAGCTTCGTGTGCTAAATGCTGTTCTTGTCCTGGAGCAATATGAATGTTATTACCTTGTGCAAAGGCATGTGCTTGTAATTGTGCTGGAGCAGAAGAGTTATAATGTACACGTGTATCACTCATATCCATACCAGATAAACTCTCAATACCCGATTTTAATTGATCTGGTAATCCGGTTTTATTTTCCATGCGTTGTACTGGAGCATTAGAAATAGCAGCTCCTTTTTCTTTTTGCTGTACAACTTTGGGACTATTATCCACAAATTGTTGTGTATTTGCTTGTTTTAATTGAGCAGTACGATTGTCTTTTAATTGAGCTGTTTGAATACTTCTTGTATTATCATCAGTATTCAAATGCATCTTAAATTCTGATTTCGGGGTGTAAGAATTCATTCGCAGATGATAAAAAAATTAACACATAAATATAATATAAAATGAAAAACCTTATGTAAAATTAAAAATTCACTTTATGGTACATTAGACCTATATTCTTTAAAAAGGTTTAATTGATCGCATCTCAAATATGATTATGTATTATATTTTAAATGAATTCCATCAAAAAGTGTAAACGTCCTAGGTAATGTTATCTAAATCACCAAAGTGATTCTCAAAATACATTTGCAATTCATCTACCTTATTTTTCAAATTTGTAATGCTTGTTTTTTTATCTCTTGCATATTTTTTTCTTAGTCCGTTAACATCACTAGCTATATGAGAATCACAGGCAGCTTTTAAAGCTGTTACATTTTCATCAAAATTTTTATTTGATTGATATGCATTACTTAAATAGTTTTTTGATCTTGCTATAGTAACTAGATAATTTTGATGCCTCCTTAAATTAGTATTCATTAACAACCCAAACTGTTGTTGGAAAGTTGTTAATACTGCATCTCTTCCAGAATTCAATATATCAAAAACTGCCATATAGCTTCGCTCTTTGAAATTTTCAAACCCATTGTCTTTAATTTTATGAAAATTCCCTGGAATATTTTCTATTGCTGCTCTAGCTGCAACAAATAATTCTCCTTTGATACTATTATAATGAGCTCTTTCATCTTGTTGCCTTGTAGATACTTTATACCCTCTAGCACCTCCGTCTAGTAGTGCTTTATTAAATGAACGAACAGTTTTATCTATATTATCCATTTCCAGTTCTTTGGTTGTTGTTACTTTAAAACCGTCGTTATCATCTCCTTTCATATCTGCCAATTCTCTTTTTGTATCTGGGAAAAAATCATATCTGCTTACAGTATAATTCTCAAAAGATGCTGTTTCAGTTTCCTCTCCTCCATGTAAAAAGAATTCCCATGCATTATCAAATGTTTGAAAACCTCCTGCAAAACCTTCAATACTTACAAAATCACTTCCATCTGCAAGTAATTTTGTTGAGTAATGGTGATGCTCTTTACTTTGATTTTTCAATTGAAATAACATAGAAAAAGAACCTTGAAGTTCACTTCCGTGTGTTTTTCCCATCGTAGTAGATGCAGCATAATCACAACCTCTAACCAACATCATTTCTTTATCTCTTACAGCTTTCATTTGTTCATTAAAATGGCCAATCATAAATTGTCTTTTCGAACCATCATTTGGTAAATCAGTAAGGAGAGCAGTGATTTCATCAATGTTATTCTTAACAATTTCCATAAGAACTTTATTTGAATCTCCTGGAATAAGCTCTCTAAACCTAACTAACTCTTCATTAATGTCACTTTTCTTAGTTTTAGTTTTAGAAGCCATTATTGCATTAATTGCTTCATTATATTCTCCAGATCCTCTTACACCATCTTCTCCATTTGTATGTAATTCATAACGTTGCATATAATCATTAACTGATTCTTCATTAACATACTCAACAATTCGAAAAAACAAAGGAATATAACCTGCTTTTAAATCGTCTATGTCATGATCTTGATAATCCATTTGTACAATACTCTTTCTTGTTGCTTCTGCTAACATTCTTAGTTTATACATTTTTTTAGCTGTACCTACATTAGTAGTGTATTTTGTAACGACTTCATCATCACTAGTTTCAGAATCTTCTGGAAGTCTTATATTATCTATATTTCCTTTCTTTATTCCTTTAAACAATCGATTTTCAGTTGTTTCAGCATCGTCTGGTGCGCTGTCTTCTACTTTTTTCTTATCATCTAAATTAAAACTCGGGCTAACTTTATAGTACCCTACATTGCTATCTGCAAATTTGAAATTCTTCGGTTCTTCAGATGCTACGAATTTTATAAAACCTTCTGAAACCCTCTCATTTAATCCATTTAAAACCTGAGGATTTTTAACATATAGTTCATGATTTGGATACCCTAAGCCTATAACAAATTTTTCTGTCCCTGAAACATTATATATACTCTCACTATTCTTGTCTTTCTTCGCTGTGTATCTTTGTACTGGTCCTTTCGTAGTTGTAGAAACCGGAGTCGATTTCAATGTTTTTTCTTCAGTAGCTGATTTTAACTGCATAGCTTTAGCTCCCATAATATCCGCTTCTCGCTCTAAACCAGCATCATCATTTAATGGAGTTTTTCCCTTTAACTGTTTGGTAGCTTTTACACGTCCTTGTTTTTGCTGTACTACGTGCCATGCTTCATGTGGTAAATGTTGTTCTTGTCCTGGAGCTATATGAATATTATTTCCTTGAGCAAAAGCATGAGCTTGTAATTGTGCAGGCGCCGATGAATTGTAATGCACACGTGTATCACTCATATCTAACCCAGATAAACTTTCTATTCCCGACTTCAATTGATCTGGCAATCCTGTTTTATTCTCCATACGTTGTATAGGAATATTAGAAATAGCAGTTGCTTTTTTCTTTTGTTGAGCTACCTTTTTACTACTATCTAATTTTTCTTGTATGTTTTCCTGTTTTAATGAAGTAGTACGGTTGTCTTTTAATTGTGCTGTTTGCGTTCCTTTTTGTTCAGAAGTAGTATTAACTTCTTTATTTGAAGTTTCTTGTTGGTATATACTCATAATGGGAGACTCATATTTCATTATAAAGGTAATAGAAAATCCTGTACAAACTTCTAAAATGGAAAATAACTAAAATAAAAACAAGGGTAAATGGACATGTGCCTGTACAATTAATAGACGGATTTATTATTGTCAAAGATTTTATAGCGTATGAGATATATAATTACCCTAATAACATTTTTCCTTTTTAGTGCTATATATGGGCAACAAGCTTATTTAGTCAAGGATATAAATACAGAATCTCGCAATGGTTCAGATGTAGAAAATTTAATTGAATTCAAAGGAAAACTCATTTTTAGTGCTGACAATGAAGAATATGGAGACGAACTATGGATTTCAGATGGAACACCAGAAGGCACAGAATTATTAGCTGATATAGAAGCAGGTAGACTTAGTTCTAGTCCACGTTATTTAACCATCTTAGGAGATAAGTTATACTTTAGAGCTGATGACAATGCAACTGGTCAAGAATTATGGTCCACAGATGGAACACCAGAAGGTACAGAACGTATTACTGATATTAATCCTGGTTCTAATAATTCTGGTATTAATAACATTACCGTTTTTAACGGAAAATTGTATTTTCAAGCAGATGATGGTATTCATGGGAGAGAACTATGGGTAAGTGATGGTACCAAAACTGGAACTCAAATGCTAAAAGATATTAATGTGGGTGATATGTATACCAGTTCTTCCCCTAATTACTTTACAGCATACAATGGAAAACTTTACTTTTCTGCTAGTCAAGGAACATTAGGTAGAGAATTATGGGTTACTGACGGTACTGAAGTTGGAACTCAATTAGTGAAAGATATTGAACCAACCATGTATTATTCTGGCGAACCAAGCCATTTAACTGTCTACAATGGAAAACTTTATTTTGCAGCTAATGGTGGAAGTTATAACTATGAATTATGGGAAAGTGATGGTACTGAAGCTGGAACAAAGTTAGCCGTTGAAATTAATCCAACAGGAAGCTCACAGGTATCAGGGCTAACTGTTTTTAACAACAAGCTTTACTTTCAGGCCGATAATGGACTTATAGGAAGAGAACTTTTTGAATCGGACGGAACTTCTGCTGGAACTAAACTAGTAAAAGATTTTAACCCCAATGGGAATTCTTTTTTCAATGAGTTTACCATTTATGAGGGTAAATTATATTTTTCTGCCTACACAAATACTGAAGGAGATGAGTTATGGGTAACCGATGGTACCGAAGCTGGAACTCAATTGATAAAGGACATTTATGTAGGAACAAATGGTTCTTCTCCTAGAAATATAACAGTATTTAATAATAAACTGTTCTTTGGAGCTTCGGATGAAAATACTGGAAGTCAATTATGGACTAGTGATGGTACTGAGGCAGGAACTCTACAATTCTTTAGATTTAGTGAAGGTAGTACAGCATCCAATGCCCGATACTTTACCGATTATAACAATGAAGTATATTTTCGAGCTAGAACAAGTGATCATGGTTTTGAACTATGGAAAAGTGATGGTACAGCAACTGGAACTAAAATGGTAAAAGATATTACCCCAGGTAAAAGCGGTGGTGTAGGTGAAATGCTAGGCATACTGAATGAAAAACTTTATTTTGAAGCAAGTGATGGAATTACAGGAAGAGAACTTTGGGTAACAGATGGTACTGAAGTGGGAACCAAACTAGTAAAAGATATAAGTTTGGGGACTACAAGTTCTTATCCAGATGACGGAGCAGTTTTAAATAACAAACTATATTTCAGAGCTTATGATTCTACTAATGGAGATGAACTTTGGGTGACAGATGGTACTGAAGCCGGGACACGATTACTGAAAGATATTAATCCTGGAACTAATAGTAGTAGCCCCTCAGAATTAATAACTTTTAATAATAAAATATATTTCAGAGCTAATGATGGTGTAAATGGTAGTGAATTATGGGAAAGTGATGGTACCGAAGCAGGGACAAGATTAATCAAGAACATTGCTTCTGGTAATGTTAATTCCAGTCCAAAATATTTTGCGATACATGATCATAAATTATACTTTCAGGCCTATGATGGAATCCATGGAGGTGAATTATGGGTAACAGATGGTACTGAAGTAGGTACTAAAATGGTAAAAGACATTAATCCTTCAACCTTTTGGTCATCTCCAAGATGGATGGTTAGTTATAATAACAAACTATATTTCCGTGCAGATGATGGAATTCATGGAGGTGAATTATGGGAAAGTGATGGTACTGAAGCAGGTACTAAAATAGCCATTGATATATATGAAGGAAATAATAGCTCTGGAACTAGAGAATTAACAGTTCTTCAAAACCGTATTTATTTTAGAGCTAGTGATGGTATTTGGGGAGATGAGTTATGGGTTACCGATGGTACGATAGAAGGAACAAGATTAGCAGCCGATATACGTCCTGGTTCAAGTGGTTCTTCTATAGATGACATGGTAGTTTCTAATGGTAAACTATTTTTTAATGCAGATGATGGTAAGTTTGGGGAAGAAATATGGGCCTATGAACCTTTTGATTGTAATGTAATTACTTCAAATATTCTTTATGTAAGCACTACAGGAGATGCAACAAATTATGGGAACTCTTGGAGTTCAGCTACTTCATTACAACATGCTTTGCAATTAGCTACTGAATGTTCTAGTATTGAAGAAATATGGGTGCAACAAGGAACTTACAAGGCAGGAAATAATAGAAATGATACTTTTTATATTCCAGATAATCTTAAAATTTATGGAGGTTTTACAGGAACAGAAACTACTCTTTCAGAAAGAGATTGGACAAATAACCAAACTATTTTAAGTGGTGATATTGGTATTCCTAATAATACACTGGGTAATTCCAACACATTGTTATACTTGTTAAATACTGATAATACAATTATCAACGGATTTATTATTGAAGATGGATATGCTGAATATAATTCAAATAATAACTTTTTAAACGATACAAACGGTGGAGGAATTTTTCTAAAAAACGCAAATAACAACCGTTTCATTAACTGTATCATTAGAAGCAATTTAGCTCAAAATGGAGGTGCTATATATCAAATATCAGGATCTAATAATGATTTCATTAATTGTTTATTCTATGGGAATGAAGGAAAAACAACCAATGTTATTTATTCCCTAGAAGGAACTATGAATTTTATAAATTGTACGATAGCAGATAATAGCGTTGTAGATGCTTCTTATGGTATTTTTGGTAATAATGCTGGAAATATAACCCTAGAAAACACAGTAGTTGCTGGACCTCATACTTTAAATCATACTACTAGTACAGGTACATTAACAGCTACCTATAGCTATTTGAAAGGAGAGCAACTTGCTGGAATAGGTAATATTGATGGAACAACAATTACTGATGTACTATTTAAAGATCCTTTAAATAGTAATTTTTCTTTACAAGGCAGTTCTCCTTTAATAGATGCGGGGAATAATGTTTCAAATGTTGAGACAAAAGCTTTAGGAGGTAAAAAACGTATTATTGATGGTAATAATGATACAACTGCTACTATAGATATTGGTGCTTTTGAATTTGGAAGAGCTGAGCAAACGATAACTTTTAATGCATTAACAGATGTTACCTACGGAGATGCTGATTTCAACTTAAATGCAATTGCAGATTCAGGACTAGAAATTACTTATACGAGTTCAGATACTTCTGTAGCAACTATTATTGGAAATATTGTAACTATAGTTGGTGCAGGAACTACAACTATTACGGCTAGTCAAGCAGGAAATACCGACTTTAAACCTGCTACAAATGTGCAACAAAATTTAACGGTAAATGGTAAAAAAATTACAATTACTGCAACTGCTGGGCAATCTAAAGTATTTGGAAACACGGAGCCCGTATTGGCATATACCATTACTTCAGGAAACTTAATAGCTATTGATGTACTTACTGGAAACCTAACACGTGAAACTGGTGAAGATGTTGGTTTATACGCTATTCTACAAGGTACACTAAACAACCCTAATTATGATATTACATTTGTTAGTAACAACTTTGAAATCACCAAAGCAAATCAAGTTATTACTTTCAATTCATTGAACAATGTTACTTATGGTGATCCTGATTTCAATATAAACGCTACTGCAGATTCTAGTTTAGCAGTTTCTTATACGAGTTCGGATACTTCTGTAGCAACGGTTTCTGGAAATACAATTTCTATTGTAGGAGTAGGAACAACAACGATTACTGCAAGTCAATCTGGAGATACTAATTATAACGCTGCTGCTAATGTTTTACAAACCTTAACGGTAACTCCTAGAGCTATTACAGTTACTGCCGATGCAGGTCTTACAAAAATGTTTGGTGATACCGAACCTATATTAACATATACAATTACCAGTGGTAATTTGGTTGGTAGTGATACGCTATCTGGTAGCTTAACTCGTGAAACTGGAGAAAACATAGGTTTTTATGCTATTCAACAAGGAACCTTAGCAAATACTAATTATGCTATTACATTTATCTCTAACGACTTTGAAATTACAAAAGCGAATCAGACTGTTACTTTTAATTCGTTGTCTAGCGTAACTTATGGCGATCCAGATTTTAGCTTAAATGGAACAAGTTCTTCAGGATTACCTGTAGCTTATACAAGTTCAAACAATTCTGTTGCTATTATTAATGGAAGTAATGTAACTATTGTAGGTGCTGGTACTACTGTAATTTCTGCGAGTCAAACAGGAAATACTAATTTTAATCCTGCAGCGGGTGTTTTACAAACACTTATAGTTACTCCAAAAGGAATTACAATTACTGCAGATCGAAATCAAAGAAAACCATTTGGAAGTTTAGATCCAACATTAACCTATGCTATTACAAATGGAAACCTAATCAATAATGATACTTTATCTGGTAACTTAACTAGAGCATCTGGAGAAACTATTGGCACCTATCCTATTCTTTTAGGTACTCTTGGAAATCCTAATTATGCTATTGATTTTATTACAGACAACTTTGAAATTACAAAAGCTAATCAAACAATTACATTTGATACACTTACAACTGTAAATTATGGTGATTCTGATTTTGAGTTAACAGCATTTGCTTCTTCAGGACTTAATGTAACATTCCAAAGTTCTGATATTAATGTAGCGACTATTTCAGGTAATACTGTTTCTATTGTAGGTACTGGTACGATTACAATTTTTGCATATCAAGATGGAAATAACACATTTTATGCAGCAGCTCCTGTTATGCAAACCTTAGTCGTTTTACCTAAAGAGTCGTTGACTCCAAATGAAGAAAAAGCAACGATAAAAGTTTTTCCAAATCCAACAATACAACACATTCAAATTTCTGATTTACCATTGGATGTTCGAGTACGTGTGTACAATTTGAATGGAACTTTACTTAAACAAGTAATAGATTATAAAAAAGATGACTTAATAGATGTCTCTCAATTACCTATTGGGATGTATCTCTTGGAAATTACATCTCCAAATCTTACTAGTAAAAGAGTATTTAAAAAATTTATAAAAAGTTAAACGTTAAGTTCTAGTTTTATAGAACTTCATTTAAGAGGGGAAAGAAAAACACCACTGCTACTGTGGTGTTTTCTGTTTTTAATAAAATAGTTTATGATTATCCCTAATACATAATAAGTAACAAACATCAACCTGAACTTGTTTCAGGTTCTCATTCCAAATCATTGTTTAATAATAGCATGATGAGATTCCGAAATAAATTCGGAATGACACTAAAAACGTAATTATGACTCGATACGGATATTCAAAAAATAGTTTTAATGGATAAAAAACTAGTATCCTAAAGTAAGTCTTTGCGAATTATTTCCATACCAACCTGCTTCGTGTTGTGTAAATCCTAATCTTGCTCTGTATACATACAATGCAGGAGGACCAACACAAAACTCATATACTTTGTTTATGGCATACGTGCGTCTATTAATATCATCTCTCATAGTATTTCCTCCTAATGGCACATTTGTAGACCAAAAATGAAATCTTTGATAGGCTACCGAAAATCTTAATCTATTACTGGTAATTACATTCACCCAACTGTTCCAGAACCAAACTCTTCTAAATTGTTCTGTTTTTGTTATTGCACCTATAGAGCTGTAAAAAAACCAATAGTCATCAAATTGTCTAGCTTTTACTCTTACACTAGTATCATTAAAAAATGAACCGTATTCTGTTCTTTGTTGTACATTATGTATAGATTCTCTAGAATTACCGTGCTTATACACTTGTAAGTCTTCGTTATACTCTAGTAATTTTCTGTCTTTGGTTTTTATTTTTCCTTCTTTAAATTCAGCTAAAAATTTTTGAAGTATTTCTCTATTGTTTCTTTTTAAAATGTAAACAAAATTCTCATCTATTTTGTAGGTAGTTTCATTCACTACAATTTCTCCTTCAGCATTCAAAAGGTATAATAAAACTTGATCATCTGAATTAACTTTGGCTATATTTTCTTTTTTTAAGCCATATTTCTGAGCTTCATCTGATTCAAAGTTATACGCCAACAATAAAGATATTCTTCCTGTTTCTTTTAAATTCATTATCGACTCCTCCATTAAATCTTTATCTTTTTCTATAAACTGGTGTATTGTATTTTCTAGCTCATCAAAGTTTCTAAAATTCAATACATTTCTATTTTCCAATTTAGATTCTCTTACTTCAACAGCTCCTTCATTTTCTGAATTGGCAATTACTTCCTCTTCTTTACATCCTATTAAACAAGTTAATAGCAATGCGATTAAAAATATTTTTTTCATTTCTATGCTTTTTAATTGTATACCTACTCATACGCTTTTCGGTTGTCGCGATCACAGTTGTGATATAGAATAAAAAAAGACTGATATAAATTTGTTACACCAGCCTTTTCACCTGTAATAATCCCTGTAAAAAATCCCTTAATTGTTATTAGTAAAAATTAGTTGTTCTGAAATACGAAGATTGTACATAATCAAAAGTAGTGTATTCAAAACCTCCAGTTCCTCCCAATGAAACTGTATGAACTACAGCATCGGCAATCGCTAACTCAGCCAGTCTATTAAAAAACTTATAATCAAAAATTTGTTTTCTTGAACTATTGTTATTTAATCTAGACGACCAAAAATTGAAAGAGTGTTTTACAACAGATAAAAAGTTATAATATGCTTGTTGCTGTGCTTTCGTTAATTTTGATACGTTCTCTAAACGTGTTTTTAAAAATGTATTCAAAGAATAATCGTATTTCTCGATAGCTTTAAAATCTTCTATATCTTTTTTAACGATTGTGTATACCTGCTTTTCTGTCCAGTTTTTATAGAATAACTCATCTAACATTTCCGAAGCATTTTGATACTTAGAAAAAATGTACATATCTCCTACATCTCTTCTGTTATATTTTTCTTGTAAGAACTCAGCGGTATGTTTCCTAATATTATCTGGATTCACATTTTTAGGAAAGCTATTTAATAAGTTTTCTAAGTTTTTATTGTGTAAAATTCCTGTTTTATTAAACCATTCTGAGTGTAATACATCGTCTTCATATCCTCTATCTGAAACTGTTTTTTCAAATGATTCTCCTTTTTCAAAATCTACTATTTCTCCATCATTTTGCGAGCAAGAGAAACAACATATTAAAATTAGTATTAATACTATATTCTTTATTTTCATCATGATATATATTGTTTACAATAACAGTGTCGTTTTATAACAACACTGTTATGAATCTGTTTAGTTATAAATTGAATTCCAATATTGGAAACCGTATCTGGCAGTTGCCATTACTCCTAAAATTTGCTTTTTCTCTACTTCGTTCATTCTACTATAAGAAATTGTTTTTTCTACTTCTAATGAATATGAAACAAATCTTTTAATATCATAAGTATTCTCTACTACTTTAAAATATGAGCTTAGAACTTTATAAACATTTTCCTTAACTCTACCTTGTCTGTTTTGGAATTCTAAACTTCCTAAAAGCCCGTATTTGTTAAACAATTCTTTATCATATGCTAATCTTTCATTAGCGTCTTCTAAAGAAAAAGTTTCAAAATCTCTCTCAGACGCTACCCTATTTTCTATTAAAAATTGCGTAGTTGCTCTATAATATTTTGAATTATCAAAAGCTCCATCTGTAGCATAGTTAGTACCTTCTTTTATTACATTTTCAATGGTTCTATAGTGCCATTCTCCGTAATTATCATATGCATTTACTTCATTAGAGTTTATATCATTTATATTACCTCCATCATTACTCGTGCTTGCCATAATTGGATTTAATTCAAGATGTTTTTCAGCTGATGCTGCTGAAGCTGCACCTATAACTTCTCCAAACTTATCTCCATTAGATATTGCTGTAAAAAATGCTCCTATATCTGCCGCAGCAACTTGTAACCATTTTGGTGGTTTGGCTTGTAAATTTTGGTTTTCGTTTATATAGTTTGAAGACAATTCCGCTACTTTAGAAATAGCATCTATATCTGGTGCTGTAGTAGTATTTATGTTTTCTTCATTCTTAGAGCAAGAAGCTGCCAAAATCATTGCAAAAATTGCGAATCCTTTTATTAATTTACTTTTCATTTTTAAGTTTTTAATGGTTGTACCTACTCATACGCTTTTCGGTTATCGCGATCACATTTTGTGATAGTTTCAAGGATGATCAATCCTATTGCAATTGCCTATTTGACCTTATGATACTACTGATATAAAAAGGTTACCCTTATTTTTTAATAATTTTAAAAATGATGTAAATGTGTTCTTCTTATAAAAAGTAAACCCAAAGACATTTCATCTTTGGGTTTATACTTTATTTAATACTATTTTTAGTTGTAAACACTAGTAGTTTAAGGTTAATGAAACAGTATTTACAGGAGTTGTATACCAGTGTGCCCAGTGTTTCGTTTCTCCTTCCATTGGTTCATATTTTTCTGAAGCTGGGAATCCAACATTCCAAGAATATACTGCTCGTGCTTGTAAAGAATATGGGTACTTAAAACCATTAGCTTTTCTTATTGCTGGAGGAAGTCCTTGTGTATTGAAATTTACACGATACGTAGCATTATACTCTAAGCGATTATGCGCGTAAACAGCCCCCCAAGTTGTCCACCAAAGAAATCTACTTCTTTTTTGTACTTTAGTACTAGCTCCTATTGAACTATACACATACCAATACTCATCAAATTGTCTAGCTTTCATTCTATAGTCTCCACTGAAAAACCTAAAACTTGTAACACCTCTAGAATCACTTTCAACTGTTTCTGTTTTGTTGTTATGCATGTAAACAGTTAGGTTTTTACTAAAATCGATTGTTTTTCCTCTAGATATTCTAATATTTCCACTTTTATATTTCTCTAGAAAAGAATCTATATCTTTAGCAGATCCATCTACATAGGTAAATACAAAATCTCCATCTACTCTAACAATTTTATCTCCTACACCCATTTCTCCATCTTGATTTAATAATAATAAAAACATATCATCATCTGAAGCAACGCTAGGAACCTCACGTTCATCAATTCCTAAACTTTTCATCTCTTTTTCTTTAAGATTATACACTAACAAAAGTGGGTTATACACTCTTCTCTCAGAAAAACTTCTAGCTTCTTTTAAATGATCGAAATCTGGTTTAGAACGTTCTTTAATAAAAGACTGTAAGCCTTCTATACTTCTAAAGTTTAGCATGCCTTTTCTTTCTAACGTGCTTCGTTCTTCTAGAGTTGATTGATTTTCTACATCTTGAATTAATTCTTCGTTCTTATTACATCCTATAACCATGGTTGCAATCATGATTAGAAAAAGTATTTTTTTCATAATTATTCTATTTAATTGTTTTTTAGATTTACTTCCTACTCGTACGCTTTTCGGTTATCGCGATCACAGTTTGTGATAGTTGTTTAAGGGTGATCAATCCTTAAGCAATTGCTTATTTAACCTAGAGAGTAAGTACACTAAAAAAGGTTACCATAAAAAATGAAAAAAATTATCTGGTGCGTTTAAAAAAGAATAGTAACACCATAAAAACTAAGAATATAAAAAATCCTATTATGTATATATTTTTTAGAGAACTTGTATATAAATCTACTGAACTAACATCGCCTATTACGATATAACTTCCCCAATAAAAAGGAGAAGCCTCTATACCTTGGTGGTTTTTTAAATAGTTTAATTTGGCATTTCTCAATGCTTTACTTTTAGAAACACCATTTTTAAGCTCTTTATAAAAATCGATTATAATTACTTCGTTTGCTTTATCATTTGACGCCCATAAACTAGAAACTACACTTTTAGCTCCTCCATAAAAGAACCCTCTTGCTAAACTCATAACTCCTTCTCCTAATTGTAATGCCCCTAAAGAAGTTTTACAAGCGCTCAATGTTACAATTTCATGTGCATTTTTATACCCGTAAATTTCTTGTAAAGACAATTTAGCATCGTTAAAGGCAATCCAAGACTGTTCTGTATTAGCTACCTCTGCATGTGTAGCCAAATGCAATCCTTTAAATTCTTTTCCAGTATTTAAGAAGTTCTTTTTAGTTGCTTTTTCTTTTACTAAAATTGCTCCATTAAAAATATTGTTCGTAGCATTTGCTTCAGATAAGGTATACGCTAAAGAAGGTAGTTTTAAATTTTTAAAATCGATAGGGGCAATGCTTAGCATTCCTTTTTCTGATGTTCTTTTAATTTGATTGTTATTTTTCAAATACGAAAGTGAATAGGCATAACTTAAAATAACATCTTTTAACAAATAACTATCTACTTCTTTTGAAGTAACGAGTGTTTCAAAAGAGATTGTTTGTAGTCTATAATCTGGAATAATAATAAGCTCCTTATTTTTTATTTCGTTATAAACTTCAGCAGGAATTAACATATTAAACAACTCATTTGCGACTTGTTGAAATTCCGCCTGTTGATTATTCGTTGTTATTTTTTGAGTAACTAATTTTTCAAACTTACTGAGCTGTTCTGGTAATTCATTTGCTTTTTCAATTTCAAAAAACATTGGTTTAGAACTACCAATTAATATTCCATATCCTTTGGTATCTGTTGTAATGTATTGTAAAAATAATTTGTTCTGAATTTTACTTATCTCTTTTGCTTCCTTGTATGAAATTATAGGTAGTTCTTTTTTATACTTTCTATAGTCTGGATACGCAACCATTAATGAATCTATAAAAGATGCATAAGTTCTTTTTGATAGGTAAAGAGCTCTTTTTATTTCTTCTACTTTCTCTAGTTCTTTTTTAGAAATCCCTTGTAACTTATTTTCTATAGTATTGATATTATTTTTTAACTGAAATTCTTTGTTGGCTAGATATACTGGAAGTTTACTATTTTCTATTGCTTGATTATTTGTAATATCTTCTAGCAACAAGATCGCCTTATTTTTTTCCATAAAATAGAAAGCTTCCTCTGGTTTATTTAACAGATAACATGCCTCTACTGCTCCTACATATAAATCTGCTCCTTTTTCACGCCAAAATAGTTTAGATTGTACTTCGGTACTTTCAAAACGGATAATATCTATTAACCTATCTGCTGTTTTAAAAGCTATTAGCGCATTCTCTATATGTGTTATTTTTTTATCTATTTGATAATACG
This sequence comes from Tenacibaculum amylolyticum, assembly GCF_964511145.1. Classification (NCBI taxonomy): domain Bacteria; kingdom Pseudomonadati; phylum Bacteroidota; class Flavobacteriia; order Flavobacteriales; family Flavobacteriaceae; genus Tenacibaculum; species Tenacibaculum amylolyticum. Next base: position 96,349 of record NZ_CAZEFZ010000076.1, read on the forward strand.
CTAGTAATCCTTTAGCTTTTCGAATAATATGACTCAACAAAAAATATTTATCTCTTACCTCTTCAAGTTTTTTTTGAGGAATAGCTTCATATAGTTCTAAGTTTTCTTGTACTAATAAATTAATCGCTTTTTGATATTCTTGTAATCCTAATTCAAATTGCTTTTTTGCTATAAAAATATCTCCTCTATTTTCATAAGGAATAGAATATAATAGATTATATAAAAGTGATTTATCAAAGTACAAAAAAGCTTTTTTATAATCTTTTAACTTAGAATAACTTTGCCCTAAACTGTTATATCCTCTGGCTAAATTTATAGAGTCATATTTTGGTATTTTTTCTAATACTTTTTCAAAATAAGGAATAGCTTCTTTATAATATCCATTTTCTAATAATCTATTTCCTTCCAATTGATTCAAACTACTATAATACTTAGCTTTTTTCTTTGGTAAAAGGCTTAAAATAGAATCTGCTTTATGAACATCGTTTCTAATTTCTTCTGAAAATTTTCTACGATCCATATATGAATATACGATAGCTCTTTGCTGATACGCTTGCATCGTCTTTTTTCTTAATGAAGTTTCTTTAGAAGACCAACTAATTAAACTGTTTACATTTGTCAATGCCTTATAAAAATCTCCTATTTCCAAATAAATTTTTGAAAGCATCCTTAAAGCACTCAATGTATTTGAGTCTACTTCAGCAACTTCTTTTATTCGTTCATAACATTCTATTGCTTTAAAGTAATTTCTATTTTTATAATAAAAAGAACCAAGGTTATATAAAGTAGCTTTTAATGAACTTAATGATACATTATTATCTTGTTTTATACTTAATGCCTTTTCTGTATAAAAGATAGCTCTCTTTAAATTTTTTCTGTTATTACTTTTTTTGCCTTCTAAATAGAACCATTTTCCAAATTCTTGGTAGCAATTAGCTAAATCATCAGGGATCATTTTTTTTTGATGCTCAACTATAAACTTTCCTCCTTCTGTTTCTTTTATTCTTTTTGAAACCTTAGAACTAAGAATATTTTTTAGGCTATCTAAATACTGAGCATTACTCGGGGGTGAGATTAATAATAAGCTAGTTATTATTACTATAAAAACTCTAAACTTCATTTTTTAAAAATATGAAATTTAGAGTTTCTTTAATAAGTAAAAAATATTATTGTGTTGGCGTAGGAGGATGGTATACTGCCTCGAAAAAATACCCTTTAACTAAAATCTTACTATTCTTAATTTTATTACGTAAACTCACATTTTTATGACATGTTCCTAATACTGAATTCTTTAATAAAAATGGTAATACTGGATTTTTAGCATATACTCGTGCAGCTCTAGCTGTTACTATTGGACAAGCAAAAGAAGTTCCCTTAACTTTTGCTTCTATTCTATGTAATGTATCTCCTCTTTTGACCGCTTCTAAAGTCATTTTATGTTTAAACAATGATACTACATCAATGCTATTCGCACCAAAATTAGATTCAGGAGCTACATCGAAACCACTTACATACTGTGATCCCATTTGAGGCGAAAAATAAAAATCTCCCGTATATCCTCCAACAGTTAATATGTTTTCTGCAGTATAACTTGAAGGAAAGTGCTCATTCCCTTCAGCATCAGTATCTACGCCTTCATTTCCTGCAGAAGCCATTACTAATAACTTATCTGAATTATCTTTGATGATATTTTCAATGATATTTTGGTTTTTTAAATTATAAAATCCAAAGCTACAGTTTACTAAAAACGGCTTTTGTTTAGAAGCAATGTATTTAAAAGCACATGTCAATTTAAAATAATCGCTTCTTCCATTTCTATCAAATGCTTTTACAGGTAATATTTGATGGTTTACATTTTTATCTGCTAATATTTCTCTAATTATTTCATAGACTAATGTTCCATGTGCATGATCATCTCGTGGATCGTTATCATTATTTACAAAATCCCAACCAGCAATTTCATTTGGGCGACAATTTGGGTTATCGCCAGAACTATTATACAAAAATGGAGTTGAAAAATAATCATAATCAATTCCCGTATCTATAATTGCAATGTTTACTCTGTCTCCAGCATTCTTAGGTAATACTCTATCTGTTATTTCTGTGATGTCTCTATCAAATACATTTTCGTCTACATTCTGAATCGTAATAGAAAATTGATAGTCTCCATTCAAATCATCATCATCATCATCATCGGTTGATAATTCCGATACTAAATCTTCTATTCCTATAAAATACTTATCAGAAATATCCATCGTCCATAATTCAATACGATCATCATCACAATCACATTTTTCTATTTTTTTAATTCTAAAGAAATATTTATTCTGTACATCTCCTCTAATTTTCTCTTTTTGATATTCTTTTAATCCTTGTTTTTTAAATTGAATTACAATTTGATCTCGAACAATCTCTGGAGCTAATGGATGTTTTCTTGATTTTTTATTCATTATCATCCCCTTTTCTTCTATTTCCTCATTGTATATCATTTCATCTTGAGTGCAAGACACGAAAAATGTGATTATAAAAGCGATTAAAAACACGATATCTTTTTTCATTTTTTAAATTTTTTGGTTACATCATTTTTTACACACTTAAGAACATCTATTCATAAAAGGTTACCCTTATTATTTTATTTTTTTCTCAATCTTTTAGTTAATTTTGAATGCTAATCTCATTTAAATAACAATTATCCCATTAATAATTATGACTGATGATTTTTTTTTACAAAGCCTTGTTAATGGTAACAACAAAGGAATTAGTAAAATATACGAGCTGATATATCCTAAGATAAAGAACTACATTCTAAAGAGAGATGGAAGCGAAGATGATGCCAAAGACATTATGCAAAAGGCACTTATTCAATTATCTGTAAGAGCACAAGACAAAAGCTTTAAAATTTCTTCCAGTTTTGAAGGTTATTTTATGACTATTTGTAAAAATTTATGGATACGTGAAGTAAAAAAATCTAAATTAAAGGTAACCAATGCTAAGGTTATTGATCTAGTAAGTGACGATATGGATATAGCAATGAGCATTCACGAACAAAAAAAATGGGAACTTTTTAAAGAGAAACTCTCTAAGGTATCTGATAATTGTAGGGAATTATTAATGTTGGTTTTTAAGAAAACTTCGTACAAAAAGATCGCTGATCTGAAAAATTACGCTTCAGAAAACACGGTTAAACAACGTATTTTTAAATGTAAAGCGAAGTTAAAAGAAGCAATTCAAGCTGATCGTCGTTATATGGATTTAAAATATTTTTAATTAAAAACTGAAGTAATGGATTACAATACAATAGAACGATTTATCAATAATGAGATGAATGCAAAAGAGCGTCAGTTTTTTTTAGAAGAAATGAATGCAAACGAAGAACTAAAAAACACTGTTGAAATCTATCAAGAAATGCATCATATTTATGATGATAATGACTGGGAGCTTACCGATATACAAGCAAAACATCCAGATATTCTAAAAAATTTTGAATTTCTTCAAAGTGAAAAAGGGCAACAAATTAAGAATGCTATTTATGAAGAAAGCAACACGTATTTCGCAAAAAACACTAAAACCAACTCTTTAAGAAAACTTATTATTTTTTCTAGTTCTATAGCAGCTATTCTTATCGTTAGTTTTTCGCTTTTTTTTAATAATGTAAGTAATAATCCTTCCGATTTATACGCTGAATTTAATAATAACTGGCAAGAGTTACCTTCTTTAACTTTAAGAGGAAATGAATCGAAACTAAGTGATTTAGAGCATTTATTTAAACAAAAAAAATACAGCGATGCTTTGCAAGTTTTGGAATTGGCTCGTAAAGATGAAAAGTTAGTTTCCGATCCACAAATACTGCTGTATATGGGAGTTTTAAATCTTGAATTACATAAAACTCAGGAGGCTATTAAAATATTTAAAGAACTACAAAATAGCAATACATTAGATGCTTTTAAAGCACATTGGTATTTAGCTCTCTCCTATCTTAAGGAAGGGAATAAGAAACTTTCTGTAGAGCAATTACAAAAATTGCTAAACGATCAAATGAATTTTAAAGATAAGGAAGCCAAGAGTTTATTAGAGAAACTTGAGAGTAATTAATTCGGGAAATTACTTTATTAAAATAACAGGTTGCTTCGTTTTCCCTTCGAGTTTCCATTCGACAGAGCTCAGGAACCTCTCGAGGAGCACTCGCAATAGCGCATAGAATATCTCATTTAAAGCGAAATACAATATCTTCTTAATAGAAAATAGATAAATTCTTCGATTATCTTAGGATTGCACTTTTGCTATTCTATATTTTATTTCTGTTTCTAAAAATTAATATGAACTGTTTTTCCTTCTTTTGTGTATTCTCTTTTTACTCCTTCTAATAAATATTGTCGTTGTATTTCTTCTTTCTTATTTGCAATAGTTTTTAAACATGCATACTGAATTACATTCACAATATTAGCTCCTGTAATGTTGAATTTTTTAGCTAATTCTTCTACCGAAATTGAGCTTTCTAATCCTACATTTTTAGGTAAATTATTTTTCCATAACTCTATTCGTTCTTCAAAAGTTGGTGCTTCAAATTCAATGATGTTATGAAAACGACGTGTAAAAGCAGCATCGATATTATTTTTAAAGTTCGATGCTAAAATAATGAGCCCAGGATGTGCTTCTATTCGTTGTAATAAATACGATACTTCTTGATTGGCATATTTATCGTGTGCATCGCGTACATTGGTTCGTTTTCCAAAAATAGAATCTGCTTCATCGAAAAACAAAATCCAATCCTGATTGATTGATTTATCAAATAACTTAGAAAGATTCTTTTCTGTTTCTCCAATATATTTAGAAACAACCATAGATAAATCTACTCGGTAAACGTCTTTATTCGTATACTTTCCTAGTAAACTAGCCGTTAAAGTTTTTCCTGTACCTGGAGCACCACAAAACAATACGCGATATCCTGGCTTAATTTTAGATTGCATTCCCCAATCTTTTAACAGCACTTCTTTATAAGCTAACCAATTTTCTATTTCTTTTACTTCTGTTAATGTCTTAGGATTTAGCACTAAATCATCCCAACACAAACCCGTTGTAATTAAACTTGCTGGGAAGTCTTGACTTAATTCAGGTTTGAGCTCCTTACCAGTTAAAAAGAGATGTACATATTCTTCAGCTAAAATCAATTTTCCACTTAAAAAAGGTTCTCCATAAGGCACTTTTTCTAGTTCTATAATTTTCTTTTGAAACAATATACTTTCATGTAAAATATAACGAATCATATGAGTACGTGCTTCAATATCATTTCCTGCTAAAATGTATATGGCTGTTTCTCCTGTAGGTAAAATACCTCTATGATTTTTCCCTTTTACACTTCCTAGTTCTGGAAAGTCTCCTCCTTCTGGAAAAAAATCAGTAATTATATCGTTTAAAAAATTAGGTAACACATGAGGTATGTATACTAATAATAATAAAATAACATCTTCTGTAACTAATTTTTCTTGATTCATAAATGATATCAAAGCTGAAGGATTTCCGTCATAACTTAATTCTTTGCTTGGTGGGTTTCCACCATGAAACTCATATACTAATCGTTTTTTAATAAAGTCTTCTAAGACTTTAAAAATCCCTATTTCGTTTTTTCTATCTGCTTCTATAGTTACTTCCATCTTACTTTTACAAATTATGATAGTTTCTTTTTCTCAGTTCCGTCATTAGCAAACTTTGCTTTATAATTTTTTAATGACTGATCGTATCCTTGGTCTTTACCAATAGATAACTCGGTACCTTCTGTGTTTTTAGTAAAGTCATTCGCTAATGCTTTATACTTTTCTTTTTCATATCGTTTATCTTTTTCCATTTCAATTCCAATGGTTTGTAAATTATCTCCTTCAACAGCTTTATCTTCTTTATTTGCAATTCCTTTCGATTTATAAGTAGTACTTAAAAACTGTCCTGGCAAATTTTCAATATCCATCGTCATTGCTTTTTGAAGCTCTTTCGTTAATGTACTTTTTGCTTTTGTTACAATCTTTTTATCTGCTTGTTTTTCCTTTCCTTTATTATCTTTTGGAAACTCTCTATCTAAAATGCCTTTTAACTGATTTTTGACATTGGCATCATCTTTAATCTTCGCTGTTACATTCATATTAAAATTTGTTCCTCGTGTTTTAAAAAAGGAAGCTAATTTATTTTCTACATGTAACATTTCTTTCTGATTATAATTCGGAGAAGATGGATAAATATTCATTGCTGCATTAATTCCAGATCCTCCAAACTGATCTCCAATAATGTGCGCATTGTCAAACCCAGGTGTTTTATCTTTTCCTGCTGCTCCTCCATCCCATTTTCCTCTTCCTACACCATCTGGCTTACTTGATAAATTGAATCCTTTAACGCTTCTTGTTTCTGTTTTATCTGAAATTCCTTCTACAGCTTCTTCAAAACTTATATTGATTTCAAAAGTTGGACTATCAGCACCCGCTTTCGCATCTTTTGCATCTCCAGCTCTTTTCGTTTTATATTTTGCTGTATATATTCCATCTTTTTCTGTTAATTCTATCTCATCAGGAATAAAGTTTTTATGTGCCGGTTTATACGATTTTGATTTTCCTTTCTTCAATTTTCCTTCATCCGCACCTTCACTTTCTATATAAATTTGATCAAAACTTCCAAAACCTTTACCTGTTCTAAACTTATAACTACCGTTTCTTTTATCTAGAATATAAACTTGTTTTCCATCGATCTTGTTTTTATCCTTATCTTTTAAATCTGCTAGAAACGATGCTAATGGAACTCCATCTGCATCTACAACCTTGTTATTTAAATATGTATTTAATAAAGGCACCTTATTTCCTTCCTCACTTCCTTTAGCTTGTGTTCCTCCTTTTGAAGTATTTGGTGCTATTTTTATTTTTATATCTACATCATTATCTTTTTTATCTTTCTCTAAAGAATTAAAACTAATATCTAAATTGATTCCTTTTTTAAGTTGTGGTTGATATTTATCTTCTAATGACTTTGCTTCTTTCTTTTTTCTTGCATAAAACTTATCGAAGGGTTCTCCTTTCTTAGCTTTTTCTCCTAATTGTTTTTCTATTTTAGTTATAATCTTTTTATGCTTAGCCTTGTCTTTAGCTGTTATTTTATCTGGCTTTTGTTTTTTGTTGTCTTTCTTAATTTTTTTAGCATCTCCTTTTTTAGGTTTCTTTTTTCCTAAAATCTTACGGAATGTTTTGCTTGCTTTTCGTATAATTTTATCAATTGCTTTGTCTATTTTTTTACGAACCTTCTTAACAATCTTTTGGATTTTCCCTGTTAATCCAGTAACTCCAACTAATGCCGCTAAAAAGCCAATTAATACTGGAATCGCTTTTGCTAAAGCCATTTCTATTCCTTTTGCAACTGCTTTTACATTTCCTGCTGCTAATGCTTTAATACTTTTGATAAATGCATTTACTAATTCGAAAATTTGTGCTGCACGTTCTACAAAGAATTTTACAATATCGATAATCATCATAGCAGCTTTTACAAAAGCTCCGGCTGGACTTAACAGTCCCATAACCCATTTGATTCCTGCTTCTATTACTTTGGTAATAATCATATCTCGAATGGCATCCATTACCATTTCTTTCAGATTATTAAACTGTTCTTTAATATATTTCCAAAGTCCTTTTATTCCTTCTTTTCTAACAATCTGAAATACCTCAACAGCTTTTTCCATTCCTGCAACTACAGGTTCTCCAACAATTTTTACAGCTTTACTTCTAAAGTATTCCCAAGTAAGCCCGAGCATTTGGGTAACTAAACTGAAAATTCCAGAAAGACTGAATAGATTTTTGGGTAGTGTAATTCCAACATTTCCTAAAGAACCTGTAAGCCATTCTATGACTCCTTTAATCATGTGTTTTTTAATGTTGGTTCCAAAATCGACAAATCCTTGTTTTACACCTTGAATTAAATTACTTAAGAAACCTATTGGATCTGAAATAATAGCACCAATAGCACTTACTGCCGCTGACAGTAAATTGACTAACATATCTTTTATCTTAAGAATTGTTTTAATAACTCCAGCTAAAGCATTGAATGCAGCACCAATCCAACCTGCACTTACTTTATCTTTTATTTCGTTGAATTTTTCATCTAAAGCGGCTACATTTTCTTGATATGATTTGGCTAAGTCTTTTGCTAATTCATCTTGCTTTTCATAAACTGTATCTTCTAATTCTGCATATTGATCATTAAACTCTTTATAAGCATCATCTGCTAATTTTTTCTCTGATTCGCTAAGACTATCGAATTTCTTTTTTGATTTTTTCTTTCCTGCTTCTATAGCATCTAATGCTCCGTTTAATCCTTTGGCTATGATTTCGGAAATATCGTCTAAAACACCATCCATTGTAGATGTAAACTTGTTCTTTTCAACTCTAAACAATTTGTCTATAGCATCTGTATCCTCACCAAAAATCCAATCATCAATAACGGTCCATCCATAAATTTCTCCTAACCCATCTTCTACATTTTTCTCAAATGTTTTTTGTGCTTTTTCTGCTTCATTTTTAAATTTATTATCTACATCTGTCGATAGTTTTTCTAATTTCTCTGTAACAGTTTTCTTCGTTTCTTCATAAATCGTCTTGAACTCTGCATAGATTTTCTCTTTCTCTGTTTTATCGTTTGTTTTATTCGTTGTTTGTCCTGTTAATACATTCTTTTCAGAAAGTAATTTAGCCGCTTGCATTTGATCTAAGCCTTGCTTACTGTTTGTAGCTGCAACTTTTTGAGCTCCTTTTAATTGCGCATTCTCTTTTTTTCGGTAGTTAACAGGTGCTAATTTTGCCTCAGTTTGTGCCTTGTTTTTTTCTGCTAAAGCTCCTGTAAATTTTGGTTCATTCGATTTTGCTAATTGCTCATCTGTTACCTTATTCTCTGCCATATAATCATCTAATGACTGACTTTCTTTTTCCATAGAAATCTCCTGAGAAGTTTTTTGCTTTGGAATAGCTGCTTTGGCATTTAATGGTTTTGGAGCTTTTCCTGCATCTGCTGGTGGTAAAGGTTTTGCTTCAGTAGTAGGTTGTCCGCTTGATGGTGCTGGTTTATTCGCCTCTGTTTTTAAAGGTCCTGCTAATTTATCGCTTTCAGAAGTTACTTGTCCCGATATGTTTTTTTGCATTTTTTTAATCGGTTTGTTCTTCTTAAATCGCTTTGCACCGTCTGAATCTCTAGGCAGATTTTTTTCTAATTCTTTTAAATTACTTTTAAGTTTTTCTTTAAATGTTTCTGGTTTAAATGGTTCTCTCTTTTTCTCCTTTTCTGAAGTAGCTGCCATAGCTTCTGCATGTGCTAACTGATCATTTTTAGCAGTTTGAACAGCTACAGAAGGATGTCCTGCTTCTTTTTGCTCACCAACTTTTGTATCTGGTTCTGGATGCTTAGATTTTTCTTCTTTTATATTTTCTGTTTGCTTTATTTGCTTCTGAAAAGCAGGATCGTCTTCTGGTTTCTTTGGTGCTCTTGGTATTTTTGCTTCTGTTACTTCTTTTTTTGCTTCTTCTTTAGTGTCTTTTTCCTTCCCTTTGTCTTCTCCTTTTTGATTTTTTTCAATGGTTCCAACTTTTTTTACTGCTTTTGCACCCGAAGCTTGCGCTGCTTTAGGTGTTTTTACATTAGGTAATGTTATGTCTCCAGTGCCCCCTTTGGCAGGAACTTTTGCTTCTTTTACTTTAGACGCAACTTCTGTTAGTTTGTCTGTTTTAGTTTCTTCTTTGTTTTCTTTATCTGACTCTTTTTTTCCTTTCGACTTTTTATTTTCAGCTTTATTTATAGGATTTGATTTTTTAGCTGGGAAAAATGCTTTCGCTTTTTCTGTTTTTTTAGGAGTTGCTTCTTGAGTAGCCTCTTTTGCTTTAGTTGCTACTTCTTCTGTTTTTTCTTTTACAGGTTTTATCACCTTCATTTCTGGTTGAATAAAAGGTGTTTTATTTCGGTTTTTTAATGCCGAATTCGCTGATGCTATTTTATTTTTTTTGGCTGAAAACATATATTATTGTTCTTTTTGGAGGTTTAAAACTGCTTTCATATTTGCATTTAAGTCATGTATATTACCTTGTATTTCATGATTTTCTTCTACTAGTTTCCCTGTAAATTCCCCATTGGTTCCTACGTAAGTTGTATAAGGGATTTCTATTCTCCCATTTTTTATTGTTCCTGTGCCGTTAGCTGTTACTATCCATTCTCCAAATACAAATGAGTATTCTGTGAAACTGATTCTCCCTGAGGTATTGTGATCTATATAATATTTACCATTCGCATTGTTTACATCTAACCAATATCCTGTTAAATTGTATTCTTTTTTCACTTCTTTTTCTACAACTTTTTTAGGTTTAAAATCGTCTATTATTTTAGTTTTTTCTTCAGGTTTATCTACAATAGTTTTAGTAGGTTTTGCTTTTTCTTTATCGACTACTATTACTTTTTCTTCGGTTTTTTTTTGTTCCGGCTTTTGTTCTTTGTTTGGCCCTAAAAAACCTACATTGTACAATATGGTAATAACACCTCCAATGGCGCTAATAAGTCCTGTAATGGCAATTACTGCCGTTGAGAATTTTGTTTTAGTTGCGTCTGACATTGGTTTGGTTTTAGTGCTATTTCATGTATTTTCTTTAAAATTGAAAGGTTCCTTCTTTACCTCTCATATCGTTGGTTACTTTTATACATTATTAGAAGTATAAAAGTGATTATTAACTCCTCTTTCTTTTCCTTGATGAAAAGAAAAAAAAATCAAGACTGCGAATAAAAATTTAAGAAAAAACTACGGAACCTTCCGCTGATAAAAAGAACTCGCTAACGCTCAAACAGCTTTTTATCTTTCAGCCACAGCTGCTTCCTTGATTTTCAAAATTTTGATTCGTTGGTCATTTTTATTCAATATTCAATTATTTTAATTACTTCTAAAACAATCTACGCTAGATAAAAGCTCACCTATCTCTAAATACCATCTTGTTATTTTATTTTTGGTATAGGTGGCATTAAGCTTTTGTCTATTAATGATGGATCTTTTTCCATCTCTCTTAATGTATCTGGATCTAACAATACACCTTTTTCATGTGCTGCATAATTTCGTAATCCTTCTTGCATTGTTGTTCCGTAAAACATGTATATTTCTGCTACTGCTTCGTTTCCTTCATCGTATTCTGAAGTGAAATTCCCTTCTAGTCCTTCTCCTAGATCTGGATTGTTAATTACATTTCCTTGATTATCTTTTATTGCGTCTATACCATCTAAAGCGTCTCCATAATGTGTAAACTCATTAATTAACACTTGATTTAAACTGATACTTATCGCATTTTTTTGCTGAATAGTAGCGTCTGGATTAGATAGTACTTCTTCATATTTTTCTATGAGCTTATAATTTAACTTGATCGTATTTCCTTGGTAGAAATACTCTCCATTTTGATTTGGGTTTGAGAATTCTACCAGTTCTATTTTTGGACCGTTTCCTTTTTCAAAATCTGTTACTTCTTTAATTTTTTCTGGAGTAAAAGCTCCCACTGTATTTTTTAATAGGGCTTTTTTTATTTTATCGCTTCCTGTTAAATAATCTCCAAAATGATCGTTCATGTATTTATAGAAATAAGGAAAAGCTGTTTTATATTTTGCTAATGGATTTTTATCCTCCTTTCCTGCTGGTACTGCAGAGTCTACTTTTCTTTGTATTTTTTTCTGCACCATTCCTTTTTGTTGAATGGTATGTGTTAATTCGTGTGCGAGTAAATGTTTTCCTTCTCTAGAGTTTGGATTGTATTTTCCTTTGTTAAAATAAATATCGTTTCCATGAGTAAAGGCCTGTGCTCCAATGCTACTGCTCATTTTTGCAGCTTCTGAATCGTTGTGAATTTTAATATGTTTAAAATCTGCTCCAAATCCTGTTTCCATTTCTGAGCGAATTCCAGTTTCCATCTGTTGCCCTCCATTACCTCTTCTTAGTTTTGGTTCTAAAGACAATCCTTGATTTTTCGTACTGCTATTATGTGTTTTTGTTTGTACTTCCTCTTCTTCTTTTTCTTGTACTGTTTCTTCTTCCATTTTTTGCACTAGTTCATCTTCTGTTTTTTGCTGTACAGATTCTTCATCTCCACCTTCCATACGTTGTACAAATGGTGTTACTTCAGATGCTAATGGTTTTTGTTGTACTTCTTCTTCACCTTCCTTTTTTTGCACTGTATTATTTTCTCCTTTTTTATGGATAACTTTATCAGCCATTTTATCTGCTTCTACTTCGTATTTATCTCCAGCCTTTCCCATTTTAAGCTTTGTTTGTACCGGTTTAAAAAACGGTGTTTCTGTAGCCAGCATTTTGGGTTGTATTCTTCTAAATTTTCGTCTCATGATTTCCGTTTTTTATTACCAATCCGTAAAAATTAAATGCTCTATCCATGGTAATCTGCATAAACTGATATTCCATGGTAGTTTGTCTAATAAAATATCTTGTGTTTTTCGCTCTACTGTTAATTTCGGATTGTCTTCAGTAAGGTCTAATTTTCCACTTCTTTGGATAAATTCATTTCGAATTAAATCTGGTGATGAATCTTTTAACACTTCCCAGTTACGGGTTACTGCTGCAACTAATTCTTCTGCTTTTGCTTTTATTTCATCTGTTAATTCAATATCTCTTTCTATAGGATGATCTATTGGAATATTACATAAGAATTTTTCAAAGACTAGATTACTTTCTATTTGCTGTTCTTTTTTAGTAGCGATATAGTGTAATACGTGTGCTGCAAGTTCTGGATCTATAATTGTATCGTCTTCATCTAAAAAATCACAAGCTTTAAAGAATTGCTTTAAGTAAGGATGAATTAAAATTAATCCTGCGTTACGAATAAAAAATGCTTTAGATGGTTGTTTTATCACTTTTTTAAACGGTTGTTGTGTTACTTCTTGAGTTCTATTTTTAAGAACTTCTTTCAACTCATTTTTAGATATAGTTTCGTTTTGTTGTTTTTTGTTTTTAGTGCTTTCTCTTTCTAATGTTCGTTTATTTTGAGTTGCTTTTTTTTCTATATCTTCAGTACTGTTTTCTTCTGTTTTTCGAACTTTTCTTTCGTGTTTATTAAGATTTTTAATTAATTCTGCTGAAGTTTCTTTGCTCTGCTCTATAAATGATTCTGCTGTATTCTCATTATTTGAACCTTGGTTATTCAGTGTTAACTTATCTTCTTGCTTTACTTGATTATTTTCTGAGTTTTCTTGAGGTTCTTTTTCTTTAGAGTTTTGAATTACAGTTTCTTCATTTGAAAGTGCTTTTTTATCTATTTCTTTCTTTGTTCCATTAGGAAGATCTCCTTGATTTCTTTTCGCATCTCCTTTTTTAGCTTTGGTTTTATCTGTAATAACTGATGATTCAATGCTTTCTTGATATTCAGTTTGCTTCTCTAATGAATCTTTATTTTCATCTTTTTTAGATATTAACTTTTCTTTTTGTGAAGCTATTTCTTCTTTGTTTTGTTCTACAACTTCAGCTGTAGTTTTATTTTTATCTAAAGACTCATTGTTAGAAATGACCTCTGCTAATTCTGCTGTTGTTTGTTCAGTAGTATCACTTTTTAAAGAAGTATTAGTAACTTCAGATTCAGTTGATTTTGTTCCATCTCGTTTTACAATCCCTTCTTTTAAAGTATTCGATTTAGTATGGTCTTCTTGATTTATCTTCTTAGTTGCTGGACTACTAATTTCTTCATTAAGTTCACTTGCTTCACTCGATAAATTAGAAGCTTTTTTATCTTCCAAAGTGCTAGTTACATCCTTCGTTTTTAAAGTTTCTGTATTATTCTCTACAACATTTGGTTCATTACTTTTTGCTATGAATTCCCCATCTGTTAACTCTATATTCTTTTGTCCGTTAGAATTAATTTCGATTTCTTGAGTTATTCTTTTATTCTTTGTAAGCGTATTAATTTCTAGTAATTTAGTTTCGAGACCAGCAATTTCTTTAGCTGTTAAATCTTCATCCTCTTTTATTACTAAAAGTGTTTTAGTTATTACTTCTGGCAATGTTGAAAATTGCTTTTGTAATACTTCTTCAATAAATACTGTCCATACCTTCTTCCTTATAGCTTTGGATAGGTTGTTCTTTTTTGCTAATACAGATAAGACTTCCTTATAATATTTTGGCTTCTGATAGATTCCTAAGAACAACAGTTGTAATTCATCATTAAAGAATTGATTCAACAATCGTTCTCTGGTTCTTTTTTCCTGTAAGCTTTTTATAAATCGATTTTCAAAAGTTGTAGTTTCTGTAATTTCAAATAAAAGTTCTTTAGAAAACTCTACTAAATGTTCGTTATCTGCCCACCATGGTAATTCTCCGTGTTCTAAAAAGTAAAAAAAGGTATCTGTTTTACTTTTTATTACCGATTTTGTTTCGACAGTTACATCATGATTTTCTGGTTTTTCGAGTTTTTCACGAAGTTGTGTAACTAATTTTTCTTTAATTTCTTCTTTACTAGTATGAAAGTTAAAGCATTGCGTGTCTAGATCAATATCTAAGGTCATATTAGAAATTTGTAGCATTTCTTCTGATCCGTACTTCTCTGAATCTAAATAATTTTCGATTTCAGGAAATACTTCTTCTTGCAAGAAGAGTTCAATAGTATTCTTTAGCTCGTGAGCTGTTTGCTTGCTATTGGTTTGTATTTCTACAAATACTTTTTGAATGATATGTTCTTGAGAATTGATCATTATTTGTTCTTACTTATATAGTTTTCGTTTTTTCGTGTATTTAATTAAAATCGTACTTTATCAATTTATAACTGTCGTTCAATCTACAGATCACTTCGCTTTCCCTTCGAGTCTCCTCAGGTAACGCTCGTGATGACGTTTATTTTTTATAAAGTGTTTATAAGATTTTATTGGTTAGTATAAACCCTCTACATAATCACTCGAACTGATAGAAAACCTTATCTAGTAGGATTTACTTTAATTAATTCGTTCGTAATAAAATCCTGAATGTATTTTGCTTGTATGGCTTTTACGCATTTTTCTAAAAATGTTCGTAAATCGCCATTGTCTGTATCTATTTTAATATCTCTTTCGTTAAATTCTGCTACATCTGTTTTAAGATCGTCTAGCATTTTTTCAATGATCTTACGACTTCTATCTGATTCTAAAATTGATGGATCTTGACAATGAAGAATACTGAAGAATAATTTTACTTGTGCTCTGTAGTATTTGATTAACACTTTATTTCCTGGATCTTTTTTAATCGCTTCAGCAGTATTTTCTATCAATTGTTTTAGCGATAGAAGATCGTCGCTTGGACTGCTAACCAGCTCATTATTCTTAGTTCCTTTTGTAAAACTTGCTAGGTTTTTTATTACGTAGGTATACCATTTTTTAGTAATATCTACTACTTCTAAACCTAACGAAGATTCTTCATCTTTAAATAATTCTTGCTCATTATTAAGTACTGTACTTATTTGCTCTTCACACGTTTTTTCGTCTGTAGAAATTTCAATAATCTCCGTTTTTGAATCTGCTCCACAAGGACTATTTACTGTTAAAGAAACTTTTATTTCATTTCCATCAAAGTCTGAAAAGTCTTGTGTAAACGATACTTTACGCACATGTACAGTTTCTTTCCCTTGTACATTCCAGATATATTCTTGACCAGTTTCTGAGGTATTTGTTAACGTTAATACTCTCTTTACAGGATCAAAAGAATATGTGAAATCGGCTTTTGATCTTCTATTTATTTTTACGGTTTTACTAACAAAAGTCCCTACAATACTAAATGTTACATTTCCTGCATCTACAAGTCCAGATGTACTTGGTGTAAACTCCCAAACATTTTCATTTGCATTAAATTTCACATTTCCTCCTGTTATTTGAACACCTTCATAGTCTGGTTTTACCGTAACTTTTGAAGGTTTTGTTTCTTCTAAACAAAATTCATCTTCCACAACTATTGTGAAGTCTGGGAATGCTATTTCTTTTGTGAATTCAGCACTAGCAGTACAACCGTTTATATCTTTAATTGTAAGTTGTATGGTGAACGAATTGTCTGCTCCTTCTTTAATTAAAAATGTAGGATTGAATAGTTCGGCTGTTCCTTTTTGATCATTTATTGACCAATTGTAACTTAATCCTACAGGTTTTGCTCCATCAGGTAATACAGCTTCAAATGCTCCTTCGTACACTAATTGTCCATCTTTCCATACAAATCGAGATGCTGTTCTTTCTGCAATTGAGATTTGTTTTACCTCATGAATCGTAATTCTAGCATTGGTCGTTTGTCCGTTTTCTAAGAATTCTATTACTTTTTCAAAATCGTTAAATGCTGTTGCATCAATTACCAATTCATCTCCTTCTATTGTTACACCATTTATTGCTGTAACCAATGTAATTACGCCACTAACATTCTTAAATGGAATTCTTATTATTTTATCTACTCTGATATCTAAACAATACGAAGGTTGAATTTCTAAAGTTGATGGTAATACTCTATCAAATACAATAGGTTCTATTGTTACTACTCTTGCACAAGGACCTAATGAAATTTCAAGTTTTGGTGCTACGGTATTATCGGTTTCATTGATTGGTAAATCATAATATCTAATCAGTTTATTATTAGTTGGTATTTTCTCTATGAAAGTACCATCTCCGTCAAAATCCCATCTATATTGAATGCTATTGAAGAAACTTGCATCTACTAAGCTTGTATCTTCCCAGTTTAAAACAAACGTAACTCTTGCTCTTGTTTTATCTTCATTATACTCGATAGGCTGCTCTATGGTTACTACTAATGCTAATTCTGGATACACTGTAAGTTCACAATCCGTAGGTTCATTATTAACAGTAAAACCTATTTTCTTCCCTAGCAAACTTTTATCTATTTTTCTAACATCTATTTTGGTCTTATTATCAACTGGATCTATAAATATTCCCGTTTCAACACCTTCTGGAACATTCGCTTTAATTTCTCCATCTATAGGTCTTACAGTAAAGATCATAGGAGTTATATCTATATCTTTTTGTAAACAGATTGTTTTTTCTGGTAAGCTTAAGAAAGGTGGTTCTTTTGGTATAATGAAATTAACTGGCGTACAATCTGAACAACACATATACGGTAATGAAAAATCGGCAATTACTGTGTTTGTTACTGTAGTATCTCCAGGTTTTACAACGCTTCCTTCAAAAAACAAAGGTTTATTTGTATCTAAAACTTTTGGATTAAAGATTTGTAAGAAGTATTCGTCTTTAGGAACAAACCTATTTTTAATGGTAATTCGCATCCCTACAGAACCATCTCTATAAAATAAAGTTTCTTCTGCTTTTATAATTTTTGATTGTCCTGCTCGTTCCCAAGTTCTATTTAAAAATGCCGTGAAATTACTTACCGTTTCTCCTAAATTTTTACCAACCAGTACAATGTCTTCTTTTAAAAAATCTGCTTTTCTAAAATCGGAAAACTCTCTGCTTATAAATACAAACTGTGTACTTACTCTTTCATCCCATAATTTAAGAACTCCTCTATTACTCTCAAAGTCGTCTTTTATATTCCCAATAATCGTTTCCGTTTCACTTCTTCTTCTGAAAAAATCATCTCTTACGATATCTCCTATACTATCACCTTTCTGTGGAATAGGTTGTTCTCTGAAAATAATATCTAAGGCAACATCGTTAAACGTATCTTCATCTGTAACATCTTCGGTTGCATATACCATTACAAAAGTTCCCCCCGGAATAACTCCCGCTTTATGTTCTAACCCCGGATGCGTTTTTACAAATTCTGAAAACAGTGTTTTCTTAAGAATGTTTTGCTTTCTTGTTTTAATCTCGTCTAATAATGTTTCTAGCTTTTTACCAGAACAGCAAATAATTGACAATTGATTTATGAGTAATCCTAATAACTGTTTAGTCGTAGATTTTAAACTCGTACTATTATATTTTGCTTGTAATCGCTTTACTCTTTCACATAATTGTGCTATGGTTATTCTATAATTATCTAATAAACCGTCGTTAATATCTCTAATTGTATTTGGTATTTTGTCATCCAAATCGTAGGTATACACCAATGTTTCAGAGATATCTGTTAAGATAAATTCTGATAATGCTTCTTCCTTTTTCCAAGTATCGCTTTCGCGTACCTCTCTTAATTGTTTGTTTAATCGTGCAATAATATCATTAGCTGTTGCTGTTGTATCTTCTTCAAAAACACCTCCAATGACATAGCCTAATGTATCTTCTTCTTTTGCTAGATTCTCTTTTACAATATTTGGTTTTGCATATGAATATGCTTCATACGGAATACCATAATTTTTACTTCCTTTTACAAAAGATTCATAGGTTTCAACTTCTTCATATTTTTTAGCTACTTCTTTTTTAACTTCTAGTTCTTTTTCAATTTCAGCAACGTCTTTTACTTTAATTACTGCATCGACTATTGTATTTGCTTTAGGATCGTTTAATTTAAACGCAGATAATGTTTTACTCACTTCTGCTAGAATACAATTTTGTTCGGCACGCCATGCTTTTAAAAGTGTTGACAAGTCTTCAAATTCGCATGCATATTTATTGATATTAATGTCTTTTAATCTTGAATTGATAGACAGTGCTTTTATATCGAAACTTAAACCGTATTTTCTTCTATCGTCTTGAATTTTCTTTAACGCTTTATCATATGTTTTTCCTTGATGTCCTTCAATTCTGTAAAAATCATTCGCACATATGGTATATGCTAATGGATCTTGAATAGGTAAGGCTTTTGATAAATTGTCTTTATGATAACTTAGGTTTTGGTCTTCTCTACAATTAATGGTTTTATCGAAATTCCAGTTTTTTACTAATGCTGAAGTTACATCGTAATAAAAAGGAATTGCTTTCTTACTTAAATTGGTATGTGCTTGCGATGGTGTAATTACAATGGCATCACTTTTTTTAAGATTTATGTAATTATCTACTAGAAAATTTGCTCTCGTAATTAAGCTTTGTAATTCTTGTACTTTTTTACTTTCACTACTTGTTGCTGATTTATAAAATCGGTGTCTTAATAATTCTGAGGTTTCAGCTGTTGTAATTCTTCCTAAAGCTATGTGCTTTGGAAATACTCTTATATCTGGACAACAATTTACATTGGCATGTAGTAATACCTCTTTTATTTCATTATAAGTAGCTATTAAATCTTTTAATAAATCATATTTATACTGAAATCCAGGTGTTTTTGTAGGAGTACTAAAAATAGATGCTAACTTTATAGATAATAAAGGTTTTCCCAATTTTTCGAATATTAGTTCATAGCCTTTTATTAAATTCTTTATTGTTACTTCATCTTCTATAATTTCATCGAAGTAATTCTTCAAGTTTTCTGAAGTATCTGTATTTTTTTCAGTTAAGAGTGCTCTTTTGGCTGCAACTACAGGTAAGTTCTTATTAATTTCATACCAATTATGCTGCGTGTATAGTGTGTCTTTATTCAATATAAACTGTAAATCATCTGCATTGATTAACAAAACTCTTAGATTGCTAATTTGCTCTATTCCTTGATTATCGCACGTAAGTTTATTACATAGTTCATCTATTTTCTCATATTGCTCTAAATAGAGCACTATTGCCATTTGGTCTATGTTTTTAAACTCAGATAATGGTTTAAAAGAAGTATCGTTTGCCGCATGTAACTCCCATAAATCAAAAGGATTTTTTTGTGAGTTTAAGAAATGAGGATATTCAGCTTTATCATCTTCAAATTTTTTAGAATATGAAAAGGTTTTTGAAGCTATGTGTTCTTTTATTAAGTCTACAAATTTTATAAGATCTCCATCGGTAGTAACAGCAGTACCTTGAGTAATCGTAATGGAATTCACGGTAGACGTATCATCTGCATAATTCGGTGTAAACTCAAAACCGCATACAATTCCTACGCCATTTAAATTTACTCTGGAAAGACGATCTTGATCATCGAAATAATCTATAAATGCATTTAACTGTTTTTCTGTTAGTACCTGATTTGCATTGAATTTGCTGTACTCTGTAGTAATATTCGTAAGTTTTGGTTCAGTTTTCATACCCTGTATATTTTGATTGTGCGTTACACACAATATTTGCTGTTTTTATCTTGTTTTGTTCTCGTCGTCTTCTATAAAATTGATATTTCCCAGACTCGATTGTCCTAAAATTATTCTACCATCTAATGCTTCCTCTTCTGCATTACAGTCTGTTAATCTTCCTGCTGGGTAAATGGTATTTAATTTATGCATTGCTACTATTAATTCTTGTAGTTCATTGTTTTCTGTAGGTTGTTCTTGCTCTAAGTTTGCCTTGGCAAGTAGGTACTCTTTATAAGCATTTTCAAAGCATAATAAATCATTGTCCTCATCTGCTACAGTTCCTTCTCTGCTTCCTACCCAACAAATTTTTGGAAGTATATGTGCCGGCAATTCTTGTTTTAAAATAGTTTCCATGTACCTTCTAAAATCTGGATTTGAAAAACGATAGGTAAATCCTGGAATTACAATACTTACTCTGTAAGAATAGGGATCTATTGTTCCACAATCATCGCAATCATCTGCACATATTGGAAAGAAATGCGTTCCTTCTTCTTTGGTAACATCTGGACGTAATAACATATGTTCTACTAGAAAAATTCCTTCTTCTGTGAATTCATTTTTCATAAAATCAATAGTTTCTAGTATTGCTTTTTTAAAGTCTTTTAGATCTTGGTAGTATGTATATTGTTTCGCTATAATGTAATCGGATCCACTTTTCTTTTCTTTAGGATTGATGACACTAAAAGAATAACTAGGAGGAGTTGCTGGATTTGTTGGTGAAGATTTATCTATTTTTATAAAATCTACTTCCATGTTATCTTCTATCGTATTTTCAAAAACAGCTTCTATTGCATTTTTCCTAGTTTGAGCAAGTTTTAAGACAGCCTCGTACAACTCTTTTATTGCGAAAGATTTTGTGGGATAATTTTCTGTTGCTGATAGTATAATATTGTTTTGTTTATCTCGTATTCTCCATCTATACACAAGAATATCGTCACTATCTTTAAATTCATATACTTCTACATTCGACTTGGTAAGATGCCTTCTTCTTTCGTTTGTAATTCCTAATAAACGGGCAACTCTTTTTTGAAATCCAGAAATGTTATTGGTATTCCAAAGTTGTTTTTCTAATTGTATTCTTGATTGGTTTTTTGCTGTTACATAGTAATTAAAAGCCATTCCTCGCTGACTACTTATAGCTTCGTAATCTTTTAAAAATGCTTCTTTGTTTGCTAAAACAATTTCATCAGTTGCACTTCCGTACAAAGCTTTCATAAGAAACGTGTATTCTCCAAAACGCTCTGCAAATCGTGCTAATAAATGATCTAATATTTCATTTCTTCTTTCAATATTATTATCAAATTGACTTACTAATCTTTCTGTAAGCTCTTCATTATTAGACATTGGATATTCTTTTACAATCTCATCAAAGTCTTTGATATCTTTTATTGCTTGTGTAAAATACGTACGTGTTTCTTCTCCGCTTATAGAAAAGAGTGTTCTTACTTTAGACAAGTGTTGGAAATAACTCACTAAAATCTGATCAAAAAATGTTAGATATGCTTTTAATTGTTTTGCTTTTGATCTTCTTTCATCTGTAACATGTATTGCTACTCCTTCTCTTCCTATTCCATAGGTATCTGGAAAATCATTTTGAATTGTGGTGTATTCATTCGCATCTAACGCTACTCCTGATGGCAATGGTAGTTCTTTGTCTGATGCTGATAATTGTTGCGCTTCTACCGCATCTTGTTTAATTTGTTTTACATACTCATTTGCTCTATCGTAATTTAGATTTAGAGGTAAAAATCCTTTGCTAAAATTAAATGTACTTCTGTTACATAGTACAGGTTTCTTATCTGGGGCAACACAAACAATCCATTTATTTTCTTGTGGACGATTTTCATCGCAGTAGCCTACAGAAATATCTTTGATCAATTTTACACCTTCTACATTCATGACGATTTTCATAATGTCTGAAAGTCTAACTTCTCTTCTTAGTTCTGCATTTTTAAGTTCTTCTGTATCAATAAAACCGTTTGATAAAATAGGCCCATCGAAAACCATATCTGTACTATATCCTTTCTCTAATAATTGTTGTACAGAATAAAATTGTAACGATGGTGATAAGTAGTTTTCTATTTCATACAATATGTTTGCATACACCCATTCTTCATCTGCTTCTGGTAATACTTCAACATTGGCACAAATAGCAATAGGTTCTGTAGCTACTTTTTTAAGTTCGATAAGATCTTCACATAAATTTCTATTTTCATGATACTTTTCTTTGATGGTTGTAAAGACTTCTTCTCCATATCCTTCTTCCAAATCTACCAACAAAGTATACAGTCCTTTTAAATCAAAATCTTTTTGAAATTCTGGTAAAATGCCATCGAATTTTTTGTATGATAATTTGTTATTCTTACAATCTACAAATACCTTTTTTTTATAGGTACGTAACCAGCAATTCTTAACGCCTTCTATATCTATGAATAGCTTTCTGTAATCTAATTCATTTACTGGTTTTGAAGGAAATATTTGTGATGCTTTGTAAAACTGTGCATGTATAGATTCCTTAGGATCGTCAGATGCTAATAAGTTTTCTAGAGGTGTATTGATACGAACTCCTAAATCTGTAATTGCATAGCATAACATTTCCAAAATTGTGATTCCTGGATCATGAGAGTTGAAGTCTGTCCATAGTTTTCCTCCCATTTGTTCTATATAAGCAATCCCTTCTTTTCTTAGAAAATGAAAATCTAAATCGTCTTGAGAAGCAACGTTTTTAGGAATGGTAATATGTTGGTTTATAGTTGGCATTCTTGTTCGGTCTTTATAATGGGTTTGCCACAGGTAAATGACAATGGTTTAATTGTGTGTTTTTTAGCTGAGACTAAAATTGATTTCGGGTCTTCTGGTACAATGCTATTAATGGTAGCATCTCCGTTCATTTTTACATGTTGTAAATAATCTACATAGGGTAACTTTTCTATGTAATCTATAAGTACACTTTTGTGTAATAAGACTCCAAAAGTGACTTCTTTTGTATCGTCAAATGCCCATGGTGACAGGAATTTTGTGATATCTTTTTCTAATTGTTTTGTGTAAAAGTTTCGATCGTAACCTTCGTAGAATTTTGCTTCTAACGTTATGGTTACTTCTTGGTAATTTGGATTGATGACTTCTGCCGTTATATGCATTGTATTTAATGCATTTACATGTTCTTTAATATCTAATAAAGTTGCTGTGCTAACTCGAGGTTGATAAATATCGAATACATTTTTATTTACGGTATCTGGCACTACTATTAAGGTAACATTTCCTGCAGCTGTAAAACTTTTTTCTGAAGTGTGATTTAAACATTTTACTTTATAAATTTCTGGGAATTTTTGAAGAATGATATGTTCATAATCCCACATTGTTATGGCTCTATTTTTATGACGTAATCGTTCGCTAATTCTTCGATAAAAGTTTGTATCTGATTCTTCTGGACTTCCACCAAATGCATTGTATGGTTGTGTAATGGATTTTACTTGCGGAATTCTTGTAATCATCTTTTTGATGGTGCCACTTGGTAAACCATCTTTTAAGTGACTTACTTCGTTATCATTGTTTTCGAAAGTAGCTACCACAGCTTGTGTATGAATATTAATCACTTTACAAACAGCATCGAAAGATTTGTTCATTCGTGCTCTTAACCACACATATCCTTCTGGTAATAATGTATTCGTAGCTGTTGCTTCTTTTGGAATATTGAATTTTACAATTCCAGATTTTAAAAAGTTACGTGTATTGTTTACAATTATTTCTTCTTCTAAACTTTTCCATTTATTGCTACAAAGTATAGACCAATCTACTTTTTCATTTCCTTGAAAACTTGGTGTTAACGGATTTTCACTACCTTCTAATACTTGTATTAAAAGTGATACGCTTTGTTGTACTTGTACATCTTTTAATCCTATAAATAAATGTCCTCCTACACAGTATCTTGGTACCAATAAAGTTTCTACATTTTCTTTATCGAATATTTCTCGAATATTTTTTTCTGTATGTTGTATGTTTTTAAAAGCGTAGTTTTCTTCATGTTGACCAAAAGGATGTTCATGAAATAATTGAATTCTATTCCCTTCTAATTGAACATTTTTCATGATCACTGTTTCCTCTGCTTCATAAGCTGCAGTTATGGTCTCAACTAACGGTACATAAGGTTCATTTGGTAAATTAATTGTTTTCTCTTCTGAGCTAACTGCTAACGCATAATATCTAGGATATAACTCTTGTAAAAATGATTGTTCTAACGATAATTGTAAAGGTCCTGCTTTATCTATTGGAAACTTATTCTTGTTATCGAATGTTACTTCATAATTGTATACGTTCCCTTCTTTACGAAATAAAAGTCCTGCGCCATCATTTGTATTTACCACACTTGTTCCGTTAGCGTGTAGCATGTTTTCTTCTACTTGAAAATGTTCGTACCCCGAAACAATTAAACTTCTATTATCTATTGTTTTTACTAACTGTTCTGCATAGGTTTTTATAGAGCTAAAACTCGATGCTTGTAGAAATGCACCATACCAGTTTCTGAAATCATCTGGTGTATTTTTCCAACGCATATTTACGGTAAACTTTGTCCATTTTTTAGCAAATGCTTCTGGATAGTTAATTTTAAAGTTCGATCCTTTTATTGGTCGCGTAGTAAATGGATGAAAAGGTTTTGCTGTTTTTAATTGTCCGTTATCATTCTCAATGAACAATGATTGCACACCTGTTACTACTGATTTCACTTTAATTTCTGCTACAGTATTTCCTGCTAATGCTCTATAAAAGTTGTATACTATTGCTTCTGAAAGATCAAAAATGAAACGAACGACTGGATATTTTGTTTGATATTTTTTAAGTAGAACAGCTTCGTTGTAATCTACCAATGGCGGAGTATCTATGTCTAACTTAAACGTAAACTCCATACTCTTGGCTAAGGTTATTTCTCCTTTATGCTGCTCGTTAATTTCTAATAACTCCGTAGGTATCCATGCTTCTTCTCCGCTTCCAAAAATTTGAATACTGTTTCGTAATTTCTCTACATCAATACTTTTCTTATCTGTAAAATTCTTAGTAAATGTGATGGTAATTGTTACTGTACGTTCTCCTTCTTTAAGACGTAGCATTGGTGAGGCAATAGAAAAACCTAGGGCTGCATCTGGCAACTCTTTTGCTTTATTAGTAACAGCTTCTGGATAACCAAAAGGATACCAATAAGGTTCTTCCTCTAATAGAGGCTCTTCAATTCCATCGAATGTATTGGCAACTACACTTGCTTTTATTTTTTGTAGTTGATTCGTATTTGCATTATAAACTGTTTTTAATGCGCTTACTGTAGCCTTATTTACAATTAATTCATCATTTGTTTTATAAACTAACTGATTCCCTAATGTGTCTTTTTTAGCATCTAATAATGTTTCAGCATCAATTTTTTGATCTGTAATTTTTTTCGCAAGCTCAAAAAGGACATATGTTTGGTCTGGTACTGGTTTATTTTTTGCTACTTGTAAAACTTCTTTGTAATAAAAATCTAGATGACGTTTGGTAAGTTGATTGAATCGTTTTTTTGAGAACTCAAGTAATTGTAAAAAACATACAAATAATGTGAGATGTGGTGTTAATTTCGACTCATTTTTATACTGATTTAGTACCTCTTCAATACTATTCTTAAGTTTTTTATACTTACGGCTTCCTCTTTTATGCGGATTCTCTTTATCTATTAACTTTTTAAAAAAAGATGTCCAATTACCTGAAGGTACTTCTTTATTTTTTACAGAATAATAGTTTAAATGTTCTGCAAAATTATAGGCAAATAATATCCAATCTTCGGTCGTAAAATCGTGCAATTCGAAATTATCAGGATTTAATGCTTGGATATAGCGTTGCTCTTGTCCTGTCCCACTTCGTTGTAATATGTTAGAGATGATTTTACTCATGGTTTTTCTTTAGTTTATATCGGTTCCTTCTCCTTTATAAAAAGGGAATACCATATTGGTTCTGCTATTAGTGGCTCTTATGATATACTCTATTTGTATCACTAGTTTTCCTTCTAAAGGGTCTGTTTCTGAAACATCAATTTGAATTACATCTATTCTTGGTTCGTGATATAAAATGGCTGTTTCTATCAATTCTTTGGTGTAGGTTATTAAGGTTCTATCTAGTTTTTCGAATAGTAATTCTTCTAGGTTGCAACCATAATCTGGTACCATAACTCGTTCTCCTAAACGTGTGCTTAATAAGATTTCTAAACTGCTTTTGATATCTTCTTCATCTGAAATCATAACTACTTCATTCAGATCTTCTGAAAACTCTGGAGGAAATCCCCAACCTATTCCTAAAAATGATTTTTTATGTTCCATTTTTTATCCTATTAAAACTGTGAATTCTCCTAAAACAATAGTTCCTCCGTGTGAAGTACTATCGCCCATTCTTGCAGCTGGCATCCCACCAATTAATACGGTTCCTGATCCAGCAACAATGGTATCTGGCGGACCTACACATGTTGCCATGTCGCCAACTCTTGCAGCTGGCAATCCTCCTATAAGTACAGTAGGTTCTCCTGCTGGTAAAATTGGTCCTCCTACATGAGGTACTACTCCTGTTACCATTGGACATACATGCATGTCTGTTACTCTTGCGGCTGGGTTTCCCATTTTTTTATTTTTTTAATAATTCTATTTCTTTTTGCTACTTCTCGACTGCGCTCTAAGTGATATTTCTTTTGTAGAAAACTTCTTTAGTCTCCGATGGATTCTTCGTTTTTCCCTTCGAGTTCCTTCGACATTGCTCAGGAGTCACTCAGGGAACACTCAGGATAACATGTATTTCGTTTTCCTTTTGTCATTCTGAACAGCGTGAAGAATCTGTCATTTAGAAAAATATTTACTCTTAACTAGAGATTCTTCGTTTTTCCCTTCGACGCAGCTCAGGGAACACTCAGGATGACATTTCTATCTCTTTGTCATTGCGAACAACGTGAAGCAATCTTTCACAATGAACAGATTCCTTCGCTGTCCCTTCGAGTGACCTCAGGAAACGCTAGGAATGACGTGCTTAATTAATCTGAACTAAAGAGCCTTTTAATACTGCTATGGCACTTGTAGAAACCTCTGCTCCTGCACTTCCTTCTGCTTTAAATTCTGCGTTGGCTTTTACACTTACATTGGTTCCTTCTATATTTACATCTCCAGAGGCTTTAATCGAAATATCTCCTGCACTTTCCATTGCGATTCCATCGCTGTTTATCACGATTGTATTGGAGTTATCGTCTTCTATTGTAATAGCTCCTTCGTCTTCGTCTAGTGATATTATTTTTCCTGCTGGTGTTTCTATTGTGATGATTTTTTTATCGTCATCAAACAATACTTTCATTTCACTTCTAGTGATGATTCCTTTTTCGTGATTGTCGTCTGTTGCTGTAATTGGTGATGGTTTTGCACTACTATGTAGCATTCCCAAAACAATAGCATCGTTAGGATCTTGATTTACAAAACCAACAATGACTTCATCTCCAATTTCTGGACGGAAAAAGATGGCTCTGTTTTCTCCTGCATCTGGTGATGCTACTCTACACCAAATTCCTTCTTCTTCGTTATTGATAATTGGGATTTGTACTAGAATTCTGTCTTCTCCGTCTGGATCTTCTTCCAGTTGAGATACAATTCCTACTTGTAATCCTTGAATTGCTGGTAATAATCCTGAAGCTGGTTTTGCAGAAATGTCAAAGGTTTCAGAAAACCATTTGGTATCTAAACCAAATTGCGCATTCGCTACCCAATTTCCTTCAGTAATAGTATGCTGTACACCTGTTACATATACATTTCCATTAAAGCGATCGCCTACACCTTCCAATTTTAGGATTGTGTTTGGTTTTACAGAAGGAATTCCTTGGAATTTTACTCTTCCTCTAACTTTTGCTAGTTGTTGAAATAGCCATTTTGCATCTGCCCAATCTTGTAATTCTGTATCTGTTACGACACCTCCATGTCTTAATTCTAAGCTGTCAAGACCAATTACTTTATTCAAATCGTCTGCAGATAAATTTCCATTTAATGAAACGCCTGGATCTTTACCTTCAACTTCTATTAATTCTTGATCGGCGTGATTCCAACCATACGCTGCTACTTTTTTTATTTGATGACGTGCATCAATCTCTGCATCAAAGTCTAACAATGATCCTCCAAAAGTTACCGTTTCAACTTCGGATTGTCCTGTATCTGGTTTTGCAATGGTTATTGTTCCATCATCTATAAAGCATAGCTTTCCATTAGCTTGTGCTCTTGAGATTAGAAAATCCCAATCGGAAGCGTTGTACTGTACTAATTCTGCATGTCTATGATTTGTGGATTCCACATCACTAGAAAGTCCATAAGTGCTAATAAGTTCTTCGAAAATATCACTGTCTGTACTTTCATAGAAATACTTACTCTTTCTTCCAATGGTCATTTTAACCGCTTCATCTCTGCACTCTACAATTAATTGTGCCGAATTTGAACGTATTCGTAAGTTATGTTTAATCACAATTCCTTTGAAAATTGTTTCTTCGTCAGAATGATATCCTGCTGTAATTTCAATTTTCTTTCCAGGAACCAACAACTCTTCATTACTTAATTTGAAATCACGTTCTGAAGCATCACCATCTATCAGCACAATTTGTGCTGTTGGTATTTTATTGACTTCTTTAGCCACCATTATATTTTTTACTCCGTATTTTTTTGAGAGTTCTTCTCCTTCAATAAGGATTTTAAAGGTGATTAAATCAGCACTTTTTGAGGTTTGTATGACTCCAGTGTTATTCATTTATGCGAACTTTTTTAATGGTGGAAAAAATATTTCTTGTCCTGGTGTTAATTTTCTAAACTGAGCTATGTTATTTGCTTTAGCTACTTCTAAATAGTATTTAGAATCTCCATAAATTCTATACGTCATTAATGGTAATGTGTCTCCTGCTTTTACAATTCTATAGTGCGTTAAATCTGGTGATTGGTTGTTTTCTCTAGCAACTCGTAAATCATCATCAATACTTCCTTTTAATTTTAACTTTGCAACAGCTCTAATAGGTGTACCATCTGGTGCAAATAATTTGTATTCTATAGACAGATCTACGAGAGAACCTTTGAATAATAAAGCTCCCCACTTTACCATTAAATAATGTGGTTTGTGCTTTTCTCCATCATATTCGAAAACAACTTTCTTAAACTTTTCTATTTGACTGATGATCCCGTCTTTTAAGTCAGGTTTTCCATCTATTGCTCCAGTGCTATCAAACAATAATTCTAAGTCTAGGTCTTGCGGTGCAATTTTGGCGAATTTTGCTTGCCAACCACTAGTTCCTTGTGCTTGATCTTTTTTATTGTATAAAGGTTTGTAAGCAACAGCATACTTTTCTGGGTTCACCATAGTAGTATACTCCCCATCGCCTACTTCATCTTTAAACTTTTCGTCTTTATACGCTTTAATTACCAGCTTTTTTAATTCTCCTTGACTCATTTTTTTTCAATTATCAGTGATCAATTATCAGTGATCAATTATCAGTGATCGGTGATCGGTGATCATTGGTAATTGTCAATTGATAACTGTTTGTATTATCGTTCTTTTTGTTGCTCCAAAATGTGCATTACCTCTTCAACACAGGCTTCAACAATAGCTTCCTGATCGGTGGTTTCTTCATTATCTGACCCTTTTGCTTCTGATTTCTCATCTACATTAATTCGGATGTGTAATTCTTTAATTGTAATTGGCATTTTAGGCTACTTTAAAATATTGATAGGTTAGTTCTAGTGTTTCTATAACTAGCTTGCTTTCTTCAGCATTAAAATCTCCTACATTCCATTTTACAGGATATGCATGTACAATGTTCCATGTTTGTAATGGCTCTTGATTCTCTCCTAAAAGTTTTACTGTGATATTTTTAGGTTCTATTTGAAAGTTTTCTACTGCTTTCTTACACCACTTAATAACTTCGGAATTGAGTAACATACCTCGTTTTAAAACCAGATTTGGAAATTTAGATCGTACCGGAATTTTATGTTTAAATCTATTTTCTCCACCTTCTGCAATTTCTTCAGTTTCGAGGTCTACAGAGAGCCCCGAAACTGATTGAAATGAGTGATCATCTTCTGAAGTAGAAAGACTTTCGAATTCTACTTTAAAACTGAAACCTACTGGTGGATAATAGCTAGCCATTATTTCATTATTACTTTTTCAACAACAAATTCAATAGACTCTATAGCTACTTCATTTCCATCTGATTTTAAAGTTGTTGGAGACACTTTTGTTGCATAAGCTCCTTGACATACCCAAGTTGCAGCTGGCTCTCCTTTTTCGTTTAATAAACTGATGGTTAAATCTCCTCTAAACTTTTCACCTTCTTCTTGGAAGTAAACTGTTTTCCACCACTTTTCGTAAAATTCTTTACTCGTAGTTGTAAACGTTCCTCTTTTAAGGGTTACATTACCATATTCAAATAATCCGGGTTGTTTTGATTTATGATATTCTTTATCTGATCCCCCTCTATATTCTATTACTTTGTTATCTAAGCTTAATCCTGATATTTCTGTACAGTTGTACTTTGCCTCTCCGTGTTCTGCTGTAAAGGAAAAACTTGGAAGTGGATAAAATTCTGCCATGATTTCTATATTTTTTTATTGGTTAAATTTTGTATTGCTATTAATTATGCTTCTTGCATTTTATGAGAGAATTTCAGAATGATAAATTCTGCTGGGCGAACTACAGCCATTCCTATTTCTATAATCATATTACCTTCTAAAATATCTTGAGCGGTCATTGTTTCTCCTAAACCTACACTTACATAAAATGCTTTTTCTGGTGTTGGTCCTGCTAATGCACCTGCTCTCCATTGTTGTGTTAAGAAATTATCTACCATGGCTTTTACACGTACCCATGTATTTTTGTTATTTGGTTCAAAAACAAATTGTTCTGTTGCTTTCTTAATTGACTCTTCTGCCATGTTAAAGAAGCGTCTTACAGAAACATACCTCCATTCATTATCGTTTCCTGCTAATGTTCTTGCTCCCCATACTAAATTTCCTTTTCCTGCAAAAGCACGAATTGCATTAACAGATTTCCCGGCTACGGTATCTACATTTAAGTCTTTTTGATCGTCGTGAGAAATTTGTACTGTTGGCTCAATTACATAGTTTAGGCTTACATTTGCTGGAGCTTTCCAAACACCTCTATCTGCATCTACTTTTGCATAAATTCCTGCCATAGTACTACTTGGCGGTAATGGTAATGGCATGGCATCTATTTCTGCTAATATTTGATGATACGTTGCGTTGTCTAATTGCTCTATAGAAGCTAAATCTCTTCCGTGTAATTCTCCATTATTTGTATCTAATGCAATATTTTCTAAGATATTTACTGTAGCAGGATCGTCTATAATAGCAGTACGTAAAGTTCCGAAAGTACTCACAACGTTATCGAAAATACTATTGCTACCTGCTGCAGGAAGTGGTGAAGCAATTGCTGCTGCTGTTACTAACTTTTCAACTTCTTTTAGAATGTTTGACGAATTCTTATGAATAAGATTCTCAATTTTTGTTGTACTGTTATCGTCTATCGCTTTTTGTAAGCTATTTGCAAGTTTTTCTAGTGCTGTATTTACAGTTTCTACTTCATTACTTCCGCTCTTGAATGCGTTATTGAAGGCTGTTAATTGTGCCTGAATATCTGCAATATCTGCTGCTGTACCTGCTTCATCTTGTAAAGCACTAATTGCTGCATTTGCTTCTTTATTTGCTGATTTTTTTAAGTCTAATACTTCATCAACATCTGCAATTAATTGCTTTACCTTATCTACTAAAGTTTGTGGTTTTGGCACATCAAAATTTGGTACATTACTCGCTGGGGTTCCCGATCCATTTAAGTTTAAATCGCTGCTTCCATATAAGTAATTATATACATCTGCTAGGCTTCCAGAGAAATTAGGTCCTGGTGTAGCATTAATTACAGTATTTACTTTTCCTGCTATTGTTGTATTAATAGTATTCAGTTGGTCTGTAATTAAGTTTTGTGCAGCTGGATTATCTCTATTAATGTGTGTAATTGTGATATCCTCGTTACTGGTTCTATAATTTAAGATTGTATTGATATATGGGAAATATGCCGCTCCATATTTGATTTCATTTTTAATAGAACTGATTCCGCTTCTAAATGCTTCAACAGGCTTTTTACTATCATACTCTTTGTCTGAATAAGTATCTAGAATTGTAAATCTGTCTTGTAACTTTTCGCATTGTGCCAATGCCTTGTTGTATAATCCGTAAAAATCGGCATCTACATTTAACGAAGTAGCATCAGGAAAAATTAACAACGTTGGTTCATCTACCTTAGCTACTTCGGTTAAACCTCCTACTAAGTCTTCGTCTTCGTCTCCTAAAAGTACTGGTGTTGCAGAGTTTTTTTGAATTGCTCCTGCGTAAGTATTTACTGCAACAATGTAACATGGTCCTCCTCCATTAGCAAAATACATTTGCAAATTGTAATACATTTTAAATGGGGATGGTTTTGATGGTGGTGTTACTAAAATATCTCTATTAGGTACACCTCCTACTTTTGTATCTGTAATTTTTACGCCAATAGACGTTTCTTTATCTGCAAAACCAAAAATTTGCTCGTATTCTAACATTGAAGTAATACGTGTTGGTTTCATAATAAGATCGTTGTCTTCCTTTTTCTTGGCTGTTTCAGTATATCCGATAAAGGCCGGAATCGCTGTTTCTACTTGAGCTACAGAAGGTGGAAATTTTACTATTTCTTCTACGTAAACTCCTGGTGTTTTGTAAGCTGACATAATTATTAATTTTAATTTTTGTTATATGAATATTTCTGAATAGTAGTCTTGTTGTTCTTTAGTGATACTTTCTACTGTGGGATTAGGTAAAAAGATTGTATTGCCTGGTTGAGGAGTTACATCCGTCTTTTTTATTTCTACACGTCCGTTTTTTGTTAATGGATACTGAGTGTTGGTTATCATTTTCACTCCTGTAGAAGATTGGTTATAACGCCAAAATGTTTTCCTGTTTTCTAAATAAATTTGAAAGTCTGGAGCAGTTTTTAAAACGCATTGTGCCGGTATATCAAAGTTTCCAGTAACTCCATTTTTCACCAATACATTTTCCGTAACATTAGTGTTATTTACTCCTGATATTTTAACTTGTAACACTCCTATAATTCCTCGACTTTTAAGCAATTGTATTCTTCCATTAAGACTATTTATAATTTCCTCTTCTGCCGTGTTTAATGGTATGTTGTTTGTTATTTTTGTTTCTATAGCCGCAATTTCTACAGTATCTATGTTCGCAATTGTTACTTGTTTAGGAGTTGCTGCTCGACTCTCTTCTTCTTTTTCTAAAGTGTGTACTAATTCTCTTGATTCTTTTTCAGTTATTAAGAAAGAATTCCATGTTTTAATTACTGTATTTGCATCGAAAATATTGGTGGCACTTGACGTAGTATTAGATAAGTAATACAATTGATCCTTTCTTCGATCAATGATATCTGTATAATGTTCAAAATAAGTATCGGAAACCTTAATATAAAAAGTTAGTATAAGATCACCCGACAATTTAATTAACGGACTGTATCGTTCTACCGCTACATTATTCTCTTCTGCAATTTCTTTAGAAGAGCTGGCCAATACTGTAATTCCTTTGGAATGCTTTCTTACTAATAGTCTATGATTTTTAAGAATCTCAAGTGTATTTGTATTTGGTACTATTTCCATAGCATCACTACTCAAATACTGTTTAATAGCTTCTTCTTTTTCCGTAACACTTAATGCATCATTTGCATTTGCTGTATGGTATTTTTTCTCACCTAAGTCCAAAAAATACGCGTGTAATAGATTGATATTGAAAAGTGTCTTGTATACCATTAGTTATTAATATTTGAATTTCTACTTAACTCTGATATAACTGTACCCTCTTTGGCTACAACATCTCTTTCTATTTCTAACAATGTTATTTTATAGAGTACAGATGGGTTTTGTTTTCCCCCCAAGGTTCCCCAAATAAAATTTAACTCTTCAAAAGTTGGTGTAAATAACTCTGTTATAAACTGAAAGCTTTTTATATTTTCTGATCCATCTATGTTATCATAGTTTGTATTTGCATGTGTAAATACTTTTTTACCTTGAAAAAATGCAATTACTTTCGTAAGACTTTTTAGCGATTCTGTGTATGTTGATTTATTAATGCTAAAAAGCACAAATAGGTTTAAGTAAATTTTTGGATTTTTATAAGTAACTGAAGTACCATTTATATAATTATTAGGTACGTTTTTTAATGTAAATTCCTCTTTAAGATTGATGAGTGACAATGAGATATCTGGAAAACTTCCAGGAGAATTTCCTTCTGCATTTGCATCTGCTATATTTGCCAATGCAACTGTGTTTTCATTTAGATAATCATTCAATTCATCTGTAATGATTTGTAGTATTTCATAAATCATTCTTGTAGTAGTTTTATTTGGTTTGATTAAGGAACACTTCAAAACTACTTTGACATCTAAGATTTTTTCGCAATAAAAAAACGGTTTCGGTATATGTACTTTTCCTTAATTTTAAATAGGTGTTTTTGGAAGTAAAAAAGGGAAAAACACCTTAAAGAATATATTGAAGAATTTGTAGCTTATAGCAGTACAATGAAGTGATTTGTTTTTATACCGAATACTCTGCATTAAATCTACTTGTTTCTTTAGACAAGGCACTGAAGTGCCTTGGTGTTGTAACTCTTTTAAAACATAATTTAAAACAATCCTTGAAGAAAGTTGGAAAGAAACGAAGTAATTAACTTTTATTCTAAATCATTTTCTGCTAAAAATATACTTGCTACTTTTTACAAGGCACTGAAGTGCCTTGGTATTGTAATTCTCTGAAAACATAATCTAAAATGCTCCTTGAAAGGAATCAAAAAGAAAACCAATTAGTTAGCTTTTATTCTAAATCATTTTCTACTAAAAATACATATGCTGCTTTTTGCAAGGCACTGAAGTACCTTGGCATTAAATTTATTTTGAATATTATTAACATTAAAGTAGTAATCTAATTCAGGTTTATGAATCTATAAAAGAAACTAAAATGCTCTTCTCGTTAATATTCAAACAATTCATTTTTAAATAGATTTTTATACCGACCTTTGCCGCTAATTTTTATAAATCATTACTCCAATGAATACAAGAGTTTTGGCACTTATTGCGGTATCTATTGTTACTATTATTTATGGAGTTACATTTACTGTAGCTAAAGAAGTAATGCCGCATTATGTAAAACCTTTTGGCTTTATTTTATTACGTGTTTTTTCGGCTATGCTAATATTTTGGCTGATTAGCTTATTTATTAAAAATGATAAAATAGAAAAAGGGGATTATAAAATTATTGCATTGTCTGCTTTCTTCGGAATTGCTTTAAACATGCTTACTTTTTTCAAAGGACTCAATTATACTACACCCATTAGTGCTTCAGTAATGATGGTTACTTCACCTATTCTAGTACTTATTTTTTCTAGTATTTTAATTAAAGAGCGTCCAACACTTACCAAGATAATAGGAGTAGTTATTGGATTAATTGGTGCAGTAGTATTAATTGCATATGGAAGTTCTGGTTCTGGTAATGCTAAAAATATGATGTTAGGTAATTTTCTAGTATTTATTAATGCTGCTTCTTATGGAATGTATTTGGTTATTGTTAAGAAAGTAGTAGCTAAATATAAACCTGTTACTTTCATCCGATGGTTATATTTATTCGGTTTCTTATTTGTATTGCCTTTTGGTTTTTCTGAGTTTTCAGAAATTCAATGGCAAATCATTCCAACATCGGGATATTTAAGAATTGGATTTGTAATTGTTTTTGCCTCTTGTATTACTTATCTTTTTAATTTATTTGCACTTTCTAAATTAAAACCAACTACTGTTAGTGTATTTATTTATTTACAACCTGTAGTAGCAAGTATTTATGCTTTACTTGTAGGTAGTGATCATTTAAATACCATAAAAATATTAGCTAGTATTCTCATATTTATTGGTGTATATCTCGTTTCTAAACAAAGTCCACAGCGTATACACAAATAATGTATCTTTACACCTTATTAAAATTCAGGTATGATTCAATCTATGACTGGTTACGGGAAATCCGTATTACAATTACCAACAAAGAAAGTTACCATTGAAGTTCGATCTTTAAATAGTAAAAACTTAGATATTAATACGCGTATTCCTTCTTTTTACAAAGAGAAAGAATTAACTATTAGAAAAAAGTTAGCAACTGCATTGGTAAGAGGAAAAGTTGATTTTTCTATCTATGTAGAAATGACTGCTGATGAAACTTCAACTACAGTAAATAAAGGTGTGGTAAGAGAATACATGAACCAATTAAGAAATGTGGTTCAAACGGGTTCTTCTGATGATGTTGAGTTATTAGGTATGGCAATTAAAATGCCAGATGCTTTAAAAACTGAACGTGAGGAATTAGATGATAATGAGTGGGCAGAAATAGAAAAGCATATTACTATTGCTTTAAAAGAGATTGTACAATATAGAACAGATGAAGCTGCTTCTTTAGAAGAAGATTTTAAACAGCGTATTGCTAATATTAAAAGTTGTTTAGAGCAGGTACGTGAAATGGATGGTGAGCGCATTGAAAATGTAAAACAACGTATAGGTAAAGCTTTAGATGAATTAAAGGTTGAAGTAGACGAAAACCGTTTTGAGCAAGAGTTGATTTACTATTTAGAGAAATTAGATATTAATGAAGAGAAAGTTCGTTTGGCCAATCACTTAGATTACTTTTTACAAGCCTTAGCTAGTGACGATTCTAATGGAAAAAAGCTTGGATTCATTGTACAAGAAATAGGTAGAGAAATTAATACTACAGGATCTAAAGCAAATTATGCTCCATTGCAAAAAGTGGTGATTCAAATGAAAGACGAATTAGAGAAAATTAAAGAACAGATATTAAACGTATTATAATGACGAAAGATTTTAAAGGAAAATTATTTGTATTCTCTGCTCCTTCGGGCTCTGGTAAAACCACTATTGTTCGTCATTTACTTGCTAAAGAGCGTTTTAATTTAGCTTTTTCAATTTCAGCCACTTCTCGCGAAGCTAGAGGTGAGGAAAAGGATGGGATTGATTACTATTTTTTATCTCGTGATGAATTCATTCAAAAGATAAAAAACAGCGAATTTTTAGAGTGGGAAGAAGTATACAGAGATAACTTCTATGGTACTTTAAAAACAGAAGTTGAGCGTATATGGTCTCAAGGAAAACATGTTATTTTTGATATTGATGTAGCTGGAGGGTTACGAATTAAGAAAAAGTTTCCTGAAGAAACCTTAGCTGTATTTGTAAAACCGCCTAGTATCGACGAATTAAAAATTCGTTTAAAGAAGAGGAAGACAGAAAGCGAGGATAAAATCAACATGAGAATTGCTAAAGCTTCTGTTGAATTAGCAACTGCTCCTCAATTTGATAAAATCATAAAAAATTATGATTTAGAAGTCGCTTTACAAGAAGCCGAAGATTTAGTAGATGCCTTCTTAGGTTTAAAATGTACTAAGGAAGAGTAATACATGAAGAAAGTAGGTTTATACTTTGGCACATTCAATCCTATACATATAGGACATCTTATTATTGCCAATCATATGGTAGAACATTCTAATTTAGATGAAATCTGGATGGTTGTAACACCTCATAATCCCTTTAAGAAAAAAAGCTCGTTGTTAGATAATCATCATCGATTAGAAATGGTATATAGAGCAACGGAAGATTATGATAAGATTGCTCCATCTGATATAGAATTTAAACTACCACAACCTAATTATACTGTACATACTTTAGCACATATTTCTGAAAAATATCCTTCTTATAATTTTAGCTTAATTATGGGAGAAGACAATTTAA
The DNA here is from genome assembly GCF_964511145.1 of Tenacibaculum amylolyticum. NCBI lineage: Bacteria > Pseudomonadati > Bacteroidota > Flavobacteriia > Flavobacteriales > Flavobacteriaceae > Tenacibaculum > Tenacibaculum amylolyticum. The sequence continues at coordinate 134,334 of NZ_CAZEFZ010000076.1, forward strand.
AAAGTCTTCATAAGTGGAAAAATTACGAGGCTATTTTAGCAGATCATATGGTATATGTATATCCAAGAATATCTGAAGGAACCGTAGAAACACAGTTTGATAATCATCCTAAAATACAGCGTGTAAATGCGCCTATTGTTGAGATTTCTTCTACGATGATACGTAATGCAATTAAAGAAGAAAAAAATGTAACACCTTTACTTTCTAGTCCGGTATGGAAATATATAGACGAGATGAATTTCTATAAAAAATAGTCTTCCTATTTTTTCGTTGTATATTTGGTAACCCAAACCTAGTATTCGTGGCAAAATCTAAGAAAAAACCTAGTAAGTTAAAACAAAAACTAACCGATAAATATCGTTTAGTTGTTTTAAATGAAGATACTTTTCAAGAACGTTTTTCTTTAAAGTTATCTCGTTTAAACGTGTTTGTTTTTGGTGGTATCTTTTCCATATTACTTATTACACTTACCGTATTCTTAATTGCATTTACTTCTCTTAAAGAATATATTCCAGGATATTCTTCTACAGAATTAAAGAAAAAAGCAACAAGACTTACCTACCAAGCAGATTCTTTAAAAATGAAGATTGCTGTTTTAGAAAAGTTTACACAAGCAATTAGACCTGTTTTAACTGGAGAAATTGAACCAGAAGCGATTGATTCTATACAAAATGAAGTAACTCAAACTACTACTATAGATTACGATAAATTATCTGCAACACAACAAGATTTAAAGTTTCGTGAAGAAATAGAAAGTAAAGACCGATATGCATTATCTGCTGGGACTGAAAACAAAGCAAAAATTGTCTTTTTTGCACCTATAACAGGAAATGTAACACAGTCTTTTAATTCTGCTAATAAACATTTTGCCATAGATATTGTAGCTAAAGTAGGAACTCCTGTAAAAGCAATTGCAGATGGAACTGTAATTTTAGCCGCTTGGAATGTAGAAACAGGTTATACAATTACCATTCAACATACCAACGATTACGTTTCTGTATACAAACACAACGGAGAGCTTTTAAAGCAACAAGGAGATTTTGTAAAATCGGGGGAAGTAATTGCAACTGTTGGTTCTACTGGAGAATTAACTACAGGACCGCATTTACATTTCGAATTATGGAACAACGGTTATCCTTTAAATCCTACAAATTACATTAATTTTGAATAAACTGTGGACAAGATTAATAAGTAACCAAATACAACAACAGTTATACAAATCAGCTATTCAACAAAATAGTTAAACATCATTAGAAATATATGTCTTTAAAATCTTTTTTAGCAATTCCTTTTGCAAAACTAGCAGTAAAGAAAGTTAGAAAATGGGCAAACAATCCAATACAAACTCAAGAAAAAGTATTTCAACATTTAATTACAGAAGGTTGTAAAACTGCTTTTGGTAAAGAGCATGATTTTGTTTCGATTAACTCATACGAGGATTTTAAAAAACGTATTCCTGTAAATGATTATGAAGGTTTACGATCTTATGTAGACAGGATTGTTGCTGGCGAAGAAAATGTACTTTGGAAAGGAAAACCTATTTACTTTGCTAAAACTTCTGGAACGACTTCTGGAGCAAAATATATTCCTATTACAAAAGAATCGATGCCAACGCATATTACCTCGGCTCGAAACGCTTTGTTATTTTATATTAATGAAACCAAGGATGCTTCTTTTGTAAATGGAAAAATGATTTTTTTACAAGGAAGTCCAATTTTAGAAGATAAAAACGGCATAAAATTAGGACGATTAAGTGGTATTGTTGCACATTATGTTCCTGGTTATTTACTAAAAAACAGACTGCCTAGTTGGGAAACAAATTGTATTGAAGATTGGGATACTAAAGTAGATAAAGTTGTAGAAGAAACATTACCAGAAAACATGACGGTAATTAGTGGAATTCCTTCTTGGGTGCAAATGTATTTTGAAAAACTTATTGAGAAAACAGGAAAAACCATTACTGAAATCTTTCCAAACTTTAATTTCTTTATTTATGGTGGTGTTAACTTTGAGCCTTATAAAAATAAGTTTGAAGCTTTAATTGGAAAGAAGATAGACTATATTGAGTTATATCCAGCATCGGAAGGTTTTATTGCTTTTCAAGACTCTCAGAAGGAAAAAGGAATGCTTTTACAATTAGATTCCGGAATCTTTTATGAGTTTATTCCTGCTACTGAATTCTTCGATGAAAACCCTACACGTATTTCTTTAAAAGATGTTCAATTAGGAGTTAACTACGTCATCATTTTAAACACTACTGCTGGACTTTGGGGGTATAATATTGGAGATACTGTTGAGTTCACTTCTTTGAAGCCTTATCGTATAAAAGTTACAGGTAGAATTAAACACTTTATTTCAGCTTTTGGTGAACATGTTATTGGAAAAGAGGTAGAAAAAGCCTTAAACGATGCTATTGTAGGAACTTCTGTAAATGTAAGTGAATTTACGGTTGCTCCACAAGTAAATCCAGAAAGTGGATTACCTTATCATGAATGGTTCATCGAATTTGAAAATGAGCCTGAAAACCTTGAAGAAATGGCTTCTAAAATAGATGCTTCTATGCAAGAACAGAATATCTATTATCAGGATTTAATTGAAGGAAAAATATTGCGTCCGCTTATTATAAGAAAAGTTAAAAAAGGAGGTTTTCATGAGTATATGAAATCTATAGGGAAGTTTGGTGGACAAAATAAAATTCCGCAACTCTCTGATAACAGAAAAATTGCGGATGTTTTACAAGGTTTTTTAGTTTCATAAGAACTAAAAAATTATTATTGCTTTATTCTTAAACTGGTTTTGCGTAGAAATCTTCTAATGAATTTGTGTACAAATAATCATCTAAAGTTGCTTTCCAAAAATCTATCTTAGTAGGATTCTTACTTCCTTTTGGAACTAACATTAAGTTTCCTTTATCTAAAACTGTATAGTTTTTTTCATTTGTATCATCGAGATGTCTTTGGTCTAAACTCACATCAAAGTGATACAGGTAATCGTACACAAACTCAACATATTCTCTTTTAGAAACCTCTCCTAAACTACTCATCACCAACCCATCATAATCTTTATTTATTGCATCTTGTAATTCTACGGCATTTAAAGGAATAGTATTTAAAACTGGCATTACATTGAACTGACCATCTAAAAATATCCATTTTTGTAATTCGTCTGAATATACCTCTGTTGCTACATGTCCTGGAGAACTTTTTCTATCTTCAACATCTTTTGATTTTAAATAAATTGTTCTAGCTTTAAACCCGGCATTTTCTAATTGTGATTTTAAAACAATACCATAGGCAAAACATGGAAAACCTTTTCCTTCTTTTGCTTCATTTAAAATAGTGATTGCATCCGATTTACTTGGAGAAACATTACCATTATGTTTCCACCTACTATTTGTCCAGTTTAATACACTTAAAATTTTCTCTATATCCGACTTTTTCCCTTCCACAGTAGATACAATCGGGTATTTCTCTGCTAAAGTTTTTAAATACGAACTTGTTTCTTTGTTTGAATACTTAATTGCCATATTAGGATAAGAGCGTTTAGGAGTAAATGCAATCGTATCTAAATGCGTAAATTCTCCTTGTATAATTGTATGTGCATATCCTGAATCTTTCAACTTTACATAAAAATCGTACGATTTACCTCCTTCTACCAAGAAAGAAATACTATCAATATCTGTTCGAAAGAAAAAAGGATCTTTCGTCTGAATGCATGGTACTTTTATAGTATCTATAGGAGCCTTAGGGTCTATTTTCCAAACTCCTTTAAATAATCTATTTCCAAATTCAATATCCGCAAGTGTATCATTTGCTTTTACAACGGGGAAACCTTTATAAGTCTTCGTATTTGTATTACACGATAGTAAACAAATTATACCTACCAGCGCTAAAAGTAGTTTTTTCATAACAGTCTGTTTTTATTTTATTAGACTCCACAATGTATAAAATCTATTGGAAAGTATAAAAAAATCCGCAACTCTCAGTAAAAGAAAATTGCGAATACTTTAATAACTTCTAATCGTAAATCTACTGAACTACTTTTTCTTTTGTTGTCCTAAGAAGTTTTCTAAAAGTTCTTTATTCTTTACATATGATAGTTTTCCAACTGCCATATGGTATTTCGGTTTATCAGATGTAAACTTATATGCCATTTTAGCGAACTCAAGTCTAGAACCATCTAAATTAAAAACGCCCATTAACTCAACAACTTGTTGTGTATTGATGCATTTCTTTAATAAATATTCATGAGCCATTTCTACAGGTTTTCCTCCTGCATTCATTTCTTTTTCTATATCCTTTTTTAATGTAGAAAAATCACTATAGCTTAATTCACAAGGCTTTGTTGTTTCTTCTGTAGTTGAAGTTGAAGTCTCACTTCCGTTTTGAGTTTCACTCTCTTCTTTTACTTCTTCCTTAAAAGTTGTGCTTTTAATATCAATCTTCTTTATTTTTATAGTTTCAATATTTAAAACTGAAATTGCATTCTTCCAATCGATATTTAATTCACTTCCATCTGGAGCTACATTTATAGAGAATGTATACGATTTTCCTGAAAAAATGATGTCTCCTTTTTTAGTAATAGTTGGTTTCCCTCCATTCACTTTAATTTTTGTAAGATCAATTTTACCTAATGTGTTTTGCTTTCCATTATAAGTACACTTTACTTGTACATAACTTCTTTTTGGATATACATTATACTCTGTTATTTTAAATGTAAAATCCCCTAAAGATTGTACTGCTTTTTCTGCAACTACCAATTTCTCTGTTTTTACAGACTTCCCAGGAAACTTTGCATAACGTACTCCATTCATTTGTACGTAAAATCTATCGGCTGCTCCTTTTACAGGTGCTTTTACTCTAAACTGATTGTATATTGTTTTACTCTTACCTGATTTTATAATATACTCTCCTTTAGTTGGTTTTATTTCTCCTTTATTTTGAAGAAGGTTTGTGTTTTCACGGTTGATAATTAAAATTCCATCATCTGTGTTCTTTACTTTATAATTAATAAAGTAACTAGATTTTGTTGCTTTTACTTTAGAGAAAGTAAATGTTGCTTGCTTTGTAGTAATAGATTTAGGCATATTATATGCCACATTTTGTGAATACATTGCGCTTGAAATCGCAATAAAGAATAACGTAAGTACTGTTTTTTTCATGTATATAATTATTGAGGATTACACAGTTTTCAAAAACTATACCATTTAATTTTTTAAAAACTTGCGGCAAATATACTAATATGAAAAAGACATGTTTTTAATATATGTTTATATAAAACAAAAAAACATTGATCATTAATCCTATATAACATCAATTTAACTAAATAAAACTGAGGTTTTACTCAATTTGAATTTGAGTTTTTTCTCTAATCTACTAGATTTGAATAAATCATTTCTTATTTACTATTTTTAACTCTTAAATCAATAAAAAACTATGAAAAAACGCATCCATTTTTTAGTAATATTCTTTTTTCTTGTAGGATTTTCAGAATTGGTAATTTCTCAAAACACCTATGAATTGATTTTCTCTAATTGTACAGAAAACAGCAGTGATTTACCTTACTCTGAATTAGAATTAAAAAATATTCATATCTATGATTTAAAAACAGGTACGAAGATTAAAAAACTTAAAGAAATTCGTTGGAACTCATACTCGTTCAAAACCAATAGTTTCAAAATAAAAGTTAGCTATAAAAATATTTTCAACCAACCCTTAGACACTATTATAACAATCTCTCCTAACGAAAAAAAGTATACTATTTGCAATGACAAACTACTAGACAACAATATAGTAAGCACTATTGAAAAAAGTATTAAACTCAGAAAGAAATGGTCATTAAATTATCAATCTACGGGTTGTTTCCATTGGGATAATGAGCTTATAGAGTTAACCTATAAAAAAGATAAAATCTATCTTGTTTATAAAGTCAAAGGTGAAAAAAGTCAAAAAATTCTACTTAATAAAGACAAAATAAAAGCTTTAATTTCCTTTGAAAAACAATTAAAATTAATGAATAAGCCTAATGGTGGATGTACTACTGTAGATTCTTATGATATAAAATCTAGCTTTGAAAATTATAGGATACAAGATAGTTCTTGCGTATGGAACGGATATCATTATTTAAAAGAAACTTTAGGACTTAAATAACTTCTATATAAACAAAGACATCATTTTAAATTATGATGTCTTTTTATGTACTCTCTTATTTTACTGTTTCCTTAGAAAAATATTTCCGCTTATCGTTTTTAAGTCTAAAGAAGCCAATCCATTTTTTACAGTACCATAAATTTTACTTCCCATATGGAATTTTTCTTTGTTCTTATCAAAATCGATATCTAAATCTGAATATACAGCACCTGTTAATGTTTCCGCTTTAAATTTAGCATCTGAAACGGCTACATCAATATCACCACTAATTGTTTTTAGTTTCATGTTTTTTGAATGCTTTTTCACAGTAATATTTCCACTAATTAAATCTAAGGTTAAATTCCCAGTATAGCTTAAAGCGTCTACATTTCCAGAAATACTTTTCACTTTTAGTTGCATATTTTTAGGAACATAAATTGTATAGTTTACATACATTTCATAGTTATTATAACAATCACCTTTCTTTGACTTTGAATATTCGATTTTACGTTTCTCAAAGTAATCTCCGTAGTCTGATTTAATAATGTATGTATCTCCTAATTTATCTTCTTTTAACGAAAAATATTTATTGTCTTTATTATTATTCAAATTAGGAATTGCTTCTACAGAGATTTCGTTTTTATTCCAGTTTTTTATCTCTATATTCTTGGCAAATTTCACTTCTACACTTACATTTTCAATGCCATTTGCCTTGTGATTTTTCACTACTTTTTCCTGAGCTATTAGGTTACAATTAAGCAATAGTAATCCTATGATTAAGAATGTTCTTATCATGATATTTTGTTTTTTAGTTATGTGTTATTGGTTGTTTACTTCTTACGCAGGTATATATTACCCATGTGAGATCGTAGCTTGATTTTCACGCCTCCGTTATTCAACTTACTTGTAATTTTCTTTAATCCGCTTACATTTTTAAGTCCTTTTTTAGAAGCTGGTTGGATATCAAAATTGCTATATACAGTTCCGTTTGTATCTAAGTCTAAATTCGCTTTGGTTCCTGCTGGTATTGTTACATCTATTTCTCCTACTGCGGTAGAAATAGTTATTGGTGCTGTTTGATTTACTTTTGAAAAGTTAATATTAATAGGTCCTGTGCTTGAGTGTGCTGTTATAGGTCCAGTAACATCTTGCATTGTAATACGGCCCGTATTTGTATTTACTTCTACTTCGGAAGTAAACCCATCTATTTTAGCTGTTCCTAAAGTTCCTGTGTCTACACTAATTGAAAGGTTTTTAGGTAGCATAATAGTAACACCTCTTCTTTGATAAAATGATTTTAAATCTTTTACTATTAAAACAGATCCTTCTTTTACTATTGAAAAACCAAATCCGTTTGTATTGTCTCTTCCTCCAGCATAAATTGGTGTTAAACCTTTCGTTTTTTCTTTAAATGATTTATCATGATTATGATGTTGTCCTTGACTGTGATGTTCAGGATACTCCTCACACTCATCACAATCGTCTTTAGCTTCTTTAATGTAATCTTTAAGGATTAATTCATTTGAATTCCCAGCTACAATTTTAACTCCCGCTTCTGTAGTTATTTGTACTTTTTTTATACCCGAAAGCGACTCTTTATGTTCTTTGTTTTGTGCAGTGAGTATTCCACTTATAAATAATAATATGATACTTATTTTTTTCATGATGGTATTCTTTTATAATAGATTTGCGATATTATATCGTAATTCTTGTTTAACGTAATTAGGTGTTTCTTCTTTTTCTAGTAGTTTTTTCATAGGTTCTAGTGCCTTTTTTTCTTGGATTTTAGCTAAAATTTGAATCAATTCAATTTGTAATGTTGGTTGTTTTTCTGTCTCTAATGCTTTTATTAATGCTCCTCTTACTTTTTCTAAAGATGAAAATCTTGTCAGTGCTTCTGCTGCAGCCATACGCACATTTACATTTTTATCATTGAACAATTTTTGAATTAATGCATCAATTATTTTTGTGTCAGTTTCTGTGAATTGTTCTGTTTCTTCTACTGCCATAATTCGTTTACTTGCAGATTGATTTTCTAAAAGCGCCAGTATGGCTCTTTCTTCTTTCATTTTTGGAGATACTTTATTAGACTCTCTTCCAATTAAAAAAGCGCCAATTACTATAACAATACTCGCTGCAATTCTTATGTATGTGCTCCAATCTGTTTTAGATTGTAACGGAATTACTTTGGTAGCTTCCTTTTGGATTTCTTCAGTTAAAACTGCTTCAAAACGTTCTTTTAAATTATTGCTAGGTAATTCTTCTTTTACATCATAGATCAATCCTAAAAACTGCTTTGTTTCTGCTAATTCTTGTGCACAAGTTTTACATGAAGCTATATGTTCTTCAATAATTAATTTTTCTTCTACTGTTACCTCTTCTGAGAGGTATGCTATATATAAATCTTGAATCTCTTTACACTTCATACTTCATTCATTTTATTTAGCCTTTGTACTTACCGGTTGAAAATAAATATCTTTCAACTTCTTTAAAGCTCTGTGCATTTTTACTTTTACGGCATTTTCAGAACTTCCAATAATCTCTGCTATTTGTTCGTATTTTATTTCTTGGAATCGATGCATTACAATCAATTCTCGATCTGTTTTATTTAACTTTAATAATGATTTTTGTAAGTGTTCCAACTCATCTTCGTTTCCTTCAGTAATTAATACTTCTCCTGAGCTTACTAAATCATCTTCTATTACTGTAGCTCTCTCTTTTTTTTGTTTTTGATAATAACTTGAGAAAATATTTCTTGCTACAGTATAAATCCAAGAGGCGAAATTTCCATTTTTATAAGACGTCCTATACTTTAAAATTTTTATAAAAACCTCCTGAGTTAAATCTTCACTAATCGCACTGTTTTGCAACATTTTATTGAAGAAATTATAGATTCGAATATGATATCTATCGAATAGTATAGAGAGTTTTTTTAACTCTCCATTAGCTACTGCTAACATTAATTCTTCATCGCTTAAATGTTTCAACGTACGCGTTTGTTTTGATTAGTTTCTATTATTAAAACCTTTGTTTTTTTGAAAGGTTACACCTCTGCATAAAAATTTCTTGTTTTTTTATGAAATACGTTATTATGAAACGTTTCTTGAATACAATCGAAAGGAAGCTCAAATAATTTTTCTGTAATAAAAAGAGATTGCCACAAAAACTTTATTTCATTTCGTTTTTTCGCAATGACTTTCTATTTATGAGTTTTTTCACAATAAAATTACACTAATAAAATATTATAAAAATAACTATATCTTAAGCCAAGATATTCTTTTTCTTCTTTTCTAAATAGCTTTTTTCGAGTTGATTGGTTACTTTTTCTAATGCAGTATCTATAGATTTAATAGCTTCTGATTTCTTTCCCATTGCAGCATAATAGTCTGATTTTGCACTGTAATATAAATACGAGCGTTGTTCTAAATCATTCGGATTAATTTTATCAAAGTAAAAACTTGCTTTTATATAATTATTAAGCTGCAAACATACTACCGCCATTGTTAGCAAATGAGAAGGCATTGGTTGTAATTCGTATAAACATTCATACCAGTATAAAATCTTTTCCCAATCTGTATCTCTAAAATTCGCTGCTTTTAAGTGTTCTGAAGCGATTGCTGCTTCGTAATGGTAACATGAAAATTCATCTAAATCCACAGCTTTACTCATCATTACATTTCCTAATTGAATTAAAGGAAAGTGCCATTTAGATCGATCTTGATTTTTTAAATCTAGAACTTCGTTATCTATATTAATTTTGGTATCTAATCTCGCAGCATGAAAACACATGAGTGCAAATAGTGCATAACTCGCAGCTACTGAAGTGTGTTTGTTTTTTATGAGTAATTTACACAAACGCATGGCTTCTCCACATAAATCTTTTCGAACTAAAATCTCTTTTCTATTGGAATGAAAACCTTCATTAAAAATAAGGTACAAAACTTCTAACACACTTTCTATTCGAGTTGGGAGTTCTTTTCCTTGCGGAATACTAAATGTTATATCTGACTTTTGAATGTATTTTCGTGCTCTTACTAGTCTCTTTTTTACTGTTTCTTCTTTCAGTAATAATGCAGAAGCAATTTCTTTACTACTAAATCCTGCAACAGTTTTTAGCGCAAAAGCAATGCGGTCTTTTGGTTGTAATTGAGGGTGACATGCCGTAAAAATCATACGTAACTGCGCATCTTCTATTTCTGAGTCTAAAAATAAATCGTGAATTGCTATAGCATCTATTCCTGTAGAAAAATTAGGTACTTGTTTCTTTTCAGATTGTAGTTTTCTGAAGATATCTAAAACACGATTTTTAGCTGCTTTTGTAAGCCATGCTTCTGGATTTTCTGGAATTTGATTACGCCAACTAATACTGGCTTTTATAAAAGTATCTTGAACAGCATCTTCTACAATTTCGAGGTTTGATAATCCAAAAATCCGTGTTAAAACAGCAACCATCTTTCCGCTATGATGGCGAAAAAGATGGTCTATAAGTTTTGTTTGCATTAGTTGTCGAAAACCATAATTTCTCTAATCTCAACAGTACCACCTAAATCATAGTCTGGAAAATCTTGTGCGATTTCCTGTACTGCATCAAAATCTTTGGCTTCTACTAAGTAATATCCACCAACAATTTCTTTTACTTCAGCCGAACTTACATCTGAAACAGTACGGTTTTTACCAACAATTCTTCTAATTTGAGGTGTTAAAGCGTTTCCTCCTCTTAAATAACCTGCTTCTTGCATTTTATCATTCCAAGCAAACCATTTTCCCATTCTACTTTGCATTTCTTCTGGAGAAAGTCCTAAATCGGTATAATCTGCACCGATAAAAATCATCATGAATTCTTTCATTTTATTCAAATTTTAAGTTTATAACTCTATGACGTTTGCAAAGTGTATAAAGGGGACACTTTTTTGAAAAAATTTATTTTTTCTCTAATTCCAATACTTTTAAGATCATTTTATCATCCAAATGATTTAGTCTATACAAACCTTGATCATTGAACAACTCTCTAGCAATACTTGTTTTTAGAAACTTACGTAATTGATCTTTTGTTCTTGCTGAAGTGCTAATGTCTTTTAATTGATTTAAAAACTCATCAGAAACTTTATTGTCTTTATCAAAATCTTTAATAAAATCATCAATAGACATTCCTGCTAATTTCTTTCTATTATTATCTACATAACGGAAAGCAAAATCGTTTAAATATCCAAAGTAGTATGGAGAAATATAGGTTGTTGTATCTATAGCCACAAAAACATCTGGGATAATTCCTCCACCTCCATATACTATTTTTCCTTTTGGTGTTGTGTATTTTAAACTATCTATAGTTTTAATACTATCTCTATTAAACAACTCTCCATTTCTATAACGTTGTTGTACTTCATCTCCATAAAAACTAGAAGTTTCATCTTCGGCTTCTCCTTTAGGTTTATATGGTTTTTGAATAGATCTTCCTGTTGGAGTGTAATAACGAGCTGTCGTTAATCGTACCGCAGATCCGTCTCCTAAATCCATTTCTTCTTGTACCAACCCTTTTCCAAAAGAACGTCTACCAATAATAGTTCCTTTGTCATTATCTTGTAAAGCACCAGCTACAATTTCAGAAGCAGAAGCAGAGTTTTCATCGATTAATACATACAAACCTCCATTTTCAAAATCTCCTTCGTCTGTTGCAAAAGATTCTATAATTTCTCCACCATTATTCTTGGTAAAAACAATTAGTTTTTCGTCTTCTAAAAATTCATCTACAATTTTATTAGCAATATCTATATATCCACCACCATTGCCTCTTAAATCTAATACCAAATCTGTCATGCCTAAACCTAACAAATCAGTAATTGCTTCTTTAAATTCTTTATAAGTATTACGTGCAAAACGATCTAGTTTGATATAACCAATACTATCATTTAACATGTAAGCTACATCTACACTTTTTATATTTACTTTTCCTCTCGTAACAGCTACATTAAACAAACTGTCGTTAGACTTTCGGTATACTTGTAAATCTACTTTTGTATCTGGTTTCCCTTTTAATTTCTTTAAAATATCACCATTTCTAACATTCTTACCATATAAAGTATCTGAGTTTGCAATAAGAATTCGATCACCAGATTTAATTCCTTTTTTAATACTTGGTCCCCCTTTTATTGGATGTACTACCGTAATTGTATCGCCAATCATTCTGAATTGCACTCCAATTCCAACAAAATTACCTTGCATATTTTCGGTAACTGCTTGTAAATTCTCTTTAGGAATATATACAGAATGTGGATCTAATTTTGTGAGCATTTCTGCAATTGCTCCATCTAACAATTCATCTGTATTTACATCGTCTACATAATCTTGTTGTATGAAATTTATAAGACGTTTAATTTTTTGTTCATTGGCCGATCCTTTGCTCAAAACATTTGATCTTCCATTAAAAAAAACTCCTATTAAAACTCCAAAAGCTACTGCAATAGCAAAAAATATGGGTAAGTTATTCTTGTTCATTCGGTAAATAAATCAATTCTACTCCTGCTTTCTTTAAAAATTCTAAACCACTGGTATCCTTATATTCATTAGAATATACTACTCTCTTAATTCCTGATTGGTGAATTAACTTGCTACATTGTTGACATGGAGAAAGTGTAATATATAAAGTTGCTCCTTCACAAGACTGTGTAGAACCTGCTACTTTTAAAATAGCATTTGCTTCTGCATGCAATACATACCATTTCGTATATCCTTCCTCATCTTCACAAATATTTTCAAATCCTGTTGGTGTTCCGTTATATCCATCAGAAATAATCATCCTATCTTTTACAATTATAGCTCCAACTTGTTTACGAGTACAGTGAGATAACTTTCCCCATTCACGAGCCATTTTTAAATAGGTCTTTGCGTATTTTAATTCTTTTGCTGTTAAAGACATAGAAAGCTAAAATAAAGAGATTTTACTGTTAAAGAAGTTAATAATTTACCAAAAAACACGATTCAACATCATTTGAATAGCGAATCCTATAACAATAGAAGATACTACTAAAATCCAGTCGCGTCTGTTAACACCAAAAACAGACTGCACCACACCTCCAACTAATAAGATTAATAACACAATAATTACCTGAGCAGCCTCTACTCCTAGAGCAAACTCTAATAATGGCATTAATTTGCTTTCACTTTTTCCAATCATCATTTTAAAATAATTAGAAAAGCCTAATCCGTGTATTAATCCAAAAAACAGTGCAAAAAATAAGTTCTGATTATCTTTTCCTACAGATGCTTTTCTCGCTGTTAATACATTCATTAATCCTGTAATAAAAATGGTTAACGGAATTAAAAACTCTACTAAGTCGGCTCTTACTTTTAAAATATTATAAGCAGATAGAGCTAACGTGATAGAATGTCCGATAGTGAATAGTGTAATTAACCATAAAACTTTTTTCCATTGTTTGAATTGGTATACTACTGCTAATACAATTAGGAATAAAATATGATCGTAGGCATTTAAATCAAGTACATGAAATAAGCCCATTTTAAAGTACAGAATAAAGTCGTTCATATAGAGGATTAAATTTTTATTTGTCTATCAATTTGTTGATCCAAAGATATGAATGTTTCCGTTCTTGATACGCCTTTTATGTTTTGAATGTCTTTATTTAACAAATGCATTAAGTCCTGGTTGTTTTTACACATAATTTTTATAAAAATTGCATAATTACCAGTAGTATAATGGCTCTCTACTACTTCTGGAATATCTTTCAATCTTTTAATTGCTGAAGAATATAAACTGGCCGATTCTAAAAATACTCCCACAAAAGCTGTTGTTGTATATCCTAAAGCTTTGGGATTTAGAACCATTTTATAGCCATCTATTAAATCTGAATCATCAAGTTTTCGTAATCTTTGATGTATCGCTGCGCCTGAAATACCTACCTCTCTTGCAATACTTAAAATGGGAGTTCGTGCGTCATTTACTAATCGTTTTATGATGATTTTATCAATACCATCAATTTTTAATTTTTTCGACATAAAGTAAAATTAAATTTTAATGCTCTAAGGTTAGGTCGAATATACTTAAAACTAGCAGATAAAACTAACATTAAATACACTCACTAATCTTATTCAAAAAACATCTTAAAACATTAATTAATTATCGTTTTTCAATAATTTTTATATATTTGCGTTATTATATACTCAAAATGTGTTTGTATGAAAAAAATAGCATTCCAACTTTCAAAATTGTTTTATTATGGATTTGCATTATTTAGTGCTTTCGTAACTATATTTTCAATGTTATCGTTTATTGAATATTATCTAGACTGGGATATTCCTTTAGTTTCCATCTTAGATAAAGAGTCAGATCCCTATGTAAACATTAGAATTCCATTATTACAGTTAACCGTAGGTTTTTCTCTATCTATAAAAGTAATTTTGATGTGGTTGAGTTTATTTTTTTACACAATTTACTTTTGGGCTTTAAAGAATTTTTTTGGAGTTTTTATTCAAGAACAAGTATTTAACAAAACTTCTCAGCAAAAACTACGTGTATTTTTCAAATTAAATTTTATTCCAATCTTTGTTGGTTTGATTAGTATAATTGTTGGCCTCACTAAATCAAATAAAATTATTTTTAGTGAAGAACATTTACCATTAATCATTCATCTATTAATAGCCTTTATGGTTTATTTTTATATGGATTTAATGCAAAAAGGAAGAAAAATACAAGAAGAAAACGATTTAACTATTTAATATGCCAATTATTGTAAACTTAGACGTGATGCTTGCTAAACGAAAAATGAAAAGCAAAGAGTTGGCTGAATTAATAGGCATTACCACTGCTAATTTATCCATTCTAAAATCTGGAAAGGCTAAAGCTATACGATTTTCAACATTAGATGCTATTTGCAAAGCATTAGACTGTCAACCTGCTGATATACTCGAACATATAAAAGAATAACTTCTTATTACATACTATATTCTAAACTATCGGATTTTTCCGACAAGGGATATCTATTCCTATTTCTAACAAATTATAAATATTTAAAACACAATAAAATCATGAAAAAAATAGCATTTTTTTTAATATCCTTTATTTGTCTTTATTGTACTGGTCAAGACAATAATATTTTAAAAACAATTAAAACAGGAAATAGTAAAGCACTTGCAACAATGCTAGCTAAAGAGAATACTGTGAATAATCTATTTAGTGGTTATACACCACTCACTTACGCTGTGAAAATTGGAGCAAACGAAGAATTATTAGATATTTTAATTCGAAACGGGGCAGATGTTAACTTAACAAATAAAGGTCAGAAAACACCTTTAATGTATGCTGCAAAATATAAAAGAAACAATTTAATACTTTACTTAATTAAAAAGGGTGCGGACGTTAATTTTCAAAACAAAAGAAATATAACTGCATTACTTTATACTGTAAAATATGATAACCCAGAAGGGTTTAACAAATTACTAAAATTAGGAGCTAATACTAATGCGAAAATAAATGGAAGTTATACTGTTTTAGATTACATAAAGAAAGAAAACCTTCAAAAATTCTTAGAAATCTTAGGACTGCCGTATGAATTACAATTAACAACAGACGGACCTTATGTTTTTACTCACAAAGATAATTACGAGGTTCTATCAACTTTTTCTGGAGATAAAACAGCTATTAGGAAAAGTAACATTGCTAAAGAAAATGCTAAAATTGACGTAATTGTAGACAACGAATCTAACGATACCTTCTCTGTTGCATTATCAACAAATTTCGAAACACCTCCTACTATATATAAAGAGCCTAAAAAACTATTAGTTGTATCTGATATTGAAGGAAATTTTTATGCTTTAAAAAAAATATTAGAAGGAACTGGTGTAATGAACAAAGATTATCAATGGACATTTGGTCAAGGACATCTAGTATTAGTTGGAGACTTCTTCGATAGAGGTAAGAATGTTACTCCAGTGCTTTGGCTAATTTATGAATTAGAAAGGCAAGCTGAAGAAGCTAATGGAATGGTTCATTTTATTATTGGAAATCATGAAGTAATGAACATTCAAGGTGATTATAGATATGTGCAACAGAAGTACAAAAATACGGCATTAGGTTTACACAAAAATTTAAAAGATTTATATAGCGAAAATACCATATTAGGCAATTGGCTAACTTCTAAAAATTGTGTAGAAAAAATAGGAGACGCTATTTATGTACATGGTGGATTGAGCAAACGTTTGGCCGAAGATAATTTCACTTTAGAAGAAATGAATACATTAGCAAGAAAATATTATAGAAAACCAATCTCTGAAATTAAAGAAAACAAAAGAGCAAGAGGTGTTTTCTCTGGTAATGTAGGACCATTATGGTACAGAGGTTATTTCACAGAAAAATTACCGCAAGCGGAAATTGATTTTATTACTGATCATTACAAAGCGAATACGATTATTGTTGGTCATACACCTGTAAAGAACATCAAAAAAATGTATCACAATAAAATCATTGCTATTGATTTAAAGCATCCAAGTAAGGAAAAACAAGGAACAGTAAAAGCATTATGGAAAGAAGGTAATACGTATTATCAAATCGATGAAAACGGAGAAAAAGTAAAATTATAATGTAAGTTTGATTCATCTCTTCTTTATACGGAATATTATAATGTGTAATATTCCGTATTTTTGTAATCTATGTTTGCTTTAGTAGATTGTAATAATTTTTATACCTCTTGTGAACGTGTATTCAACCCGAATTTACGCAATAAACCTGTGGCTATACTAAGCAATAATGACGGTTGTGTTATCTCAAGAAGCGACGAAGCCAAAGAAATAGGTCTTCCTATGGGAGCCCCTATTTTTAAATGGGAAAACTATTGCAAGCAACATAATATTGAAGTCATTTCTTCTAATTATCCGTTATATGGAGATATGAGTGATCGGGTTATGAAAATTCTTTCGCAGTTCACACCTAATGTAGAAATTTACTCTATTGACGAAGCTTTTCTTCAATTTAAAGGCTTTGAAAA
Organism: Tenacibaculum amylolyticum; assembly: GCF_964511145.1. Classification (NCBI taxonomy): domain Bacteria; kingdom Pseudomonadati; phylum Bacteroidota; class Flavobacteriia; order Flavobacteriales; family Flavobacteriaceae; genus Tenacibaculum; species Tenacibaculum amylolyticum. Next base: position 151,456 of record NZ_CAZEFZ010000076.1, read on the forward strand.
TTACGATTTTGATGTGTACGGACATGACATTCGAAATAGGATTTTACAATGGACAGGAATTCCTACTTGTGTAGGTATTGCTCCTACCAAAGCATTAAGTAAAGTTGCCAATAAAATTGCTCGTAAATTTTTAAAGGAAACTGGAGGTGTTTATATTATTGATTCTGAAGAGAAACGCTTAAAAGCTTTAAAATGGACTCCCATAGAAAAAATATGGGGTATTGGACATGGGCTTCAAAAGAAACTAAAAGCTGCTGGTTGTAAAAAGGCATACGATTTTACACAATTAGACAGCACTATGGTACGAAAAAAGTATTCTATTACTGTATGGAAATTGCAGCAAGACTTATTAGGAAAATCTAGTATAACACTTGAAGAAGATAAAGCTAGAAAAGCAATTGCTACAACACGTAGTTTTGAATATACGTATGCTGATATAGAAAATATTAAAGAACGTATTTCTACTTTTGCTGTAAATTGTGCTGAGAAATTACGTAAACAAGGAAGTTGTTGTCATATGATTGTTGTATTATTAAGAAGCGATCGTCATAAGCATAATCAAGAACAACACCGAGTTAGTAAAACGGTAATTTTACCATTTCCTACCAATTCTAGTTTAACTATTAGTAAAGCTGCCGTAGCTGCAGTTCAAACAATTTTTAAATCTGGCATTAAATATAAAAGAGCAGGTGTAATTTTAACTGGATTGGTTCCTGAAGATAATTTTCAATTAGATTTATTTACCAAAGAAGATCCAAAGCACAAACCACTCATGAATGCTATAGATCAAATTAATAAGAAATATAAATCTAATCAAGTAAAATTAGGAAATCAGGATTTAGAAAGAACCTGGAAAATGCGTCAGGAACGATTAACCCCGAAGTACACCACAAATATTAACGATATTATTGTTGTAAAATGAGTTTAAAAAATCAAGCATTAACATTTTTTAGCCCGAAAGATATTGAGAGTAATGGGGCTATTTTTTTCGACACAGGAATTTCTGCTGGGTTTCCTTCTCCCGCCGATGATTTTAAAGAAAGTAGAATATCGTTAGATGAAGAACTTATTAGAAATAAAGAAGCCACTTTTTTTGCAAGAGTTAGTGGACAATCTATGATTGGTGCTGGATTAGATGATAATGATTTATTAGTAATTGACAGAAGCATTCCTCCTACAAATAATAAAATTGCTGTTTGTTTTTTAGATGGTGAATTTACCGTAAAACGTTTACGTGTAGAAGGAAACGAAGTGTGGTTAAAACCAGAAAATCCAGATTACCCTATTATAAAAATTACAGAAGAAAATAACTTTTTAATATGGGGAATTGTAACCAATGTGATTAAGAGAGTTTAAAAGTTTTTTAATTGTTTTTCTTTTTAAATCTTTCTCTCATTCTTTCCCTTCTTGGGTCTACTAATTTGTATTTCTGTGATAATTCATACGGAATTTGTTTGTAATAATGACCTTCTGGCATTTTTTTATGTTCAAGATTTATAATTCCAATTTTAGAAGACTTTATAAATATCTTAGATAAGGAGTGAATCATCAACTCTTGTGTTTCATCTATTAGTAAACAAAAATGAGAACTATAACTAGGAAGCCTATTGCAAAGTTTTCTCACATTTAACCTTTTTAAATCCCTTAAATTATTTTTAAACACATGAAGTTCTCCTAAATTTTTCATGGTTTTTAAATTCAATTCAATTGTTTCTAATTGATTATAGGATACATTCAACCTTCTAAGATTTACTAAGTTTGAGATTTCTTTTGGCAACTCTACAAGTTGATTATCAAATAACGACAAGATTTCTAAATTTTCTAATTTTCCAATTGTTGGTGATAATTTTGTTATTTGATTAAATCCTAATTCTAGATAATTAAGCAATTTTAAATTACTTAGATCAATATCTAAATCAGTAATTCTATTATTAAAAAAGTTTAGATGTTTTAGTTTTTTTAATTGTCCTAGCTCATTTGGTAATTTCGTTAGTTCATTTCCATGTCCGTATAAATGTTCTAAGTTTTCTAGTTCTCCAATACTTTTAGGTAAACTTCTTAATTTATTTTGAGAAATATGAAGACGTTTTAATTCTTTAAATCGTCCTATTTCTTCAGAAATACATTCAATATTATTATTCGTAAGATTTAAAACAATTATGTTTTCCAACTCAAAAAAACGAGCATCTATTTTTTGTATCTGATTATTATCTAAATACAAAACTTTTAAGTTTTTAAGCTTTGAAATTTCTGCTGGTATTTCTTCAATCTTATTACCTCTAAGGTTTAGATTCGTAAGGTGATCTAAGTCAAAAATTTCATCTGGTATACGGGTTAAACCTTCATGAGTAAGACTTAATAAGCTTGCTTTCGATTCTTTTACCGCTGTTATTTTTAAAAGGATTTCTTCCATTCAATTTTTATTAATCTGCAATTTATAACCACAAATTTACAGAAAAACAAAAGACGCTATCTCTATCGTCTATATTTTCTAATGCTTTACTATTTTTGTATCAATGAAATTTCCTAAAAAGCTACAACAAAAATTAAGTCATCGTAAACAAGCTAATGCTTTACGTAGCTTGCAAAGCGCGTCTAATCTAATCGATTTTTATTCCAACGATTATTTAGGTTTTGCACAATCGGAAGTTATTTTTAATAGGACACATGAGTTGCTCGTAAACAATAATATCAAAATTAACGGTGCAACAGGCTCTCGATTGATCTCAGGAAATCATCCATTATATGAAGCTACAGAAAAGATAATTGCCGATTTTCACAATGCAGAAAAAGCGTTGCTATTCAATTCTGGATACGATGCTAACGTTGGCTTTTTTTCATCGGTTCCACAACGAGGCGATGTTATTTTATATGACGAATTGAGTCATGCTTCGATTAGAGATGGCATACAACTTTCTAATGCCAAAGCCTATAAATTTAAACACAACAATCTTACACATCTTGAAGAAATACTAGAGCGAAGTATGTATGATAATATATACATCGTTACTGAATCTGTTTTTTCAATGGATGGCGATTCTCCTGATTTAGTTTCATTAGTTAACATTGCTAAAAAATACAACGCTTATGTAATAATTGATGAAGCACATGCTTTAGGTGTATTTGGAGAAAAAGGAATGGGATTAGTACAACAGTCAGAAGTTGAACATGCTATTTTTGCGCGAATCATTACTTATGGAAAAGCCTTAGGTTGTCATGGAGCAACTATTTTAGGAAGTAAAGAACTCTATGAATATTTAGTTAATTTCTCCAGAAGTTTTATTTATACAACAGGACTGTCTCCGCATGCTATTGCAACTATTCAGGTAGCATATCAATATATGCAACCGTCTCATATTTCAGAACTACATCAAAAGATTACGCATTTTACAAACGAAGTACAACGATTACAGTTAACAGATTCCTTTATTGAAAGTACCTCTGCAATTCATTGCTATCTCATTTCTAATACCAACAAAGCAAAATATATTTCGCAACAACTTCAAAAAAAAGGATTTAATGTAAAATCTATTCTTTCTCCAACAGTTCCTGAAGGAAAAGAACGCATTCGTTTTTGCCTACATCGTTTTAATTCTAAAGAACAGATTACAGCTATTTTAGAAGCACTAGCTTCTTTGGTATAACAAGAGTTCTTTCTTTTAAAACAAAAACAGCCTTCCTGTACGCGGTTGAAAGGTAATTTCTGCATGACGTTTTCGCTATAAATATTAACTATATACCTTCCTTAAAACTCATTACCTTTGTCTAAAATTAAAGATGAGAGAAGACTATACAATTTTAGCTGTTTTTGAATATTCTACAGAAGCGCAAGTAGTGAAATCTAAATTAGATTCAGAAAACATTAGTACTATGCTAATGGATGAAAAAACAATAGATTCCGATCCACTAATAAGTCAAGCCATTGGTGGAGTAAAATTACTAGTGTACAATGAAGATTTGGAAAAAGCTTCTAAAGTATACAATGAAATTCGGAGATATGAAAAAGATGCGAAAGGAAATGACATCCATTGCCCATCATGTAACTCTAACCGAATTTTAGTAGCAGATATTCAACGAAAAAATTTCTTCTACATGCTTTTCCCATTTTTTGAAAGTCAAAAATTAATTTGTAACGATTGTAAAACAATCTTTAAATGAAAAAATATTTTATTACCGGAATATCTACTGAGGTTGGAAAAACTGTCGCTTCAGCAATTATAACAGAAGCCTTAGAAGCAGATTATTGGAAACCTATTCAGTCTGGAGATTTAGATTATTCTGATACACACAAAGTACAAAACTTAATTTCTAATACAACCTCTGTTTTTCATGAAAACAGTTATGCTCTCAATACTCCAATGAGTCCGCATGCCGCAGCAGAAATAGATGGAATTACTATCGATATAAAAAACATTAAAACTCCTAATACTGAAAATCATTTAGTAATTGAAGGTGCTGGAGGATTGTTAGTTCCATTAAATGATAAACATACTATTCTAGATTTAATCCAACCAGATTATAAAGTGATTGTAGTTTCTCGTCATTATTTAGGAAGTATTAATCATACACTACTAACACTAAATTTATTAAAAGAAAAAGGATTTGATGTTTCTTTAGTGTATAGTGGAGACGAACATACAACTACGGAAGCTATCATTAAAAAAATGAGCGGAGTTCCTGTTATAGGAAGAATCGAGGAAGAGCCTTATATCGATCAAAACGTGATTAAAGAATACGCAGATAAGTTTAGAGAAAAATTATAAATAACAAAGTTCAGTACTCGAAACAATAAGAAAATGACACTACAAGAACGCGATAAGAAACACATCTGGCATCCATTAAAACAACATCAAACACATCCAAATAGCTTAGGAATTGTAAAAGCAAAAGGCTGTATACTTACAGATGAGCACGGTAATGAATATATCGATGCTATTTCTTCTTGGTATACGTGTATGTTTGGACATTGTAACGAGTATATTACAAGCAAAGTATACGAACAAATGCAACAGTTGGATCAAATAATGTTTAGCGACTTTACGCATCCTGCTGCCGTAGAACTTTCTGAAAAACTTATTGGAATTCTACCAGAAAATCAAGCTAAGATTTTCTTTAATGATAATGGTTCTACTGCTGTAGAATCAGCTATTAAAATGGCACTACAGTACTATTTCAACAAAGGAGACAAACGTACTACGTTCATCGCTTTTGAAAATGGTTTTCACGGAGATACTTTTGGTGCCATGTCTACTTCTGGATTATCAGTTTATAACGGCCCTTTTGAAGACTTTTTAATCAACGTACATCGTATTCCTGTTCCTAACGGAACGAATACTGAAGCAATTTTAACACAATTAAAAGACATTGTTGCGAACCATAAAGTAGCCGCCTTTGTATACGAACCTATTGTGCAAGGTGCTGCGGGAATGAAAACCCATGATAATAATGGATTGAATAGCATTTTAGATTTTTTCAAAACCAATGCTGTTCTCACCATTGCAGATGAAGTAATGACTGGTTTTGGAAAAACAGGAAAAAACTTTGCATCAGATCATATGACTATCAAACCAGATATCATTTGCTTAAGTAAAGCGCTAACTGGTGGGTTGGTTCCTATGGCTATTACTTCTTGTACACAAGAAATTTACGATGCTTTTTTAAGCGATGATATTGCAAAAGGATATTTTCATTGTCATACCTACTCTGCAAATCCAATAGGTTGTGCCGCTGCTATTGCGAGTATCGATTTATTGACTTCAGAAGAGATTCAAGAAAGTATTCAAAGAATTAGCAAAGCACATCAACAATTTAGTGAACGAATTCAATCGCACCCTAAAGTAAAATCTACTCGTAATATAGGAGTCATTTTTGCTTTAGACTTAGATACCAACATGGAACGTTATGGTACTTTGCGCGATTTATTACTGTCTTCTTTTATGAAAGAAGGGGTGTTTTTACGTCCACTAGGAAACACTATTTATATTCAAGTTCCATATGTAATTACCGCAGAACAACTTGAAAAGGTTTATTTTACGATTGAAAAAGTATTGAATACATTGTAGCCTCTTTTCCAAAAAAGGGGCTTTTACCCCTAAACCTTTATTTTATTCTCCTATAAATTAGTTGGTTGAACAACAACTCAAACTTAACCAACCATGAAACTTAAACTAACTACACTATGTATAGTGATGGGCTTTTTTGCTATGGCCCAAAAACAGATACAGCCGTATATGTTTACTAATAAAACTAAAGATAGTATAAAAATAAAAGATACTATAGAAGTAAAAGAGCGTGTGAAAACGATTTTAATTTTTGCTAGCCCTAAAACTTCTAATGATGTAACTTTTACTTTAAGAAATACTAAAAATAAGGATATAAAAAACACAAAAGGGAAAAAGACATCCTTTAGGGTTTTTCCTTTTAATGAGGTAATTTTTCGAAGCAAATTTATAGAAGCCTTAGATTCAATTTCTAAAGATGAACCCGAATATGATATTATAAAATTAAAAACAGATGATAGGGAAACTTATGTAAAAACAATACGAAATATTTATCAATTTTTTGATGCTCTTATTATCACCGCTTTTCAATATGATACAGAACCAGTAGCTGGCACTTTAAAATACTCATTAGATGTGAATGTTACTAAAGATCAAAATGGTATTAATTTTTATAAACTGGCTAGAGACATAAAACACTTAAGAGATAATAACAAATTAGATACTTCTTCTTATAAGCTTTCTAAATTTGTACACCATATCAATCAAAGAAATGGTTTTTTAAAGTTAAGGAAATACAAAAAACCTAAAATAAGGAGCAAACTTAAAAAATTATACAATGCTTTTAGAATGATTCAACTAATTGAAAATGGGTTGTTATCTACTTATTTAAGTAATAAAAAACAAATAAAGATTAAAACAGATTCTATTAAAACTCTTAGAAAGTCTATTACTTTATTTCTAAACAATAAAAAAACACTCGAAAACAAAATAACAAAAAATAAAGAAGTACTAATTTCCTTAGAAGTAAATAAAACAGGACTTTGTAGTAAAATAGAAGAAGAAAAAAGGCAACTTTATATTAGGTTAAATGAAAAAATATATTCGTTATTAAAAAATGATTCTGTAAACTATCAACGAATAAAAATACAATTAAACAAGTATATAACACAAAAAGACTCCGTAAATTATCAACAAATAAAAAAACTAGTAACCGATAATAAAGTAAAAGATTCAGTAAAAAAAATAGAACAAGGGGAAAAGGAATCTCTTTTAAAAAGAACAAGTGCTGATAGGTCTAAGTTATTAAGTATAAAAAGAGAAATTAAAAAAAATGAAAACGATTCTATTTCATTTTATTCAAGATATAAGAAACTAACTGATAAGATTAAAAATGAATATAAAAGTAAAATTGATAAACTAGAAAGAGAAAGAAGGAAAGCAGAAGGAGATATCAATGATTCTATAGTTAATAAAAGAAATGTCATAAAAGACATTCCTTTATATAGGTTTAAAATTGAGAATATTGAGCTTGATATTAACGATGGTTTTATAGAGCATATTACTATAGTTGGAAATTTAGGGAGACCATTTATTCCTGAAGATTTAATACTAAAAGAATATATTAAAAGAAAAGATACCACAAAAACCAAGAATCAAAGTGAAAGATTAACTTATAATGAGGTAAAACAATACCTTCAAGAATTTTTTAATGAACCTTTAGTCAAAGACATTTTAGGAAATTCTAAAAAAGAATTAAAATTTGTAAATGAATTTCCTTTAGGGTTTAGTTCTAGAACCGATTTTGATGATTTATATAATTATGACTTACATTCATATGAAGGTCGCTATCCTATTTTTTCTGTTCCTATAACAGATATCATAAAAATGTATGTGCAAAAACATCAAAACGATCGTTTAGATTTTAGTCCTAAAAATCAAACTATTACACTACCATCAAATGATACTAATGAAGAGTTTAGTATTGAGTTAAAAAAAGAACAGTCATCAAAAATCTTAGGGGCACGGTTTTTTAGTGATTTTGTAGGCCTCAATAATTCTGCTCCTAACGGATTAATTCAGATAGAGATTGAAAAAAATATTCCTTTATGGACTAGACGTTATCTTGTAAGAGGTTCTAGAGGGAGAAATGTAGGTTTTGCTAATTATATAAAACCTAATTTTAATTGGGCTAGAATAGAAAATAAAGAAAAAGAATTAACCCTAAAAAACAACACTGTCTCATATTTAGATTTAGTTCGATTTACAAACACCTCTATAGGTTTTGATCTAAATATTGTAACTTATGATGTACCTAATTCAAAATTACGATTTGAATTAAATAGTGGTACTCATTATGGAAGAACTAGAGTTATAAATCCTAATCAAAACTTTAATGAAAATATTGGTTTTTTTAGCGTTTATCCTGAAACTTTGATTAGAATACGTTCTGAAGAACGTTTTGGAGGAGCCCTAAAATATCGTCCTTACAAAATATTAATTCCAAGAGGTGAGGATTTTAATGCATTTTCAGACATAAAAAATGCAGGACAATGGTTACACCGGATTGAACTTTCTGCTTTTTTTACTCCAGATATAAAAAGCGACAATAAGTTCTTTTTCAGATATCTATACACTAATACAGCAAATCAAGAAACAAATGGTTTTAGTCAGTTTCAAGTAGGATATTTAGCTTATTTAAGATTTTGAAAATCATATTAAAAACAAGCTTAATACTTTAAACAAGTATCAAACATAGTATAGCCTCTTTTTTAAAAAAGGGGCTTTTGCCTTTTAAAATAGTTTTATTCTATTATAAATTAGTCTATTATAACCCCGAAACCAAAATCACTTCATGAAAATATAACACCTTGTCCTCTACTACATGTATCTAATCATGTAATTGTACTTATTGTTTAAAATGACATCATTTTCTAATAGAAAAAGCAACGTTATAATAGCATATTTTACACTCTGGTGTTTCTTTTTTTTTAATATTGTTAAGACAATATTTATAAGCTATCATTAAAAAATCGACACTAAAATAAGCCTATTATTTCCTTGATTTGGTGACCTTTAAGCAAATTTACTTCGCTTTATACCTAAAAACCTAACGCTTAAGACTTTTTACTACCTCTAAATCAACCTTATAGTTACATTTATTAATCACTATAAAATCATCAATTCGAAAACTAACTCAACATGAAACGAAAATTTAACCTATTTACGACGGCTTTTTCTTTATTAGCTTTCATAGTTCTTGGATCTATGTGTACAAACGCTAAAAAGTCGAAAAAAGAAGCAGAGCAATACAGTGCTGTTTCGCCTGTTACACCTATTGAACTAGAAGCTTTTAAAAATCATAGAGATTCTATTCCTTCAAAACAAGAATACAATGGAAACCTCTTTCAACTTAGTCATAACTATCCTACTGAGGTAAAACCTGTAGTAAATCCTTCATGGCAACAAGCTTTACAAGGCCAACCTATTTCTGATAAAAATGCGCTTATTTATATGGACTCGTTAAAGAGTTATGTAGCTGCAAATCTAGCGCCTTTTTTTACAGATAATAAAAATTGGAATGCAGCAGACCACGATTGGTACCATCAACCTTGGTTAGGAAACGAACGAGAAGCTATCTTGGGAACCTATTTAGGAAATGGTAATCCAGCAAATATGTTCGAAAGTTTAAAAGTAGACGAGTCTGGATATGTTTTAGTCTTATACGATGAAACAGCAGCTTACACTGTTGGACAAATTTGGGGTAAAACTGGAGCAAAAGTTAATTTAGTGAATGACGCCGCTCAATTTAAAGAAGGAAGCGTTATTGTAAAATTAGCATTTTCAAATATCAATGCTCCTGAATGGCCTGTTATGGAAGGAGCTCAGATTTTTAATGTGTACGATACAATTCCTACAAAAGAAAATCCTAAGAAAGGATACCAAGTAAGAAACGTTAGTTTCTTTCAAATGGATATTGTTGTAAAAGACAGTAAAACAGCTCCAAAAACAGGTTGGGTTTACTCAACTTTTGTATACGATCAAGATCAAAAAGGATCTAACTGGGATAAACTTGTTCCGTTAGGAGCAATGTGGGGTAACGATCCAGATGTAAAGAGTCCTATAAAACCTCCATATCCTAAATTAAATGAAACTGTAATTAATGCGAATGCTCCAAAATATAGTAAAGAAACATTAGGTTGGGGAGGACGATTAAGTGGACCAAATGATGGTGCCGTTGCACAAGTAGCATATGATATAAATACCAAACAAGAGTATGAAAATTTACCTTTATCTTCTTGTATGAGTTGTCATAGTCCAGCACAATATAAATTCAATTCATTTTTATTACCAGCTCCTTTCCCTACATCAGATTCTTTAATTGTTTATACTCCAGGAAGTACAGAATGGATGAGATGGTTTAGAGATGATTATGGAAATGTACCTTTTGATGCTGGTCAAATTGCTACCGATTATGATATGGTAACAGCTTTTAAAGCAATTCCTGCTTATGAAAAAGCTATGAAACCAAAAATGAATAACATGATGCTATCAAGAATTAAAACCATTAAAAAATATAGAACAAAAGGAAATAACAGTTTGTTCTGGCACTAAAACACGAGTTTTATATATAAAAAACGAGGAGTCTTTTTACAAACTCCTCGTTTTTCATTTTTAGATGCCTTCTTCCAATAGTTTCCTATTCTCCAACAAATTAATTCGTTCTCCTGATTCTTTAATAATTACATACAAATCTTCATATACCCATTTTTTATCAGAACGAATTCCTCTTACTACTAAGGTTCCTACTCCTCTATTTCCTATTATTTGAATTCGAAAGTCAACATCACCTTCATCATTCTTAATAGAAATTTTCCCATTTGGGAATCCTTCTGTTTCTATATCTTTTCCTATGTATTCTAATATCTTGTCATTTTTTTCAGCAATATTAATCGCTTCTTCAATAGGCGAAACTTCTGCAAGTTCATCAATAATTCCAAATACAGCAGTTCCTACGCCAAAAACAACAACTACTATTAAAATTAAACATCCAGAGCAACAGCCAACGGGTAAAGCCCATGGCCAATTTCTACCCATCCAACTTTTTTGATTTTGTTCATTCATTTTTCATTCAATTAAAGGTTAACTTCATAATCTATAATAAGACGTTTAAAGTAGCAACTTGTTTCATAGATACAGTAAACTTTTTTATTTTCTACTGTGATTGTCTTATAATGATTCAATTTAAAGATTTTAGCCTTAATTTTGCTAAAATTTTTAGTTTTGAAACCAATATCTATATCCGCTTTTGCTTCTATATCTCCTTTAGGAGCAACTTCAACAGAAGTTTGGGAAAGTTATTTAGATAACGACCATAAAATTTCAAAAAAAGAGTTTGAACATTTTTCAGAATGGATTGCAAAAATCGCTGAAAAAGATCAAGCGATTATTCAAGAAATTCAACAATCAGATAATAAATATAAGAACCTAGATAAAACTGTTTTATTCGCCATTTATGCTTCCAGAAAAGCTAGTCAACAAGCTGGCTGGAAAACGGGTGATGATTTTGGAATCAATTTCGGTTCTTCTCGTGGTGCAACAGCTTTATTCGAAAAATATCATCAAGAGTTTTTAGAAACTGGTATTTCTTCTACTTTGAGTTCTCCTACAACAACTTTAGGAAATATTTCTTCTTGGATTGCACACGATTTACAAAGTAACGGACCAGAAATCTCGCATTCCATTACTTGTTCTACTGCTTTACATTCTTTATTAAATGGAGTTGCTTGGATTCAATCTGGATTAGCAGATAAATTCTTAGTAGGTGGAAGCGAAGCTCCGTTAACAGAGTTTACTATTGCGCAAATGAAAGCATTAAAAGTATATTCTAGAGAAACTGAAGGTTTTCCTTGTAAGGCTTTTGATTTAGAAAAAACAAAAAATACCATGGTGTTGGGAGAAGGTGCTGCTGCTATTTGTTTAGAAAATGAAATTTCTGAACGTACCATTGCCAAAATTGAAGGTATTGGGTATGCTACAGAAGTTTTAAAACATAATACTTCAGTAACTGCAGATGCTGAATGTTTTCAGAAGTCTATGAGAATGGCTTGTAAAAACATTAATTTAGAGGAAATAGATGCTATTGTAATGCATGCTCCTGGTACAATTAAAGGAGATTCTTCTGAAATTAATGCTATTAAAAAAGTATTTGCTAACAAAATTCCTTTTTTAACTACAAATAAATGGAAGATTGGGCATACGTTTGGAGCCTCTGGATTATTAAATCTTGAATTAGCTTTATTAATGTTACAACATCAAAAAGCTATAGAAGTTCCTTTTGCAGCAAAACAAAATACACCTACAGAACTAAAAAAAATAATCGTTAATGCTGTTGGGTTTGGGGGAAATGCGGTCTCTGTTTTACTAAGTGTATAAACAATAATCTTAGTAAAATGGAATCATCTGAGTATCTGATGATAAAAAATAAAGAGCCATTTTATCCTACAGAAAAACAGCATATTTAAAGATGTTAATTTAGAATCAAAATAAAAGTTTAAAAAATTCTGCTTCGACAGCGGAATTTTTTATTTTTGATCTTATCAAACAACGACTATATGAGTGAGACAAGACATAATTGGACGAAGGAAGAGATCTTAGAGATTTATAACAAACCGATGATGGATTTGTTATATGAAGCTGCAACTGTTCATCGTAAATATCACGACCCTAATACCGTACAAGTATCTACATTACTTTCTATAAAAACTGGAGGATGCCCAGAAGACTGTGGTTATTGTCCGCAAGCTGCAAGATATCATACCAATGTAGATGGTAATGATTTAATGACTGTACACCAAGTAAAAGCACAAGCTTTACGTGCAAAAGCATCTGGTAGTTCTAGAGTTTGTATGGGAGCTGCTTGGAGAAATGTAAAAGACGGACCTGAATTTGATCAGGTATTAGAAATGGTTCGTACTATTAACAAACTAGATATGGAAGTTTGTTGTACATTAGGAATGCTTACTGAAAACCAAGCACATCGTTTAGCAGAAGCTGGTTTATATGCATACAATCACAATTTAGATTCTTCTGAAGAATATTATAAAGAGGTAATTTCTACAAGAGGTTTTGAAGATCGTTTAGAAACTATTGATAATGTTCGTAAAACAAACGTAACTGTTTGTTCTGGAGGAATTATTGGAATGGGAGAAGCTATTGAAGATAGAGCTGGAATGTTAGTTGCTTTATCTACATTAAACCCACAACCAGAATCTGTGCCAATTAACTCTTTAGTAGCTGTAGAAGGTACTCCTTTAGAAGATCAAAAACCTGTATCTATGTGGGATATGGTTCGTATGGTAGCAACTACTAGAATTGTAATGCCAGAAACGCAAGTACGTTTATCTGCTGGTAGAACAGAAATGAGTCAAGAAGGGCAAGCTATGTGTTTCTTTGCTGGAGCAAATTCAATTTTTGCTGGAGATAAGTTATTAACTACTCCTAATCCAGATGTAAATGAAGACATGAAGTTATTTGAGCTATTAGGCTTAAATCCTCAGAAACCTTTCATTAAGAAAATGCAACCTAAAACTGTAGAAGCTGAAGATTCTCAATATGAAAACCTAGGTGAAAAGCCAAAGTGGACGCGCCCTGAGCATAAGATTGAAAGAAATGAGCAGAAAAAACAGGAAGCTAAAGAAATTAAAAAAAGAGAATTACAGGTAAAAACTTGGTTAAAAGAAGAATCTGAACCAGCTAAAGCAAAGTAATTTTCACAAATTATAAAACAAAAGTAAGGTTATTCTAATTGTAGAATAACCTTATTTTTTTAGTTTTACAAACAACTCCATTCCTTGCCTATTATGATAAGAGTTATAACAAGGCTCCATAATATCAATATTAAAATAGGGCTTGAAATAGTTTATATATTCCGTTTTATTTCCTCCAAACGGTGGATGATCTGTATTTAATTCTGCATCAAAAAGTAATCCTACTAATTTTCCGTTTGCATTTAGCAATTCGTTCATTTTTTCAGCATATGCAGCACGTTTTTCAGGATGAATAGCGCAAAAGAAAGTTTGCTCTATAATTACATCAAAAGTCATTTCTAACTCAAAAAAATCTTTATGTATAAGATTATTTATCGGAAATTCGGGCACTCTTTCTTTCAGGTTTTTTAACGGAGCTTCAGAAATATCTACTACAAATACATTCTTAAATCCTTTTTTAACTAAATATTCAGCCTCGTATGCATTGCCCGCACCTGGAATTAATATTTTCAAATTAAGGTCTTCTAATTGATCAAAATAAGCTTTTAGAGGTGGTGAAACAGCTCCTAAATCCCAACCTGTTTTATGCTTAGCGTATTTATTACTCCAGAAATCTTCAGATAAATCAATCATACTATTAAATAAATCAATGATAGAAATCATACAATTTAATACTAAAATTAATAAATTAGCTTCTTATTAGCACTTTATTTTAACAAGAACGAATCTAAATAATTCCGTAACGTTTTCTTAACTTTGCGGATTATAAAATTGAGCAGATGGAATTACAATTGCAACATGTAGATAGAGTAGAAACTATTACTAAAGAAGATTTTATTAAAAATTATTTTAAGCCTCAAAAACCTGTTGTTATAGAGCGTTTTATTGAGGATTGGCCTGCATACAACAAGTGGTCTTTAGAATATATGAAAGAAGTTGCAGGAGATAAAACAGTTCCACTATACGATGATAGACCTGTAGATTATAAAGATGGTTTTAATGAACCTCACGCAAAAATGAAGATGAGTGAGTATGTGGATTTATTAAAGCGTGAGCCTACCAAATTTAGAATCTTTTTATGGAATATCTTGAAAGAAGTTCCAATGTTGCAAAAAGATTTTTCATATCCAGACTTTGGATTGAAATTAATGAAAGGATTACCAATGCTATTTTTTGGAGGAAGAGATTCGTATACCTTTATGCATTATGATATTGATTTAGCTAATATTTTCCATTTTCATTTTGAGGGTAAGAAGAAGTGTATTCTTTTTGACCAAAAACAAAATAAGTTTTTATATAAAATTCCTCATTCTCTAATTACAAGAGAAGATATAGATTTTAATAATCCTGATTTTGAAAAATGGCCAGCGCTTAAAAATGCAAAAGGATATGTTGCAGAATTAGAGCACGGAAATGTATTATATATGCCAGAAGGTTACTGGCATTATATGCGCTATATAACACCAGGTTTTTCTATGAGCTTACGTGCTATAGCAAGAAACCCTAAAAACTTAGGAAAAGCTATTTATAATGTCTTTATTATGCGTACTATCGATAATATTATGCGTAGAATAAAAGGACAAAAGTGGATTGATTGGAAAAATGAGCAAGCTGTAATTCGCACAAATAAAGAAAATCATATTTCATAAGTATAAAACATCATTTTACTACAGTGTAAAAACACTACGATAAGGGGAATTTCCCCTTATTTTTTTGCTCCATATTTTTTGTCTGTAATTTTTAATTAAATTAGTTGACTAAGGGATTATATACGGAACATAAAAATACAACTAGCTTATGAAAACATGTCCTCACTGTAGCTCTTCGAATAGAGTTCGGAGAAGAAGAAAGGGATTTATAAAATACTTCGGTTTTATTAGATTTTATAATTGCCTGGACTGTAGAAAGAATTATTATTGGATATCTTTATTCAATATACCAGTAAAGGTTAATGCATAAGCATTAACCTTTATTTTTTATAAAATATTTAAGTAATTTTTAGATAAACCAGAAGACTAAGAGGCTAGGAACATATATAAACAATAGCCTATGAAAACTTGTCCACACTGTGGTTCTCCAAATAGAAGACGGAGAACTCGAAAAGGCTTTATAAAACATATTAACCTCTTAAAGTTTTATAATTGCCTGAAATGTAGAAAAAATTATTATTGGGTATCTTTATTCAATATAAAAGTAAAGGCTAGTGCATAAACACTAGCCTTTATTTTTTATTATAGAATTGTTGTTACTTTCTTATTTGAATTGCTTTACAATATCGTTTCCATTTGCAAAAATTAGCAATGCTAATAATAATACAAAACCAACAACTTGTGCGTACTCTAAAAACTTATCACTTGGCTTTTTACCTGTAATCATTTCCCAAAGTGTAAAGACTACGTGTCCTCCATCTAAAGCAGGAATTGGTAATAAGTTCATAAATCCTAACATAATTGACAAGAATGCTGTAATGCTCCAAAAACTATAAGCACTCCATTCCGATGGGAAAATACTTCCGATAGAAATAAATCCTCCTAATCCTTTATATGCTCCTGTACTTGGGTTAAAAATCTTCTTTAATTGCTTAACATAGTTTGTTAAGGTAGTCCAAGATTTTTGTAAACCTGCAGGTATCGCTTGCATGAATGTATACGATTTATTAGCTAATGTGTAATACCCTAATTTTTCTAAATCATTAGGTGACAATACTCCTAATCCAACTCCTAATTTTCCATCTTCAGTTACTTTTACAGGAACTGTAACGATTTCTTCTCCTCTTTTTACCGTTACGGTAGTTTCTCCATTTTTGTATTTATCTAGTGCAGCTTTAGCTTCATCAAAATACGTAATTTGATCTTCTCCAATAGCGGTAACAATATCTTTTGCTTGTAAACCTCCATCTTTATTTGGAGATCCTTCAGAAACACCTGCAATAACAAATGGATATCTTGGCAAGATAAAGTTTCCTGCATCTTTATCTCTATCTACTAATTTTGAAATAAAATCAACTGGAATTTCCTTTTCAATACGCTGTCCATTTCTTTCAATTACAAAATTATTTCCGTTAATAAACTCAACTGGAATTTCATTGAATTTTTTGATTGTATTACCATCAACAGAAAGTACTTTATCTCCTGTTTCTAAACCTAAGGTTACAGCCAATTCATCTTGTACCCAAATACCATCTTTTACGTTTTCATTTGGTAAATATTTTTCTCCATAAACCCACATTAAACAGATATAGATTAAAATACCTAGAACAAAGTTTACAAATACTCCTCCTAACATGATTATTAAACGTTGCCAAGCTGGCTTAGAACGAAACTCCCATGGCTTTGGCTCTTCTTTCATTTGCTCTGTATCCATACTTTCATCTATCATTCCTGCAATTTTCACATATCCTCCTAATGGAATCCAACCAATTCCATAAACCGTTTCTCCTATTTTCTTTTTGAATAGTGAAAACTTATAATCGAAGAATAAGTAAAACTTTTCAACTTTTGTTTTGAATAGTTTTGCAGGGATAAAGTGTCCTAACTCATGTAAAACAATAAGCAATGATAAACTTAAAATGAATTGTGATGCTTTTATTAAAATTTCCATAGATGGCGTTTAGTATCTTTTTTGAACTGGCAAATGTACGCTTTTCAGAAGAGTTCTAAAAATACAGTATTTAGAGTCTCTTAGGTTTTAACAAAGATTTTAGGAATCTGCTTTTTTTCAACGTATTTTTGCACTAGAATTTATGGATATGAATCTACAGTTTTTCAAGAAATCTAAATACACTTTTTACTTTTTAATTTTATTTACCGTTATCGCATTACCAGCGTATTATTTTTTGGTAAAAGTGGATCAAAAATTACCTATTTATAATCCTGCGGATATCAATCCTAAATTGGTAGACAACTCTCTTAGAATGTTTACAAAAAACCATACTGTTGGCGACTTTGAATTGATTAATCAAAATGGAAAAACCATTACTCAAAAAGATTATGAAGACAAGATTTATGTTGCTGATTTCTTTTTTGTGACTTGTAAAGGAATTTGTGTTCCTATGTCTAACAATATGCTTGAATTACAAAAACGTTTTAAAGATGATAATGATGTGATGTTTTTATCGCATTCTGTAACTCCAGAAATGGATAGTGTACCTGTATTAAAAGCGTATGCTAGGCGTAAAGGAATTATAAATGGTAAATGGAATGTAACTACAGGAAGCAAGAAACATATTTATGAACTTGCTAGGAAAAATTATTTTGCTGTTTTAGATGAAGGTGACGGTGGTGTACAGGATTTTATTCACACAGAAAACTTTGTTTTAATTGATAAAGACAAGAGAATTCGTGGTATATATGACGGTACCAAATTCGAAAATATGCAAAATATCATTGCTGATATTGAGCTTTTAAAAGAAGAATATAAATAGCTGTTTTTTTACTCTTTTAAGTTGATAAAAAATACGCTCCTAATAAATAGCAACGTATTTTGAAAAGTTGTTCTATCTAATTACTTTAATAATTAGGTATTGATAATATCAACTACATTTACCTTAATGAAACCTGATTTTTTCATTACAAGCCCTCCAAGCTCATTTGTTAAAATTGCCAATGCATAAACTTCTAACTCTGAGTCTTTTTTCTCATCTCTTAACGCTTTTTGCGTTGTATTACTTACTAATAAATCACTACCACTTACTCTATCTTGCAATGTAAACTCTTCTGATTCAAAAGTTTTATAAAACCTATTTTCTTTCAAAGAAAACGTTTCATTTAAAATGTACTTTTGATTATCTGTTGATGTTAGTGAATCATCAAACTCTAATTCAGAAGGTAATGATGCTATATCAAAATTATCTACTTCAGATCTGTTATAAAAAGCATTGATATACGGATTTAATATATCATAAGAAGCATCTTTATCGAACAACAAAACTCGTAAGTTATTTTGAAGTCCTAATTTCTTTTCATTGTCGCTAAAAAGAACTGTACAAGATGCTTTTAAGTTTACTTCACCAAATGTAGTATTTGGATTTTTTGCAAGTGTAAGTCTATAAATTGAAGCCATAAATTTTCTATTTGTTTTTTGTAAAACTAAAACAGAAAACTAAAGGACTTTATAGGTAAAAGACTAGTTATCAACTATTATTTTCCCTAAAAAAATAGAGATGTAATACCTTTATTTTTTTAGCTTTTTTCCTTCTTTATCGTATCGTTTATTCAACTCTTGTTCTGTTTTTATAACAGCTACAGCCAAACACAATATTAATAAAGCCATTGGTTGCCAACTTATTTCTGGATTTATATAAGCAATTACCAAAGCTCCAACAAAAGATATAGCCGCATACATTAACAATTGCTTTGTAAAGTAAGTATTTGCAAAATCCCAAATTTCTTGACCACTCATTGTTCTAAGAGTTCTATATCCATAAAAAGAATTGATCTTCTTAGGTGGAAAGAAATAGAAAACTATACTCAATAAAAACAAGAGTCCGTTTACAGATAATACGTAGTTGATTGGGTTCATTTTTAATTTAAATTTTTGTTTCCTAATTACTCTTTTCTTGGTCTCATTAATCCCTCTTGTGCTACAGAAGCAACTAGTTTACCATCTCTAGTATAAATATTACCACAAGCAAAACCACGAGCTCCAAATGAATTTGGACTTTCTACAGAGAACAACATCCAATCTGTATAATCAAAATCACGGTAAAACCACATAGAATGATCTAAACTTGCCATTTGTGTATTTCCAAAATGCGCTTTACTTGCATTAGGATACAAACATGCCGTTAAAATATTATAATCTGATATATACGTTAGTATTTGTTGTTTTAAAGCTAACGTTAAGTCTTGAGGTTCTCCTTTTAGTTTGAACCAAACATCTACTACAGGTGGTAAGTCTTTTTGATCGAAAGGATTCACAACCTGTACTGGTTTAAAATCAATTGGACGTTCAACGCTTAAAAATGCCTTCATCTTTTTAGGTAAAAAATCACCAAATTGATCGAGCATATCTGTCCAACTTAATAAATCTTCTGGTTGTTTTAAATCCTTTTTTATAGGCATTTGATGTTCATAACCGTCTTCTTTTTTATGGAAAGAACACGCTAAAATAAAAATCGTTTTATCGTTTTGATGTGCTGTAACTCTTCTCGTAGAAAAACTTCCTCCATCTCTTATGGTTTGTACATTATAAATAATTGGAAGTTCTAAATTTCCTGCCTCTAGAAAATACGAGTGTAATGAATGCAATACACGATTGTTATCTATTGTTCTATATGCAGCATTTAATGCCTGTGCCAACACTTGTCCTCCAAAAACATTTGGACTTCCTATATCTTTGCTAACACCACTAAAATTATTATCTCCTACATCTTCTAACGTAAGAATTTTTAACAGTTCTGTAGTATCTTTCATACGATTTCTTTTACTCGATAAAAGTAGGCTTTTTAGGTTTGTGCAACAAGGTTTTTTACTTTAAAAGGATGCTTTTGTTTAAAAGGTGTAGGTTCTATTTTATGAATAAAAAAGCTTAAAATTTTATTCGGAATATGACTTTTATGTCGAAGATAGATAGTAAGTTCCTGTGGTGTTGCACCAACTGAACTCTTAATTTCACTTGCTGTTCTACCAAAATTTATTTCATCTAACTTTCTTTCAATAGCAATATGTATATAATCGTACAGCATGCGTTGATAAATTGCAAATTCGCGGTTGTATTTATAATCTATTCCCACAAAATGCGCATCTAAATCGTTTTGATTTACCATGGCTGAAAGAAAACCAACCATTTTATTTTTTAAGAAATAACCTTTAATAATATAATCTTCTCCTAAGTTTTGTAATAAAGATCCGTAAGTTTCTAAATTAAAGACGCCTAAATTAAATCCTGCTTTAGAAGAGACATTTTTATATAACTGCTGCATTTGTGGCAAATACGTTTCCAAGTTTTCAGCATTAATAACTCTTACCTCTAAAGGGAAACTCAATTCCATTGCTTTTTTTGCTTTTACACGGAACTTTGTTTTCATCGCTGCTAAATAGCCATCAAAACTTTCCCAATCAGAATCTATTTGTAAGAGCATATTAGGCTCTACATTGAACGAATGATACTTATATTCAAGCAATTCATCACTAATAAATAGCGATTCGCGTACAAAATCCTTCAGCATAAACCCACTAACTTTATAATCGAAGTGTTTTTCTGTGTTAGCTAATTGTACTACCGATTTTGCTAATTCTTTAATTACCTTTTGTTTATCTTGATCTTCTTTTATAAAAATTCCGTGTTCTCCACTTACAAAAGTATTTCCGCAAGTAAGAATTTTAAATGGTTTTTCTGGAGAGATAATTCCTAGTTTTCTACCAATACATTTGATTTTTTCAATAGTACTTTGCAATCCATTTTGTACACTATCTAAATAAAAATTAACTACCTGAATGGTAGCAAAAGCAATAGGTTTTTGAGCATCGTTAAATAAAACAACATACCAAAAATCTATAGTAGGATGATGTGCAGCGATTGCTTCTAAATAACTTGGGTTAAAATATACATTGGAAGTACAGCCTAAGGTATTCCAAATATCTTTAGGAATATCGTTTACAGAAGCATAATAACTCGCATTATGTACTTTTTTACAAAGATTCAAAAAAGAATTGTGTTTTAATTGCGTTTGTAAAGTACTAAAAAGAATGTCATTTTTAGGTTATTCTTTTCTTAATCTTTCTAATTGTAGGTAAACTTAAATAAAATAAGTAAAATCCTGACGTAATTGTTACTAAGCCTAACACTGAAAAAATTCTTAAAATCCAATTGGTAATATGATCTCTAGTTTCAAAATCCATTACGTGTAGCATCCATAAAAAGTCAAAGCGTCTCCAATTATCGTTACGTACCGAAGTAATCTTAGCTAAATGTGGATGTACATATACGTTTGTATTGGTTGGATGTTCTAAATGCACAGCATATACAGGCAATGGTTTTTCTCTATATTCGTGATCTTTGGAAATATCATTTTTATCTAAAAACTCCATTTTCCTTATAGAAATATTTGTTTTGAGTCTACTTTCTACAAATGATTTTATTTGTTTTTCTGTTAATCCTTTTGATATTGGATTTTGTTCGTTATTCAGTTGTAGAAGGTATAATCCAGCTATCGTTTTTACACGTAAAATGCTATCGGTATTTACAACAATTCCTGTAATATTTTCAATAGGTTCTGGAACTGTATCTAATAACTTAGCTACATGCTTATCGTATGAAAAAGCAAAAGTATGTTCTGTTTTATCTAGTAATGTTTTTCCATGAACATCTTTCATATTATTCCAGCTGAAATACAGTCCTCCCAATGTCCAAAAAAAGAATTGGATTCCAATAAAAACGCCGAAATAACGATGAAGTTTTCTTGTGATATAGTGTTTGCTTTTTTTCATCTTCTAAAGAATTATTCACTAAATTAAAAAAGTAAACCTGAACTAGGTTCAGGTTTACTTCACTTTTATGTATAAATATTTGATAATTACGAAAGTTTACACGACTCCTCTATTCCAAACGGGTAAACTTAAGATCTTACTTAACTTAGCCATATCACTTAATATAAACACTTTATCTCCGTGATTTAATAAGTTATGTCGTTCTCCTTGTTTTGTAACTACATTTACTTCGTAGCATATGTAACTTCCAGATGATGAGCTACCATGTACTAATTTCTCTAATACTTGTAATGCATGTAGTTGATGAAAATCTAAAATTTTATTATCGACAATAAGTTTTCGCTTTCTGGTATGAATTACTGCTTTTCCTCCTGTTAATAACACAAAGAAACCTCCTATAATCATGAAAATTCCTCCTGATGTAAAAAACAGTGATCCTATTTTCATAAAGCTTAAAGCTTCTGTGTTTTTGAAATATTGAAAATAAGTCCAAAACAACTGATTTAATCCAATTAAAAAGAAACTCCAAGAAACAAACTTCATATAACTACTTGAAGCTATTTTGTATCCTGTACGAGTCTTTTTTAAATGTTCACTTAAAAAATTACTCCCACCATTTCCTTCTGCTTCCCAAGAAATCTGCTGTCCTATATCATCAAAGCTAGGATCTGCATAATTAAAGGTTACTTGTTTGTTGTTTGGTGATGATTTTTTATGTCGAACCCAATAGCTAGAGCCAAACATTCCTAAGAACATGACTACTAATGCTACTAGCATTCCACCTATTTTATAATTATTATAACGTTCATTTTCTATTACTTTTCCATGAACTGTTACTAAAACATTTAAGGTTTTTATTTTGTTAAGGTCATTCTTAGTTGGATTTTCTATTCGGTTTAAAGAGTCTAATTTTTGAACGTTTGCAAGATGTTCTAATTCTCTTTTATGAAAATCGTTATACGTATTTTGAAGTTGTGGTACTACTACAAAGAAAATGATACCAATGGGTATTAAAAGTAGCAACCAAGTTGACTTGAGGGACAATTTATTCATAGGATATTTTTAAAAGTAATACCATTTCTAACTTTTATTTAGTCTTCAAAAAAAGCAGCGCTGGTACTACAAATTTGAGAAAAAAGTAGAGAATAAAAAAACTCCTTAACCATACAAAATAGTTAAGGAGCTTGAGTTTATTGATTGTAAACTTATTAGCCTACAATATTAATTATTTTTCCTGGCACAATAATTACTTTTTTAGGTGTACGACCTTGTAATTGTTGTTGTGTTTTTTCGTGTGCCATTACCGTTTTTTCAATGTCTTCCTTACTCATGTCTAATGGTAAGTTTAATTTGAAACGCATTTTCCCATTGAATGAAACTGGATATTCTTTTTCAGATTCTATCAAGTATTTCTCATCAAAAGTTGGGAAAGGAGCAAAAGCAATAGACCCTTCGTTTCCTAATTTACTCCATAACTCTTCTGCAACGTGTGGTGCATACGGAGAAATTAAGATTAATAACTGCTCTAAAATAGCCTTGTTATTACACTTTTGAGCCGATAATTCATTCACTGCAATCATAAAAGTAGATACAGAAGTATTGAAAGAGAAATTCTCAATGTCTTCTTCTACTTTTTTAATCGTTTTATGTAATGTTTTTAAGTTTTCTTTTGTTGGTTCTCCTTCAGAAACTTCAAAGTTTTCTCCGTTGTGGAACAACTTCCATAGTTTCTTTAAGAAAGAATATACTCCAGAGATACCTGATGTTTTCCATGGCTTGAACTGCTCTAAAGGACCTAAGAACATTTCAAATAAACGTAAGCTATCTGCTCCATATTCTTCGCAAATTAAATCTGGATTTACTACGTTGAATTTAGATTTGGACATTTTTTCAACCTCTCTAAAACTTAAAAAACTCCCTTCTCTTCCTAAAATAAACTCAGCATTTTTAAAATCTTCTCGCCAAGATTTCAATTTATCTAAATTAACTTCAACATCTCCACTTAATGAATTAACATCTATATGAACTGTTCTGTAAGTTAACGATTCTTTATTTTCTTCATTTAAACCAGCTTCTTTTAAAGCTAATTCTTTTTTCTTCCATAAATCCTCATCTATATTAGTAATGTAGTTATCACCTTGGAAGTAATCTGCTGATAAATAAACATTCTTTATTTTTCCATCAAATATAGCTTCGTAAACAAAAGCAGAAGTTCCTAAGATCATTCCTTGGTTGATTAGTTTTTTAGCAAACTCATCTACTGGTAAGAAACCTCTATCGAATAAGAATTTTTGCCAAAAACGTGCATATAATAAGTGTCCTGTAGCATGCTCAGAACCTCCAATATATAAATCTACTTCTTTCCAGTAATCAACCGCTTCTTTGCTTACAAATTCACCATCGTTTGTAGCATCCATATAACGGTTAAAATACCAAGAACTTCCTGCCCAACCTGGCATTGTATTTAGTTCTAATGGAAAAACAGTTTCATTATTAATTTGATCATTAGCAACTACCGAATTTGTTTCCGTAGACCAAGCCCATTCTGTAGAATTTCCTAATGGTGGTTTTCCATCTTCTGTTGGTAAATACTTTTCTACTTCTGGTAATTCGATTGGTAAATGTTCTGCAGCAATCATTTGCGGCATTCCGTCTTTGTAATACACTGGGAATGGTTCTCCCCAATAACGTTGACGGCTAAATACTGCATCGCGTAAACGATAATTTATTTTTCCGTAACCAAATCCACGTTTTTCCATTTCGTAGATTACGGTTTTCATTCCTTTTTTGTAATTCAATCCGTTTAAGAAATCAGAATTGGCTAATTTAATTCCGTCTTTAGTATCGTTTGCTTTTTCTGAAATATCTACTCCTTCAAAAATATTTGGAATTTCTAAACCGAAATGCTTTGCGAAATCGTAATCACGTTGATCTCCACATGGTACTGCCATTACAGCTCCTGTTCCATAACTTGCTAACACGTAATCTCCAATCCAAATTGGCACTTGTTCACCTGTAAATGGATGTACTGCATATGCACCAGTAAATACTCCTGAAATTGTTTTTACATCTGCTAAACGATCTCTTTCCGAACGTTTTGCCGTAGCTTCTACATAAGCTTCTACAGCTTCACGTTGTGCATCTGTAGTAATTTTAGCCACCAAATCGTGTTCTGGAGCTAATGTCATAAAACTTACTCCATAAATTGTATCTGGACGCGTTGTAAACACCTCTATGTTTGCATCGTATCCATCTACTTTAAAACTAACCATTGCTCCTTGTGAACGACCAATCCAGTTGGTTTGGCTATCTTTTAATGGCTGTGGCCAGTCTATTGTACTTAATCCGTCTAACAAACGTTGTGCATAAGCTGTAATTCGCATAGACCATTGTGTCATTTTCTTACGAACTACTGGATGACCTCCACGCTCCGAAACTCCGTTTACAATTTCATCATTTGCTAATACAGTTCCTAAAGCTGGACACCAGTTTACTTCTGTATCTGACAAATATGTTAAACGATATTGTAATAAAATTTCTTGTTGCTCTTTAGATGAGAACTTCTTCCAGTCTTCTGCAGAGAATTCTTTTATTTCTTCATCGCAAACCGCATTTACAGTCGTATTTCCTTCTGCTTCAAATTTTGCTACAAGCGTACTAATGTCTTCCGCTTTGTCTGTATCTTTATTATACCAAGAGTTGAACAATTGGATAAAGACCCATTGTGTCCATTTGTAATACTCTGGATTCGAGGTACGTACTTCACGAGACCAATCAAATGAAAATCCGATTTTATCTAATTGTCCGCGATACGTTTTAATATTTGTTTCTGTAGTAATTGCAGGATGTTGCCCAGTTTGGATTGCGTATTGCTCGGCTGGTAATCCAAAACTATCGTATCCTTGAGGGTGCAATACATTAAATCCTTTATGACGCTTATAACGCGCATAAATATCACTCGCAATATATCCTAATGGATGTCCAACATGCAATCCTGCTCCAGAAGGATAAGGAAACATATCTAATACATAATACTTAGGCTTATCTGAATTGTTACTTGCTTTAAAAGTTTGGTTTTTTGCCCAATACTCTTGCCACTTTTTTTCTATTTCTTGGTGATTGTACTGCATTTGTAACTTCTTGTTTTAAAGGATGCAAATTTACAGTTATTTCAGGATTATAAAAGTATTTTACACAGTTAGATTTCTTGTCTTTTACAACAAAAAAGATGACACTTCTCAGTATCATCTTTTAAAACAAGTAATAAACTAAAACTTACTCTAAACAACCCATATAACCCGTCCCATGTTTGTAGAGTGTTGTTTTAAGGTTGTTATTTTCAGACAACTCTACAATATTGTTATTACAACTTAATGCTATTTCAAATTCTTTTATCGTTCCAGAATTAAAATCGATTGATAATTTAGAATTAGAAGGAAAGTAATTGTTGATCGTTGGTATCGGCTCTTCAAACTGTCCATTCTCTCCATAATGCGTGTATCTTTTTCCATTTTTAAACGTGTACATTACGCTATCTTCAAAACCTTTCAACAACCACTCTCCTTCTTCTAACACTTCAATTTTACTTTCAATCGTAAGTTCTTCTCTGGGGATTTGACCTTCTGATTCGCTACAACTCAATAATAAAAAGAGTCCAATCAGCAGACATATCCAATTCAGTTCTTTTTTTAGTTTTTCCATCATTTTAGTTTTTCTATCGCATTACAAAGAACCATATAACTAACTGTTTTTAAACTACAAAACTTAGCGAGCAGGTAAAAAACACCTCTAAAAGGGAAAAAATGTATTTGAATTTACACTCAGAAGCCACAAGGAATTCAAAGAATTACTTTTTAAATAGCTCTAGTTATCATCTGGAATTTTATATTTTGCTATCAAATAATTTTAATAAACCTTACCATTATGAAAAGTCAAATTTTAAACTTAGGAAAAGTACTTTCTAAAAACGACCAAAAAGAAATCCAAGGAGGTTTTTGGGGATGCATACCAGAAAAACGTGAATGCGAATCACATCACGATTGTCCACCTTGTAGTATTGGTTGCGGTACTACTATAAATATTAATGGAAATCCATTTCTTATTGAAGGTATTTGTGCTTATTAAGTATTAAAAGCGAAGTAAGTTTAAAAGAGACTGTCTATAGCATTCTTTAGACAGTTTCTCTATAGAATTTTAATAACAGATTACTTTTATACCTCACATCTAATCAGCAAGAATTACATATTTAACCATTGCTTAAACTCTGCGGCTTTATTTTTACTAATAATAATTTCTTCTGAAGCATTAGCTGAATTTAATAAAATCTTCAACTGACTTTTTCCGTATTTAATAATTTTATCTATTGCAGAGATACTAATAATAAATTGACGATTTGCACGGAAAAATAAGGTAGGATCGAAATTAGAATACATATCGTCTAAACTTGCGTTTGATGTAGATCTTTTTCCATCAAAAGATACAATATAAGTTATCGTATTCTCTGTATATACATAAGCAATATCGCTAATTAATACTGGTACTAATTCATTTCGAACGTACGTAAGAATTCTTTTCTTACTAGTTTCTGATGTTTCTTTTATAGCTAGAACCTCTTCTTGAACATCCTCTTTTTCTTCTTGAATTTCTTTTTGGGTATCCTTTTCTTTCTTTTCCTGGTAACTTACTAAATCTGAGTTTAATTTAGATAGGTTTATTACTTCTGAAGCTAATGTCAGGTTTTTTGCTTCTAAGTCTTTTTCATATCTACTCCCAATAATTCGTACAGCAAAAGAAGATAATACTGTTGCTAGAATTCCCATAAACAGAAAAATAAAATAGAAATTTCTTTTTAGTTTTTTCATCTGTTTAGAAACACTATTGGTATTTACATTGGCCGCAACTAATAAATCAGAACTTTTTACAGGTACAATATGAATCACTTCAGAATTAATTTCTCCATCTTTTCCTGTAGCACTTGAAACTAGCAAATCATATAAATCGTCTGAAATATTTTTCTCTTTTAACGAGGCTAAAAGATTCGCATTTGAAGTAATTTGTTCTCCTATTTTTGTAATGTTAGGATGACAGATTTTTTTTCCAGACCAATCGAATACACATAAAAACCATGCATCGATATCTGTTTTGGCTATTGTTTTTTGTATTTGTCCTAAAACAGCATCTTTTTGTAAATTTTGAGTTAGCTGAAAATCGATAATACTAGCAATCTCATTAGCTTCTCTTTTACTGGTTTCTACTTGCGCTTCTATTAATTGGTTTGCACTTACTTTAACAAAATATTCTGCACCTATTACTGAAACAATTAAGAATACCAATGTAATGGATAATACTGTTAAAAGATATAATCTGTCTTTTCTCATTTATATATTGATTGAGAATTTTAAATTCATTTTTTCCGCTTTAAAACCTATTTTTCTCTTTCAGTTAAAATTTGTTTAAAATTATCAAAATAAATAGTTTTCTTTGATAGCGAATTTAAGATAATTTCATGCAAAGAAGATATTATATTTTACTGAGTATCATTTCTATTCTTTTGGTAGGGTATCTTCTTTATTATTTTTTGTACAATAATTCATTACAAAATATAGTACATAAAGCTCCTGAATTTTCATTAGAGTCGAATGAGTTATTAGATGCTTACATGACTAATGAGATGGGTTCTGAAAAGAAATATACCGACAAAGTAATTACTGTACATGGAACTATAAAAGAGATCTCTTTTTTTAATAATAGAACGACTATTGTACTAAACAGTAATATTCCTGATGCCGGAATTATATGTGATTTAGACGATAGCCAATCAGAAAAAATAAAGCATTTAAAAGAAAATCAAGAATTGTATGTAAAAGGAGTTTGTAAAGGGTATTTAAAAGATGTGATACTTCTTAATTGTTTTATAGACACCAAGAAAAATTATGAATAAAATAAATGTATTCTTTGTTATTATTTCTTTTGTAGCTGTTGCTTCTATTTCAGCTCAAGAATATATTGCCCGGCAGGGGCAAGTAACCTTTTTCTCTTATGCTTCTGTTGAAAATATTGAGGCTAAGAATAATCAGGTATTAAGTATTCTAGATTTAGAAAAGAAAGAAATTGCCATTAGCATGTTAATGCGTGCTTTTGTTTTTAAAAAGGATTTAATGCATGAGCATTTTAATGAAAGTTATATTGAATCTGATATTTATCCTAAAGCTAGTTTTGAAGGAACTTTAGAGAATTTTAATTTAGACAGTGAACAGCAGACTCTCATTATTAAAGGAGATATAACAATTCATGGAATTTCTAAAAACATAGCCATTAAAACAACCGTACAAAAAACAGCTGAAGGCTATCATTTATCTGGTGATTTTAATATTACGGTGAGTGATTTTAATATTAAAATTCCTCCTATTTTAAGAAACAATATTGCAAAAGTTGTATTAGTAAAATTTAATTTCCAATACTTACCTTATGAAAACAACTAACGTTTTATACACATTACTTATCTTTTTTTGCTGTGTTCCTATTCTTACAGCACAAGATTTATTGAGTAAGCTGGATAATGAGTTTCCAAAAGAAGATTTAAACACTATTGCTACATTTAAAACTACTAGAATTGGTTTAGGACATTCTATAGAAACTCGAAAGCAGGGAACTTTGGAAATTTCGATGTACAATAGATATTGGAACCATAAGGAAGGAACAACACAAAGCTTTTTAGCAGATGAAGTAAACATTCGTTTTGGATTAGATTATGCTATTTCTGATAATGTTGCTATCGGAGTAGGTTACAGTACTTTTGATAAAATAACAGATGGATATCTTAAGTATAAGTTTTTACATCAAAAAAAGAATGCTAAAAAATCGCCATTTAGTATGGTTTTGTTACAAACTATCTCTCATAGAAACAACGAAGATGGTAGCAGTAATTCTATTTATGGCTCTGTTGGAAGTGGTTCTAATATTTATAGTTTTGCTACACAGTTATTAATTGCAAGAAAATTCACTCCTAAAATATCTGCGCAACTGAGTCCAACGTTTATTACAAGAAGTAAGAACTTTATGAATAACGACGATTCTAAAAATCAATTTGCTTTAGGGTTTGGAGCTCGTTATAAAGTAGGTGGACATGTTTCTATTGTATCTGAATATTATGCAGTATTGAATCCAATGAATTCAGTTAAAACATATAATCCTTTTATGATTGGAGTAAATTGGGAAGTAAGTAATTTATTATTGCAATTTCATATGACCAATGCGCGAAATTTTGCAGAAGACACGTTTATTCCACAAACAACTAACAATTTTAATTTTCATGATGGCAATTTCCATTTTGGGTTCAATGCCACCTTCGTTCTGGATTTAAACAAAAACAAATTATAAAACAAAGACCACCTTTAGAGGTGGTCTTCTAAGTTAAGTTTGGTTAGTTATTTCTATTTCCTTTTCTATTTTTTTAAGCAGGTTCAGCATCTGTTAAAATAACATTTACTGTTCCTCCTCTTTGTGTTCTTTGAATATTACAAATTCTTTCTGTTTGTGCTGGTCCTACTGGTAATGTTGGACAAGGAGCGTCTCCTACTAATCTAATACAGTCTGTACAGTTTACTGGGAAAACTCCAGGGTTTCCAGAGTTTAATCCTAAACCTTTGTTATAAATAGTACTAATAGGTGTTTTGTTTGGCCCATAATTCCAACCTTCGCCATCTGCCTTAATTTGAATAAAACTATTTACTCCATTTACACAACTAATATCAAATGCTTCGTCACATCCTGAACTTGGATTTAATGTAAATTCTGCAATACTTGTTCCTTCTGCTCCCTTATTAAAGCTAGCTCCTTTTACAGGACATTGAGGTTCTATATAAAAACAAATGTTTCCACTAAAACAATTTCCTTGTGGATCAAACTCTTGTACAGCTCCTGCTGCTAAAGAGAATTTTCCCATTAGTTTATTTACTTCTGTAAGTACTGGAAAATCTCCCACAGTTGCTGGTGATCCGCAACAGGTATTTTTAGGGTTAGATGCTGCAAATGTTACATAAACATCTACGCTTTCTTTTGTTTGATTTTCTACTGATAATTTTGTGTATGTAGTTGACATAATATGTTTTTTTAAGGTTATCTGAGTTCAAAGTTGCTTTATTATTTACCTTAAAAATGATTCATATCCATAAGAACGAGTTTTTTTTCCATAAGAACAGTAATTTATGGATTTAAAAAAAGCTCATGAAGTTATCATGAGCTTATGAATATGTGTGTTCTCTTTTTTAAAACTGGTATCCTAAGGATAATTGGAAGTTTCCATTTTTTAAATCTGGATTTTCTTGTATAGCTGTTATTCCTAAACTATATCTTGTACTGAAGAATATTCCACTCTTAAAGTTATATCCAAATCCAAAGTTAAGTCCAAAATCGAACTCTTCAATATTTGGATTTAAACTTGCTCCAGGAGCTGTAAATTGATCATAGATTAAAAAAGAAACCTGTGGTCCTGCAGATACCGAAAATCCTTCAAGAAGGTAATATTTAGCCATTATTGGTAATGCTATATAATCTAGTCTTAGTTTTTCCTCTCCAGATTCTGTTCCTAATTGACTAAATAATATTTCTGGCTGCACCGAAAATTTATCTGTGAATTTTAATTCTACTAAACCTCCAATATGAATTCCTGAACTTACATCTGCATTCGTTAGGTTTTCTCCTCTAAGTGTTGCTAAATTAACTCCTGTTTTGATTCCAAATTGTACAGATTGTGCATTTACACTTAATAAGCTAATTGTTAGTAATACGAATAGTATTCCTTTTTTCATAATAGTAATAAGTTTGTTTTTATACCTTGCTTTCTAGACTAACTCTGTGTCGATTTGTTACAAAAGCCAAAAAAGGTTTTTCGGCTTTTGTAATGTTTTGTTTATTAGAATAAATATCCTACTGATACTTGAAAAGATCCGTTTCTAGTATCATCTGAAATTTCCTGTATTGATGTTAAACCAAAAGCATATCTCGTTTGTAAAAACAAACCATTATTGAACGTGTATCCTGCACCAATATTAAGACCAAATTCAAAATCTTCCCAATTAACATTAGGAGTTGCTCCAGAAACTAATTCAATTTTATCATCTATTAAAAGAGAAGCTTGAGGTCCAGCCTCTACAGATAATCCTTCGATTAGATAAAACTTAGCCATTACAGGTAACGAAAGGTAATTCAATCTAACTTTATTCCCTTCTGATTGTGATCCTAATTGAGAAAATAAAAGTTCTGGTTGAATTGAAAATTTATCTGTTAATTTTAACTCAGCAACACCTCCTGCGTGAAATCCAGTTCTAGGATCAACGTTAGTCCCAACATCATCTCCATTAACTGTTGCGAAATTGAGTCCTGCTTTTACTCCAAACTTTACAGACTGTGCGTTTACACTGAATAAACTAACTGCAAATAATACGGTAAGTAATACTTTTTTCATAATAGTAATTAAGTTTTAAATTTATACTGATTACCTCTTAGGCAAGCTTTATGCCAAAAAATAAATTCTATTTAAAAAAGATGTTTTTTAACATTACAGCATAAAAAAATGCCGAAGGAAATCCTTCGGCATTGTAATACTATTATTTTTTGATGCTTATCCTTTTACTGGTACAGTTACAATAACATCTCCCCAACCTAAGTGCATGTTTGCATCTTTACCTTCTCCGTCGAATACAATTCCAAACTCTTCAATTGGTTTACTTGCTTTAGAAACTTTTCCTTTTACTCTAGCTACATCTTCGCTTTCGTTGTAGAAATAAGCTCCCCAAACATTTTTAGCTGTACTTAAAATTACATCCCACTCGTTTTCTCCTGGAATTGTAAATAATGTATATGTTCCTGCTTTTACTTTTTTACCTCCAAAAGTTACATCGTTGTAAAATGTAATTTCTGCAGCTTCATTAGCTCCAGTTCTCCAAACTTTCCCTTTAGGAGCTAGTTTGTCTAACGATCTTCCTTTTAATTGTGGACGACTGTATACAACTTTTACAAGCTTATCTGATACTCTATAACTGTCTGGATACGCAGCTGCATCCATTGGACTTTTATCTAATGGCTTAAATTTTTGTGCAAATGCATCGTTTGAAAACACTAATGCAACAGCAAAAACTACGATGGATAAAATTGATTTTTTCATGGTTGATTGTCTTTAATTTAAATAATTGAATAGTTAGTACTTTAAAAGTAGCTATCCTTACGTTCTAATTGTATTAATTTTTTGTGAAAATTATGTTATAAACTTATAGATCGCTTTTTAAAACTCTTTATTCTTTTGGTTAAAAGAATTAAAATTACACTAATTCCAAAAAGTGGAAAAGTAATTCCTAAAACAATTATCGTTATAATTATTCCATAACTTATTTTGAAGCTTTTAGGAACTTTTGGTACGCCTAATTTTCTTTTTTCCTTTCTGAATAGGTATGAGAAAATTGCTGAAATGCTCATGATTGTTAATAATACAGCTGTAAAAAAGAGCAGATACCAATTCCATCCTCCAAATTGTCCTTGATGAAATGCCATTAACCACATTCTAGCTCTCATTAAAACACCAACATCTTCCCAATTATGATATTTCATCACTTTTCCTGAATATTGATCGAAATGAATCATTTTTTGTTCTGAAAGTGGAAATGTTTTATTACTTACTGAAAAAGTACTTTTTGGTGATTTTGGCAAACCGATTGTAATTACTCCTGCTAATTCTTGCTTTTTAGCAATAACTACCATTTCGTCTAATGTTAACTTTTTGACTCCTTTTTCAGAGGTTAATCCTCTTCCTTGCCATGTTTTAGGATATCCAGTATTGGTTACTTTTTGCACCCATTTAAAATTTCCTCCAAAAACATCTGTCCATGGAAAACCACCTGCCAATACAATTAATAATAATATTGAAATCCAAAAACCAGTTACCGCATGTACATCTCTAAAAAACGTTCTTTTACCTTCTTTATATCGTATTGTAAATACTCCTTTTATTCCTCGAGTAAATGGGAACCATATGTACAGCCCTGTTATAATTAACACAACCATCCAACTTGCTATTAGCTCAACGATTTTTGTTCCGATTTTTCCTCCTAATAATTCTCCATGTAATTTTCTTATCGAAAACATCCAGGTATCTCTTCCTTGAAAAGTACCTGAAATTTTTCCTGAATATGGATTTACATAGGTAGATTTTTTTCCTCCAAATCTTCCCGATATAAATTCTGTGCTTACGTCATTGTCAGAAAGCACCATCGCATTCAGTTTTTTTAAACTATGCTGTTGTGCTACTTCCCATTGTTGTTGATAGTTTAATTTTTTAGTACCTGCTACTGGAGTAATTTGTTGTATTTTTTCAATTGCTACTTTTTCAACTTGTGGTTTAAACAAATAGATCGCTCCTGTAACTGCCAACACTAAGATAAAAGGCAGTGACACCATCCCTGCGATAAAGTGCCACTTCCATAACCATTGGTTAAATTTTCTATTTTTCATGAGAGTATGAAATCAGAAGGTTTCTTAAAAGTTATATCTAATACCAAAGTGAAAAGCTCTTGGGTTTCCAATACTATAACTGTTTTCTCCTCGCCAAACATTATAACTTGCTCTTACAGCATATAATTCATCTAAAATGTTAAGTGCTTGTCCCCAAATTTCAAAATTTTGATACGCAAAGTTTGCTCTAAAATTAAATACGCTATACCCATCATAGATTGTCGTTCCTAAAATATCATTCCCTAGATTGTCTGTTCCAATAATTGCTTGGTTTTCGAAACTAGTATTATAACTTCCTACTTGCTCATGTTCTAATACTAAGGTTAAGTTTTCGATAGGCTTGTACGTAATGTTAGACATTCCTAAATAGTTAGGTGCTGTTTGCATGTCTGTATTAGAATAATCGACATTATTATCGAAAAAAGAAAGATACCTGTGTGTAGCATAACTTCCACTATAGTTTACAGATAAGTTTGGTAATATATTGTATTTAATTCCTAATTCAACTCCTTCCGACCTAGTTTTACCTGCATTTAATTGTTGAAAGTTTCCAGCGTTATCTCTAATAGAAATCAATCGATCTGTTCCATTTAATCTATATAAGGCTATATCAACTTTTAACTTTGATGGAATAGAAAAATAAGCTCCTATTTCGTAGTTATCAAATTTTGCGGGATTCAAATCAAATACTGTTGCTCCTGTTGCACTGTTTCTACTATTTCTAAATAATGTAGATGTTTGAGGTGGTGTAAATCCTTTTGAATAATTACCATAAAACCCAGTAGTGTTATTAATGTTATAATTGAAACCTAATTTTGGTGCTACACTATTATAACTCACTTTCGTATCTGCTACTCCAGCTTGTGTGTCTATAAGATTATTATAGTCATATTCAAACTCATCTACTCTAATTGCTGCTGTTAATTCTAGAGGCTTTATAGGTGATATTTCAAATT
Source organism: Tenacibaculum amylolyticum (assembly GCF_964511145.1). NCBI lineage: Bacteria > Pseudomonadati > Bacteroidota > Flavobacteriia > Flavobacteriales > Flavobacteriaceae > Tenacibaculum > Tenacibaculum amylolyticum. Next base: position 187,113 of record NZ_CAZEFZ010000076.1, read on the forward strand.
GTGCGTATCCTGCATAGTTTAAAATATTTGCTGTATAGTTTAAAATATAGTCTCCAGAGTTAACCGTATATCCTATATTTTTTCTTGTAGCAACATCTACTATAACTGAAATTCTTTCTGCGACATAATCTTGCGGAGAAAAATCTGCAGTAGCACCAACAACTAACGAAGCGTCTGCAAAATTAAAATCTAATTTATGCTGAATTAATCCTACATAACTTCTAAATTCATTTGAATTAATTTCTCCTGATCCCGTTCCTGTTAATTGTCCCATATTTCTATCCTGACGAATTCTATAAGACGGAATTTGATTCATTGTATTATTTCTGTAGATAAAATTGAAAGATGTTTTATTCTGCTCATTCCAAGTTTTATCTAATGTAGATCTAAATCGTAAGGTTTTTGCTTCTCTTTCTGTAAAGGTTTGATCACTTTCGTAATTTCCATTCAAAAAGTTTTGTTCAGAAATAGAGCCTGTCATATCAGACCTATAATCAATAAAAGCTACGCTATTCACCCATTTTAGACTTTCAGAAAAATCATTTACATTTTTAAATGTTACTGCAAACTTTTCGTAATCTGAATGCTCTACAGGTCCGTCGTTTCTTTCGATATAATGACCTCCAACATAAAATCCATACTTTTCATTTGCTGTAGTTGAAGCTTCTGCTTCATATCTTTTAATTCCCAAATCATTTGCTTGTATACTTACTGAACCTCCAAAATCTTTTTCAGGGTTTTTAGTAATAAAATTAAAGCTTCCTCCAATAGCTTCGCTACCATAAATACTAGATGCAGGTCCTTTTAAGACTTCTATCTTTTGAAAAGTTGTATTATTCATTTCCAATAATGCATTGTGATTAAATACAGCTACTGGACGAATTGGAAGTCCGTCTTCTAAATATAAAAACAATGATCTGGTTGAAATTGGTGAACGTACTGCCATAAAATGCTGTTCGTTACTCGCAGCTTTAGAAGTGCTCATAAACACTCCTGGTACTTGATTTACTAATTGCTCGATACCAAAAGCATTAGTTTCTTCAATTTCATTCGCTGTAAGTACTCCAATAGAAGCTGGCACTTCTTTTCTTTGCTGAATTTCTCTGCTTGCAGAAACAATTACCTCTTCTAAGTTTTCTATAGCTTCTTCTAAGTAAATAATATTTTCTTTAGTAGAAAGCGTTACATTTTTACTATTAAAACCTACCATAGATACTCGTATTTTATTTACTGTAAGCTTAATTGAAAAATTACCATCAAAGTCTGTTGCTGTACCTTTTCTCGTATTTTCTAGCGCTACTATTGCTGCTCCAAATATTGGATTATTGTTCGCGTCTACTAGTTTTCCTTTATAAGTTTGCTGAGAATATCCGTTAAAATTAGGCAATAGGATTCCTAATAATAGGATTGCTATTATTTTTTTCATGATGTATATGTCTAGTTATTTACTTATAAAGAATACTGTAATCCAAAGGTTAAGGTTTCCTCTCTTTTTAATTGTATTCCGTTTGGCTTTTGGAAAATTGGATATGCATATTCAAAACCAAAACGAACATTTTTAAATGTTCCTTTAGGAATGTAAACATTAAATCCTACACCACTATTAATATACTTTCCTCCAGAATTATTTACATCTGCAGTAGTTACCATCATTGGGTTTAAGTTTGGATTTGCTCCACTAATTTTTTCTGTGATTAATCCTTCTATTCTTCCTGAAAAACTTAACCAATCGGTTGTTTTTACAGCAAACCAAGAATTTAATCCATAATTATTTCCTAGCGTATAATTATCGTCATTCTCTCCAAAACGAATGGTTGTTTTTAATTGACTTCCCCAAGAAACTAAATCGCTTTGACCTAAGTACGTTACTGCAAGATCAGTGTCAAATGTTCCGCTTCCTATTTGCATTGGATATGGCAATTGAATTTTATTTGGGTTTGACATTGGCGTTACATCTTCTGCATCTATTTTTCCTGTTGGAATAGATAGATTTAATTGCGCATGAAGTGATTGTCTGTTTTTATTTAAAATTTTATACAATGCTCCAATTTTTACATCCCCAAACCCAGACGAAGCTGTTGAAAATTGATTGATCATACCATTAGGCATTCTCATTTGAAGTTCCATATCATTTTCTACATACATTGCCATTGCCACTAAAGTAATTCTATCAGACAATCCGTACATCGCTCCTAACATGTGCATGTTCATTGGCATATTTAATGGTGTTACCATGTATCCGCTATCATGTGCTTCAGCATTGGTAATGCTTGATGTTCCATTTACTAATGTTTCCATATTCATTCTCATGAATCTGTATGAAAACATTACATCGTTTTTACCATGATAATGATCTCCCATGACACTTATTGGTGCATGTCCGTCTGGTCTTCCAGCTGTCCATAAATTTTCTTTTTCTTGTGCGTATATGTTTAATGTTATTGCAAATACAACAACAAATTTTAATAGATTTTTCATTTTTAATTACGTTTATTTCACTCAACAATACACTAGATAGAGTTTATCATTAAAAATGTCATCGCAAAAAAATGGAATGAAATAATGTTTCTCTTTGTAATCTGACTGATTATAGAAAAATTACTTCAGCATTCCTTCGAGTACCTCAGGAAACGCTTCGTAATAGTATATTCATTTGATTTTTTACGTCAACTAGTTTAGATATTCCATCTACGAAAGCTTCAATTATAAAAGCTTATGAAATTGAGTTGTTTTTACTACATAGATTTTTAGGATTGATGAGAATCAGTCCTTTTTTATAAATACCAAAGTGTAATTATGTAGTTGGTGGATGAAAAACTGAGGCTAAAAACAAATACTTGTAGTTTTTTTGATACCTAAAGTTATCTTTTCGTGTGGTAACTGTAGTCTGTTTTTTATTAATTTGAGTGATGTTTACGAATCCTATAGGGTATTCTTCCATATTGATTCGCAAAGAATTGAAGTCTTCTTCTTGTTGCTGTTTTAATTTTTGCATTAACTGACATTTACCATTACAACTTAGCTCTGGTTTGTCTTTATTAATACATAAAATTTTAGAGATATAATCATAATTAATAGCGTATTCTACGAACGGTGTTATCGGACGTAGCATTGCAATTAAATACAATAGCACAAAAAAATATGTACCTCCCTTTAGTTTCAACAAAAATATTTTAGGAGAGCAAAATTAGCGTAGATTCTATAGCTATACAAGAATAACAGATTGTTTTTTTAGGAAAAATCTGGGCTATATACTTCGTGTATCAATCCGAAGTTTTCTTCTAGAAATTGTATTGTTTTATTTGCTAAAGCTTCGTTATCTAATGACACTAATACTTCTTTTTCTGTATGTTTATTATTTAAAAGTGTGATATCGTTTCTATAGTAAGACAGTGCTAAATCTGGATTCGCAATTGAAAACCAAGCCATTTTTTGCCTTTTTGTAAGTTTAAGTATTGAAACTTTTGTTTTTGATTGGAGATTAATTTTTTCCTTTAAAAGTAACCTTCCAAAGAAAAAAGTACCTCTATATAAATTCCCTTTCTTTTTTAGGAGTCCTATTTCTAAAAACTGAAGCGCTATTATTAGTAATAAAACAGCCATTAATAGCAGTAAACTTCCGTAACCTCTTTCGTTAAGGTCTGTACTTAATACCTTTAGAATAACAATTATTATCGGCATTCCTAATATAAGAGTTAAATGTGTTTTTTGATGCTTAGTGAATTTACTTTCTAGTATTATGCTGTTGTTCATAGTTGTTTTTAAGTAAAATATATGTATTCATAACTCCTTAATTGTTACATGTTTGTAAATTATTTTTATTTATTCTAAATTAAAAACTATATTTGCATCGAATTTTTTAGAAGTATGATTGTTTTTTACAAACCTAAGAAAGAAATTGTTACACAACTTTACAAAGAAACAGCTTGTAATACAGCCTGTGCTGCTAACTGTTTAAAGCCAAAGAGTAAATGCTGTAATAAGTATAAGAAAAAAGGCATCAACTGTAAGCGATGCCCTTTAACTTCTGATATTAAGATTGCTTCTTAATTTATTATTCTATTTTTAATAAGAAATAGTTTTTTCTACCTCTTTGAAGTAATACATATTTATCTGCAATTAAGTCTGAATTTGTAATTGTATAATCTTCCTTAACTTTTTGTTTATTAACAGAAATAGAATTCTCTTTTAATGCTCTACGTGCATCTCCATTAGATTTTAAAAATTGTGTTTTCGCTGCTAAAGCTCCTATCATATCTAAACCTGTTTCTAATTCAGCTTTTTCTACAATTGCTTTTGGAACTCCATCAAATACATCTAAGAACGTTTGCTCATCTAAATCTTTTAAATCTTCTGCGGTAGATTTTCCAAATAAAATATTAGAAGCTGCTATTGCCTTATCTAATTCTTCTTTAGAATGTACAAAAGTAGTTACTTCTTCTGCTAACTTTCTTTGTAATAGTCTTAAATGTGGCGCTTCTTTGTGCTCTTTAATTAAAGCATCAATTGTTTCTTTATCTAAGAACGTAAATATTTTAATATACTTTTCTGCATCTTCATCTGAAGTATTTAACCAAAATTGGTAGAACTTATACACAGATGTTTTACTCGCATCTAACCATACATTTCCTCCTTCAGACTTTCCAAATTTAGATCCATCTGCTTTTGTAATTAACGGACAAGTCATCGCAAAAGCTTTTGCTTCACCTCCTGGGTTCATTCTACGTACCAATTCAGTTCCTGTAGTAATATTTCCCCATTGGTCTGATCCTCCCATTTGTAACATGCAGTTTTCTGCTTTATGCAAATGATAAAAATCGTATCCTTGGATTAATTGATATGTAAATTCTGTAAATGACATTCCGCCTCCCGATTCTCCAGAAATTCTTTTCTTAACAGAATCTTTGGCCATCATATAATTTACAGTAATACGCTTTCCTACATCTCTTGCAAATTCAATAAAAGAGAAATCTTTCATCCAATCGTAGTTATTTACTAAAATTGGAGCATTTTTATTCGTACTATTAAAATCTAAGAAACGTGCTAACGTAGCTTTAATTCCTGCTACATTTTTAGCCAATGTTTCTTCATTTAATAGGTTTCTTTCATCTGATTTTCCTGATGGATCTCCAATCATTCCTGTTGCACCTCCTACTAAAGCAATAGGCTTATGTCCTGCCTTCTCTAAATGCACTAATAAAATAATTGGTACTAAACTACCAATATGTAGTGAATCTGAAGTTGGATCAAAACCAATATACGCACTGGTCATTTCTTTTTGTAGTTGCTCTTCTGTTCCAGGCATTATATCGTGAACCATTCCACGCCATTGCAATTCTTGTACAAGATTTTTCGTCATTTTCAATTCCTTAGGATTAGAAAGCAAATATACTATTTACATCATTTTATTATAAAACTTCATTTGGTAAAAATTTCAACTATTTTTCAAAATCCTCTTTTTTATTTAATTCCTATTTTTGTAATATGATTTTAGTCACGGGGAGTACAGGTTTAGTAGGATCGCACTTATTATATCATCTTTCATTAGAAAACGATGCTATTATTGCAATTTATAGGACTGAAAAAAAGATTGAAAAAGTTAGAAATGTATTTTCATATTACACTGATAATTTTGAGCAACTTTTTTCTAAAATTAAATGGATACAAGCTGATATTACAGATATTCCTTCTTTACAAATTGTTTTTCAATATAACATTTTACAGGTTTACCATTGTGCTGCTTTAGTATCTTTCGATCCTAAAGATTATCATGAAATGAGACGTGTAAATATTGAAGGAACAGCTAACCTTATCAATTTCTCAACTTCTTATCAAGTTCAAAAATTCTGTTTTGTAAGCTCTATTGCCGCAGTTGGAGATGCTATAAATGGTGAAATGATTGATGAAGAAAATGATTGGACCGATAATGGCGACAAACATGGATATGCTATTACAAAATACGGTGCAGAAATGGAAGTTTGGAGAGGAAGCCAAGAAGGCCTAGCTGTCGTAATTGTAAATCCGGGAGTAATTTTAGGTAGCGGTTTTTTTAATGAAGGTTCTGGTAAAATATTTTCTCAAGTATATAATGGCTTTAAATTTTATACTGAAGGTGTTACTGGTTTTGTAGGAGTAAAAGATGTTGTAAAAGCAATGTTACAGCTAATGAATAGTCAAATAGTTAATGAACGTTTCATTCTTGTTTCAGAAAATAAATCTTTCCAATACATCTTTAACAACATTGCTGATGTTTTTAATGTAAAGAGGCCTTCTATAAAAATAGGGACTTTAGCTACTGCTATTTTTTGGAGAATAGATTGGTTGCTAACAAAAATTACAGGAAAAACTCCGTTATTAACTAAGAGTTCTGCAAGATCGTCTCACAATAAAGAGTTTTACAGTAACGAAAAAATTAGCAAAGCTTTAAATTTTGAGTTTCAATATATAGAAACTACAATAAAAGATGTTTGTAATGATTTTAAAAAAGGGCATTAAAGCCCTTCTTCTTCTTTTTGCGGTATGTTTCCTTGAATTGAATCTTTCATCGATTCTTTAATTAGTAAACTATCTACCATTTTTACATTTGCTAGTGAATCTAATTTCTGCTTTTCTAATGCTATTTTCTTAATAGAATCAGCTATATTAAGTTCTTTTTGAATTATTTTCCCCTTTTCTTCTAATCGTTTTTTTACATCATTTATCAATTCGTCATATTCATCTATTCTTGATGTATAATACGTATTGCTTATATCAAAACGGGTACTATCTATTTTATACTTTTCATAAATGAAAGGCATATAATTTACATTTTTCTTTTGAAACTTATTCTTAGTATACTTTGCAGCAGTAGCAATATGCATATCGGATAATAACATAATCATAGAGTCTCTAGGAATTAAACCTTCCGGTTTTTTATAAATTGTATTCCCTGTACAAGACAAACAACAGATTAAAATCGGTATAATAAAACGTAAGCTCTTCATTTATCTAGTAAATAATAAACGTTTTCCTTTTATTTCTTCATTAAATGTACCATTATCATACATTAAATTACCATTTACAAACGTGTGTGTAATTTTAGATGAAAATGTATTTCCTTCAAACGGAGACCAGCCACATTTATATAAAACATTATCTCTTGTTACTTCCCAAGAAGCATTAGGATCTACTAAAACAACATCGGCATAATATCCTTCTTTGATAAAGCCTCTTTTTTCTACCTGAAAAAGTTTTGCTGGATTATGCGCCATTTTCTCAACTACTTTTTCTACAGAAATCACACCTTCTTTAATTTTCTCAAAAAGTGCAATTACAGCATGTTGTACTAACGGTCCTCCACTAGGTGCTTTTGTATACACATTTGCTTTTTCTTCTAAAGTATGTGGCGCATGATCTGTTGCAATTACATCAATTCTATCATCTAGCAATGCTTTCCAAAGCCCGTCTCTATCTTTATTTGTTTTTACTGCTGGATTCCATTTTATATGTGTTCCTTTCTTTTCATAATCTGCATCTGTAAACCACAAATGATGAATACATACTTCTGCAGTAATTTGCTTTTCTTCTAAGGGAATATCATTTCTAAACAATTCTGTTTCCTTAGCAGTAGAAAGATGAAATACATGCAATCTTGCCCCAGTTTTTTTAGCTAATTCTATTGCTTTTGATGACGATAAATAACATGCTTCTTCACTTCTAATTACAGGATGATATTTAACAGGAATATCGTCTCCGTATTCTTCTTTAAATTTTGCTGTATTATCTCTAATGGTTTGTTCATCCTCACAATGCACAGAAATAATCATTTTAGTAGAAGAGAATATTTTTTCCAATACTTCTTCATTATCTACTAACATGTTTCCTGTAGAAGAACCTAAAAACAGTTTTATACCAGCCACATCTCTAGGATTGGTTTTTAAAAGCTCTTCCAAGTTATCGTTCGTACCTCCAAACATGAAAGAATAGTTTGCGTATGAATCTGTGCTAGCCACTGCAAATTTTTCTGCTAATAACTCTTGAGTTGTAGCTTGTGGAACTGTATTTGGCATTTCTATAAAAGAAGTAATTCCTCCAGCCACAGCAGCTTTACTTTCTGTAGCAATATTTGCTTTGTGAGTTAAACCTGGCTCACGAAAATGTACCTGATCATCAATCATTCCTGGAATTAAATACTTTCCTTCAGCATTAATCACTGTTACATCTTCTGAAACTTCAATCTCAGAAGCTATTTTTTGAATAAACTCTCCATTGATTAAAACATCTCCTTTAAAGGTAGTTCCTTCATTTACGATGTTTGCATTTTTAATTAAGGTAGATTGTGTCATTGTATTTATTATATGTTCATTCTCATGTTTACTAAACTCTTTCCAAAACCAAAACGTTCATAAGATTTTAAAGCAGGTATATTATCACTATAGACATCTAATCTAATTTCTTTTAAACCTTGACTTTTTGCCCACTCCTTTAATGCTTCTAAAATTTTATTACTAATTCTTTGCCCTCTAAAAGCAGGTTTTACATACATAAAACCAACATAACCGTGTTTTGGATTTTTGTGATAAGGCTGCGCTTCGTCGATTCGTAAATATCCAGAACCAACAAGTTCATCGTTATGTACAGCAACTAAAAGATTTGTTGTTTCTGCTGTAATTAACTTTTTTATATTATAATAATTTATATCTCCCTCTTTTAGAAATTCATCTAAAGGTCTTTCTGCTTCTATAACACCTTGTTCAAACTCTAACAAAGTTGGTAAGTCTTCTATAGTAGCTTTTCTAATTATTATTTCCAACATAAATTATTTTGGCAATCCTTTCAACCTCATTTTTATGACTCCTAATAGCGCTTCGTACACAATTCCTCCACTCATTTTAGATTCTCCTAAAGTTCTATCTGTAAAAATTACTGAAACTTCTTTAATAGAAAAACCATGTCTCCATGCTTTGTATTTCATTTCAATTTGAAAAGCATATCCTACAAATCGGATTTTATCTAGTTTAATCGTCTCTAATACTTTTCTGCTCCAACAAACAAATCCAGCTGTAGTATCGTGTACAGGCATTCCTGTTATAAAACGCACATATTTTGAAGCAAAATACGATAATAACACACGATGCATTGGCCAATTAACCACATTTACACCTACAGAATAGCGAGAACCTACTGAAACATCTCCTCCTTCAGTTTTACAGGCATTATATAATCGTACTAAATCTTTTGGATTATGAGAAAAATCGGCATCCATTTCTATTACATACTCGTAATCTCTTTTAAGTGCCCATTTAAATCCATGAATATAGGCAGTTCCTAATCCATTTTTGCCAGTTCTTTTTTCTATGTGTAATTGGTCGGGGAATTCCGTCTGGAGCTGCTCTACAATAGCGGCTGTTCCGTCTGGTGAGTTATCGTCTACAATTAAAATATCAAAAACTTTCTCCTGATCGAAAGTAGTTCTAATTATCGCTTCGATATTTTCTTTTTCATTGTAGGTTGGAATGATGACTAGTGTATCAGACATTAATCTAAATTTCGTTAAAGAATAACGACAAAGATAAACTAATTTATTGCTAATTTTGTGTTAATTGAATTTTCTCTCACTCACTGTAATATATGGAAGCAATTAGTCGTAATTTTAGTTCTAATGATTGGATTACTCTAGTTTTTATTATTGCTTTTATTTTGATTGCTTTAATGAAACTTTACAAACCGCAATTATTATTTGGTTATGCTATTTCCTTTTTTTCACAAGGATTTATAGAAAATAGAGTAGATAAAAAACCTTCTATATTTTCTACGTTTCATGTACTTATTTTTTTACTTACAGTACTAATGTTTTCTTTGGCGTTGTATTTTACTATCAATACTTCTTTTAAACCCTCGGTAAATCTCTATCTAATTATTTTAGTGGGACTGAGCTCTTATATGGTTATAAAATATGTATTACTCGCTATAATTGCTAAAATAGTTAACATTGAAGATAACACTCGATATTTCATTTTTTCAAAATCTGGTTACTTATATACGATAAGTATTTGGTTGTTTCCTATTTTAGTTATGTTTCAATATGGGTATTCAAATGTGCAAATATTATTGTTTTTCATTTTTGTATTATTCCTATTTAGAGCTCTTTTGATCATTAAAAACAACAAAAACCTGATTTTTAATAACTTCTTCTATTTTATTTTGTACTTTTGCACCCTCGAATTAGCTCCTTTGCTAATCATCTATAAAACAACAACATCTTAAAGAGAAAGTTTTATGAAAGTGAAAACAATTTTAGTGTCTCAACCAGCACCAAAAACAGAAACTTCACCTTATTTTGATTTAGCTGAAAAGCAAAAAGTGAAAGTTGATTTTAGATCTTTTATACATGTTGAAGGTATTCCTACCAAAGAGGTAAGAGCTCAAAAAATAGACTTGAACAATTTTTCAGCAATTATTTTAACCAGTAGAAATGCTGTAGATCATTTTTTCAGAATAGCTCAAGAAATGCGTTTTTCTGTTCCAGATGATATGAAGTATTTCTGCCAATCTGAAGCAGTAGCTTATTACTTACAAAAATACGTTGTATATCGTAAGCGTAAAATTTATGTAGGTACGCGTACATTTCCTGAATTAACTAAGTTAATTAAGAAACACAAAGACGAGAAGTTCTTACTACCTTGTTCAGACAAATTAAAACCTTTAATTCCTGATGAATTAGATAAATTAGGAGTAAAATGGAAAAGAGCTGAATTATATAGAACTGTGGTAAGCGACTTATCTGATCTTGAAAATGTATTTTATGACATTCTAGTATTTTTTAGTCCTTCTGGAATTGATAGTTTATTTAAAAACTTCCCAGATTTTAAACAAAACAATACTCGAATAGCTGTTTTTGGAAACTCAACTATAAGAGCCGTAGAGGAAAGAGGATTACGAGTAGATATTGCTGCTCCAACATCTGAGACGCCATCTATGACAATGGCACTTGAAAAATATATTAAAAATGTAAATAAGAAATAATCTTTTTTATATTTTACAAAACTAAAAGCCATGCAAATGCATGGCTTTTTTTATGCCTTTATTAAACCTTTTCTATAAAAAATGGTCTTAAAAATATGAATACGACACATATTTTACATTTATATAATAGGATTGGGTTTGGAATTATTCCTAAGGAATTAAACAAACTTCAACACAAAGAAAAACATCAAATTGTTGATGATCTTTTTTCGTCTTCGACTCATTTTTCTCCTTTAGAAATAGATGTTAACTTTCTAACAAAGCTTTCTAAAACCGAGAGAAAAAGTAAGAAAAGAGAACTTATAAAAAAGAGCAGAAAAAAAATACGAGAATATAATTTGGCTTGGCTCAATAGATTATTTAATCCAACTGAACTTTTACGAGAAAAAATGACACTCTTTTGGGCTAATCATTTTGTTTGTGAAGACAAAAACATTCTGTATGTTCAGCGTTACAACAATACATTAAGAAAGCATGCCTTGGGTAATTTTGGTGATTTTGTGAAAGCTATTTCTAAAGAACCTGCCATGCTGAAATACCTTAACAACAAACAAAACAAGAAGAAGAATCCAAACGAAAATTTTGCAAGAGAGTTAATGGAGTTATTCATGCTTGGGCAAGGCAATTATACTGAGACAGATATTAAAGAAAGTGCTAAAGCCTTTACAGGGTATAATCATAATTTTAACGGCAAATTCATCATCAGACCTAGACATCATAACACTAGTGAAAAGCTATTTTTTGGTCAGCAAGGTAATTTTAATGGAGATGATATTATCGATATTATTTTAGAACAAAAGCAATGTGCTCGTTTTATTTGTGAAAAAATATATCAATATTTTGTAAATGACACTATAAACAAAGAACATATTAATGAAATGACAACTGTGTTTTATGGTAATTACAATATTGAAAAATTAATGAAACATATGCTACTTTCTGATTGGTTTTATGCTTCAGAAAACATTGGCACTAAAATAAAATCTCCTATTGAATTTCTAGTTGGAATGAATACAATTGTTCCTTACAAAATGGAGAAACCAAAGCAGAGCATGCTGCTTCAAAAGTTATTAGGACAAATACTTTTAAACCCTCCTAACGTAGCTGGTTGGAAAGGTGGAAAATCATGGATAGATAGTAATACCATTGTTACAAGATTACGTTTACCTTCTGTATTGCTTAACAATGCTGAAATACATTATTCTGATAAAGGAGATTTTGAAGATTCAAACACTAATTTCAGTGAGAAAAAATTACGTAAAAAAGCTTTTATTAAAACCATAACAAACTGGGATGTTTTTAATAAGAACTACAAAGGCTTAACGAACAAAGAACTCATATCAAATATTCTTGTTAGTCCAATTTCTATTGGTACTAAAAATGTTTTGAATGTTGCTAGCAATATTCCTCAAAAAGAATTTTGTGTACAATTACTATCACTTCCAGAGTATCAATTATGTTAAAAAACGAGTAGAATGAAGAGAAGAAATTTTTTAAAAAGAACATCGCTTGCTACAGGAGGAATGCTTCTAGTTCCACAGTTTTTAAAAGCTTTAGAAACTGGAAACCCTCTAGCATTAAACAATAAAAAGTTAGTTATTATACAACTAAAAGGAGGTAATGATGGTTTAAATACAGTAGTTCCTTTTAGAAATGATTTGTATTACAAAAACAGAGGAAATATTGCCATTAATAAAAACAATATTCTTAAGTTAAATGATGAAGTTGGTTTTCATAGCAGTTTAGCTCCTCTTAAAAATTTATACGATGAAGGTTATCTAAGTATCCTAAACAATGTAGGATACCCGAACCCTAATAGATCTCATTTTAGATCTACAGATATCTGGCAAACAGCCAGCGATAGCAATGAATTTTTACCAACAGGTTGGGTAGGAAGATATTTAGATATTACAAAATCGAATCCATACAAAGCTATAGAGGTTGATGAGAGTTTATCGCTAATGTTGAAAGGATACTTACAAAACGGTTTGGCTATTACAAATCCAAAATTATTTTACAAGCTATTAAAACAACCTTTCTTCGATGGTGTTTTAAACAACTATGCTAGTGATCCACATTTGAGCGAACATAATTTAGGATATTTATACAACACTATGATTGATGCAAGGTCTTCTGCTAAATACATTTATGAAAAGAGTAATACAAATGCTTCTACAGCCAATTATCCAAAAAATGTATTCGGTAAACAATTAAAAACTATAGCTGAGTTTATTAATTCTGGATTAGACACACAAGTATATTATGCTGCTTTAGGTGGATTTGATACCCATGCAAATCAAAAAAACAGACAAGGAAGATTACTAGAATTATACGCTGAAAGCGTAGAAGCTTTTGTAAACGATTTACAGCAACATAATACGTTTGATGACACTTTGATTCTAACGTTTTCTGAATTTGGTAGAAGAGTAGAAAAAAACGGTTCTAATGGTACGGATCATGGTGCTGCAAATAATGTTTTTGTAATTGGTAATAAACTACAGCAAGCAGGAATTTATAATGCTTTACCTGATTTACAAAATTTAGATGCTAATGGTGATTTAAAATATCAAATAGATTTTAGAGAAGTGTACGCTACTATTTTAGATAAATGGCTCGACGTAAACGATCGTAAAATATTAAATAAAGAGTTCTCTAAATTGAGTTTTATATAATAAAACAAACGAGGAAATTCCTCGTTTGTTACTTTTTCTTTTGCAGTTTTCCCAACTATTCGACTTTCGATTTCTTTAAAAAAGTTACTTCTGAATTTTTCACTTTAATTTGTAACTTTTCATTTGTATTTAGGCTTGGAATTTTCTTTGATTTAATTTGTGTCTTTTTCCCTTTATTTTTTAATATTGAATTAACTCCTGTAATTGAGAACTTATCTAGATCATAAGAATCGAAAAGATAAATTCTTGAATAATCTCCTATACATTTGAATATATTGATGTTTTTGCTAAAGAAATTAAGATAAATTTGACTACTAAAATTATTGATTTCGATATTATCGTCTACTTCTCCTATTTCAATTTTAATTCCTTCTGAAGATATTTTAGAATTTGAAATACTTCCAATCACTAAGTTTTTCCATGAATCTCCTATTGCATCAATATTACTGCTCTTTACTCCTCCAAATAAGCCATGGCCATTATTAATACTAATTATTGAATTACTTACTTCTCTAATTTTAGCTCCTCCTCCTTCTAATTTAAGATTTAAAGATTCAAATATTAGATTATTAAAATTAATTACACTTTCTTTCGAAGTAATCTTTAATCCTTTTAAGAATTTTTTTGGAATTGATATTTTAAATAAAGCATTAAATGATTTATAATTCTTTTTCTTAATTACTTCATCTTGAAATTTATCTAATGAAAAAAAGGAAACATCTTCTTTATTGAACATATCTAAAATATCTTTTTTTGAATTTCTTGCTAAATCGAACTTCATTTTCTTTTTTAAACTCTTCGTAAAAAAATTGAATTCCTTTTTTATATAGTCTTTTGAATAAAACTCCCTTTTTCTAATTTTCTTTGGACTTTTAATTTTTAAAACAAAAGTGTCTTCCATAAAGAATTGCTCTAAAGCTATTATTTTCAAATATTCTTCCATCTCTTTTTCAGAATACTTTAAAAAATCTAATTCAAAATCAACATGTACTTTATCATCCTTAGACGTCTCAACTATTATTGGAATATTTGTAATATTCATTTCCATTTTGAGTGCATCGTTTATTAGAAAACTATCTTTTATGATCGTTTTTTTAACACGTTGAGCACTAATAGATACACCAATAAAAAACAGGCTAAATATCAATTGTTTCATAAGCTATTTCTTTTTTATTAAGATTTTTTATATGATTTTGAATACTTTTTAATGTTTCTAATCTAATTTGAAGATTATTAATCAACTCTTCTAGCAAATTAATATTATTAGACTCCTTTTTAAATCTCTGAGATAAATTTTGGTATTCATTCGATAACTTATCTAAACGTTTTTCATATTTAACTATTAAATATTGATCATCTGTTATTTGAAGTAATTTTTCCCATTCTTCATCAATACTTTTAAGGTATTGCGCTTCTATTTGATGAACTTGATGAATTATTGGCGCTTCTTTACTACTTGTAATTGATGAATCATTTATAAATAAAAGCTTAGCTCCTATACAAATAAATGCTAGTATAACCGCTATATTTTTAATCTTATAGATCAATATTTTCTTTCTAGGAGCTTTTGTTAACTTTTGTTCAAAAAGCTCTCTATGTCTTATAGGCATCTTTTTTTTAGGAGAATTTTCTTTGAATAACTCTCTAATATCTCGCTTCATTTAAATAAGGTTCTAATATTTTTCTTAATTGTAATTTCCCACGCCTTAATTGTGTTCTGGACGTTTTTACTGCAATACCTAAAATTTCAGAAATTTCGGCATGATCGTATCCTTCTAATAAATATAATTTGGTTACTAATTGATATTTAAGAGGTAGTTTATTAATTGCTTCAATAATTTCATTTTTTGAAATTTCTTCATCAAACAACCAATCTTCTTCATTTACAATATCTGATGTATAATTTTCAATAGAAATAGTTTCTATTCTCTTCTTTTTTAATTCATCTATACATTGATTAATTACAATTTTCTTCAACCAAGCTCCAAAAGTATAAGTAGCTTCATATTTGTAAATATTTAAAAACGCTTTCAGAAAACCTTCTTGCATAGCTTCTAAGGCTTCTTCTTCATTTAAATATCTACAAGCAATAGAAAACATAGCTTCGCAGTACTTATCGTATAAATGTAATTGCGCTTTTTTATTTCCTTTCTTACATTGAAGTATTAATAAATTAATTTCTTTTGACACTTACCTTGTTTAGTTGATTTACTCTTAATAACGAAAGGTTTTTTAAAGAGTTTCAAAAAAGTAACTTTTATGCAAATAGTGTCGCAAAAGCTTCTTCTATTTTACCTACAAGAATAAGTTTAATACTATGATTTTTAGAAGTAATTTTATTGTATTTAGAAGTTACAAATGTTTTATAACCTAGTTTTTCAGCTTCAACAATTCGCTGATCTATTTTTGAAACTGGGCGAATTTCTCCTGCCAATCCAACTTCAGCAGCAAAACAAACATCTGGATTTATAGCTATATCTTGATTAGACGATAAAATAGCAGCCACAACAGCTAAATCAATAGCAGGATCATCTATATGAATCCCTCCTGTAATATTTAAAAAGACATCTTTTGCTCCCAATTTAAACCCAGCACGCTTTTCTAAAACTGCTAAAATCATATTCAAGCGTTTAAGATTATATCCTGTAGTAGAACGTTGTGGTGTTCCGTATACAGCTGTACTGACTAATGCCTGAATTTCTATCATTAACGGACGTACTCCTTCTAATGTTGAAGCAATCGCAGTTCCACTTAAATCTGTATCTTTTTTAGATATTAATATTTCTGAAGGATTTGTTATTTCTCGTAATCCGTCAGATAACATTTCATAAATTCCTAATTCGGCTGTAGAACCAAATCTATTTTTTTGTGAACGTAAAATACGATAGGTATGATTACGGTCTCCTTCAAACTGTAAAACCACGTCTACCATGTGTTCTAAAATTTTTGGTCCCGCAATATTTCCATCTTTATTTATATGACCTATTAACAATACTGGAGTATTAGTTTCTTTCGCAAACTTTATAAGTTCTGCAGATGTTTCTTTAATTTGAGAAATGGTTCCAGGTGAGGCTTCTATGTTATTGGTATACAAAGTTTGAATAGAATCAATCACCAAAACATCTGGTTGTACTTCTTCTACATTTCTAAATATTTGTTGCGTATTGGTTTCTGTTAATATCAAACAGTTTGAAGAGCTATTTTCTAAACGTTCTGCACGCATTTTTATTTGCGACTGACTTTCTTCTCCTGAAACATACAGTACTTTTTGAGGTATCTGTAAAGCTACTTGTAATAATAATGTAGACTTTCCTATTCCAGGTTCTCCACCTAACAAAACAATAGACCCTTTAACCAATCCTCCTCCTAAAACAGTATCTAATTCATTATTTCGAGTTACAATTCGTTCTTCTTCATTAAACGCAATTTCTTGAATTCTTAACGGCTTTGATACTTTTTTATCTGTATTTGAAGGGCTTTTCCAATTTCTTTTTTCTTCTTTCTGAACTACTTCTTCTACAACAGTATTCCATTGCTTACAATTAGAACATTGTCCTACCCATTGCGCATGCTGAGTTCCACAATTCTGACAGAAAAAAGTTGTTTTGGTTTTAGCCATAAATACAAACGTTAAACTCTAAAAAATAAATTTACTTATTCTTATTGAAAATAGGTAGTAAGAGAAAAGATAGACCTCCAAAAATAATAATCATTGCTGTTTGAGCAGACCACATTATTGCACCAAATGCATTTGACGGTTCTTCTGGAACTCCAAATAATGTAAAAGCACCAGCTACAGCAACTGGATATAATCCAATACCACCGTTAGTAGCAGCAATACTAAATCCACCTGCAATAAATCCGACTAAAATAGCTCCAAAAGGAACTTCTAAACCTTTAATTGCTGGAATAGTTGCCCAAAACATCGCTACATACATTGTCCAGATAAAAACAGTATGAAAAATGAAAGCCCATTTATTTTTCATTTTAAAAATACTGGTCAACCCTTCTACTAAACTATTCACAAAGTTTTTTACTTTTAATCCTAAACCACTAGTAGATTTTTTAACATATTGTCTAAAAAACAAGACTGCAACTAAAACTGCTACTAAGCCTATTGCTATTTTAATTGGATCAAAATTTGCCTTTACAAGCTTTATTATAAATTCAAATTGAATTAATAAGGTAATTCCTATGATTATAAACATCATCACCAAATCGGCAATACGTTCTGCTACAATGGTTCCAAACCCTTTTTCGAAAGGAATATCTTCATAAGTTGTCATTACTGTTGCTCTAGAAACTTCCCCTGCTCTAGGCAATGCTAAGTTTACAAAATACCCAATCATTACAGCTAACGTGCTATTTATAAATCTTGGCGTATATCCCATAGGTTCTAATAAAAACTTCCAACGATAAGCTCTTGATAAGTGACTCAATACTCCAAAAAATAGCCCTAAAGCTATCCACCCATAATTTGCATTTTTAAAATAATTTAAAAGGGTAGTAGGAGATATTTTGGTAAACATGTACCAAACTAAAAAACCTCCCAAAATGAGAGGTAATATTATTTTTAAAATTTTCTTCATTGAAGTAATCAATATTTTTTAGTCTAATAAGTTTGTTTCCTCATTTGGAAATACTAACTGAGGTTTAAAATTCTTAGCCTCTTCTAATTCCATAAAAGCATATACAATTAAGATAAGTACATCTCCTTTTTGCACTCTTCTTGCTGCTGCTCCATTCAATGTAATTTCTCCACTTTTTCGAGGTCCAGGAATTGCATATGTTTCTAAACGCTCTCCATTATTGTTATTTACTATTTGAACACGTTCTCCTTCAATAATGCCGGCAGCATCCATTAAATCTTCATCAATAGTAATACTTCCTATATAGTTTAAATCCGCCCCTGTAACTTTTACACGGTGAACTTTTGATTTTACAACTTGTACTAACATGCTACAAAAATACTGTTTTTAAAGAATTTATCTTCTACTATTTTTTAATTGTTTTTGAATCTAACATTATCTATTAAACGAATCTCACCAGCAAACACGGCTATAAAAGCTCTATACGTTTTTCCTGATTCGAATTTCGTTGCTGATTGTAATGTTTTTTCATCTGCAATTATAAAGTATTCCAGTTCTAAAAGAGGATGTTTTTTAAATTGTTTTTCTACCCAAGCTATAATTTCTTCAACATCTTTAGAGTGGATTTTTTTTCTAGCTTTTTTTAAAATTTTATGAATAAAAGGTCCAGCTTCTCTATACTCTTTTGTAAGTCTGGCATTCCTAGAGCTCATAGCTAAACCATCTTCTTCTCTAAAAATAGGCATCCCTTTTATTTTAATTGGTAACCCTAATTTCTCTACCATTTTTTTAATAATCTGTAACTGTTGAAAATCTTTTTTTCCAAAATAAGCTACATCTGGAGTTATTATTTCGAATAATGACTTCACAATTGTTCCTACTCCATCAAAATGTCCATCTCTAAATTTACCTTCCATTTCATACTCCAAACCATCAAAATCGAATTTTTCAGCAACAACATTTTCATCATATATTTCTGTTACAGAAGGAGCAAATAACACATCACAATTCACACTTTCTAACAACTCAATATCTTGTTGTAAAGTATTAGGATATTTTTCTAAATCTTCTTGATTATCAAACTGTGTAGGGTTTACAAAAATACTAACAACCGTAATATCGTTCTCGCTTATAGCCTTCTCCACTAAAGAAATATGTCCTTGATGCAATGCACCCATCGTAGGTACAAAACCAATACGTTTTTGATCTTTTTTTACTACTGATAAAAACTTTTTTAAATCAGATTTTAATGTGAATATTTTCATTAAATATTTGTTACAATCTCAGCAAAATTAGCAATTTAACAGGATTTTAGCATAAAATTTTGTAGTTTTGCGCCTTTAAAAGAGTTAGATTTAATGAAGGATAAGAGAATATTGTATGTTTCTTCGGAAGTTATTCCGTATTTACCAGAAACAGAATTATCATCTACCGCATTTAATGTTGCAAAGTATGCACATTCCAAAGGAATTCAAACCCGAATTTTTATGCCACGTTTTGGTGTGATTAATGAACGAAGACATCAGTTACATGAAGTAATTCGTTTATCTGGGATGAATTTAATTATCAACGATATGGATATGCCATTAATCATTAAGGTTG
Organism: Tenacibaculum amylolyticum; assembly: GCF_964511145.1. Lineage (NCBI taxonomy): Bacteria > Pseudomonadati > Bacteroidota > Flavobacteriia > Flavobacteriales > Flavobacteriaceae > Tenacibaculum > Tenacibaculum amylolyticum. The sequence goes on from NZ_CAZEFZ010000076.1 coordinate 206,980, forward strand.
CTTCTATTCCTAAAGAGAGAATGCAAGTATATTTTATTGATAATGATGAATACTTCAAAAGAAAAGCAATCTACACGGACGAAGATGATAAGTTATTTGCAGATAATGATGAAAGAATGATCTTCTTTGCAAAGGGGGTTGTAGAAACTGTTAAAAAATTAAACTGGGCACCAGATATTATTCATGTTCATGGATGGATGGCTTCTTTATTACCTCTTTATCTAAGAGAATATTACAAAGAAGAACCTTTATTTGCTGAAAGCAAAATTGTTACTTCTCTGTATAGCAATGAATTTGAAGGTGAACTTAGCCAAGATTTCTTTAAAAAGGTTCAGTTTGACAAAATTGAGAATGCTAGTGTAGCTCATTTAGAAACACCTACTCAAGAAAATATATTAAAGAATGCAATCTTAAATTCAGATGCTATTATTAAAGGCAGCAATGATTTTTCTAGTGATTTAGAACAATTCATTACAGAAAGTGGCGTTATGGTACTCGACTACCAATCTGAAGAACTATTAACTGAAGCATATTTAGACTTCTATAGAGAGAATGTTCTTGAACTTCAGGATTCTTAATTTTTTCAACATAAATACATGAAAAAGATTGTATATATAAGTGTGGTTTTAAGCTCACTTTTTTTAGTTATTTCTTGCGAGAAAGACTTTCGCGAGATCGGGGGTAACATCATCAATAACAATAGTTTTGAAACAAAACAAGTAACTTTTGAAGTTGAAATTATTCCTGAAAACATCGATGCAGTTAGAGCAGATAACATCGCTATAAATCAATTAGGTGAATATTGGTTAGGTGTGTATAATAACTCCGATTACAAAAGAATTACATCTTCTTTTGTAAGTCAATTAGGTTTTATACAAAACCCTAAAACATCTGATGTAGTTCCTGCTTCGAGTATCGTAAGTAATGGAGACGAAACGGATGAGGAAGAAGCTGCATTACAAGCACAAAGAATTGATTCTTTTTTCGTTTTAGATCGCGTGATCTTAAAACTTCCATACACAGCAACTAGTATTAGAGAAAGTACAGACAATGTTCCTAAGTTTAGGTTAGATTCTATTCTAGGTGATGCTACTAGGAATATGCCTTTAAAAGTATACAGAAATGAGACTTTCTTAAACTCATTAAACCCTGGTAATCCATCAGAATCAAATAGTTTTTTATCTGATGCAGACTACACTGGAACTGAGGTATTAAATGAAGACATGGGATTCGAGTTTTTCCCAAATCCTAACGACACTTTATTTGTATATGATAGAAATGTAAGTAACACTAGTGGTGTTGTAACTGGTACTTATAAGGACACTTTAAAATTAACAAACGCTAATCCATTTTTAACTGTTCCTTTAAATACCGCAAGAATGAAAGAGCTTTTTTGGGATAAGTTTGGCGATCCCGAATTTGCTACCGCAAATGCATTCAATGATTATTTTAGAGGATTAGTTGTAAAAACTGAAGGTACTGAGGGATCTATGATTCCTTTTAGATTATTGGGTACAAATACTTCCGCAAGTTTAGAATTCTTTTACACTATTACTAGATACGAGATAAAAGCTGGAGAATCTACTTTAAGTCCTAAAGACACTATCGGTAGTTCTTATACTTTTCCTTTAACTGGAGTTAGAAACAGTAAATATGAACCTAATCCTGCTACAAATGCTGCTCCTGTTAATAGTTTTGTTGTACAAGGAACCGCTGGTTCTAAGGCTAAAATAAATATCTTAAACGGAACAGAACTACAAGACTTAAGGTCTCGAAATATTTTAGTAAACGATGCTTCTTTAATATTTAATATCGATGCTTCGAGAGACACTACTTATTTACCATTAAGATTATTAATCTATAAAGATAATGGTGAAGAGGGTGAACAAATTACAGACAGTTATAGTGAAACAAATTCCTTTGGAGGATTCCTTGCCGACGATGCGGATGGAAAACCAGAATCATATACAATACGTATAACAGATTATATTTCTGATTTATTAAATGGAACAGAAACGGACAATCTTCCTTTGGTATTGCGAGTATATAATATAGGAACAGATTCTCCAATTGTAAATGGTCTTTTAGATATTCAGGTAAGATCATATAACTGGGATCCTAGAGGTGTTACTCTTTTCAATAACTCTACTACTAACGGAGAAAAAAGAGCCAAGTTAGTATTATCTTATTCTGAAGAAAAAGAGAACAATTAAGTAATGTCAATCTAAAACAGAAAAAATTATTATGTGTGGAATTACAGGATATATTGGAGAGAGAGATGCTTATCCAATTGTAATTAACGGACTAAAAAGACTAGAATATCGTGGTTACGATAGTGCTGGTGTAATGATGTATGATGGGGAGTCGATGAACTTATCTAAAACAAAAGGTAAGGTTTCTGACTTAGAAGTTATTACAAATAATGAAGAAAAAAGAAAGAAAGGAAAAATAGGTATTGGTCATACAAGATGGGCAACACATGGAGTACCTAATAACATAAATTCACATCCACATTTCTCACAATCTGGAGATTTAGTAATTGTTCATAATGGAATTATTGAAAATTACGATACCATTAAAAAAGAACTAATTGCTCGAGGTTATGAATTTCAAAGTGACACAGACACCGAAGTTTTAGTAAACTTAATTGAAGAAGTTAAGAAAAGCGAAGGATGTAAATTAGGAAAGGCAGTACAATTAGCATTAACTAATGTAATTGGAGCCTATGCTATTGCTGTTTTTGACAAAACAAAACCTAACGAATTAGTAGTAGCTCGTTTAGGTAGTCCTATTGCAATTGGAGTAGGGAAAGATAATGAAGAGTTTTTTATTGCTTCCGATGCTTCTCCTTTTATTGAATTCACAAAAGACGCTATTTATTTAGAAGACGGTGAATTAGCAATTATCAAAAAGGGAAGAGGGATTAAAGTTAGGCAAATTGATAATGATAAACCTGTCGATACTAAAATTCAAGAACTTAAATTAAGTCTTGATCAAATTGAAAAAGGTGGATATGATCACTTCATGTTAAAAGAAATCTACGAACAACCTAAAGCAATTATAGATACTTATCGAGGAAGAATGTTAGCTGATGAAGGTATTATTAGAATGGCTGGTGTTGACGATAATATTTCGAAGTTTTTAAATGCAGATCGAATTATTGTTATTGCTTGTGGTACTTCTTGGCATGCTGGATTAGTAGGAGAATACTTACTAGAAGATATGGCTAGAATTCCTGTAGAGGTAGAATATGCTTCTGAATTTAGATATAGAAATCCAATTATTACACCTAAAGATGTTGTAATTGCTATTTCTCAATCTGGAGAGACCGCAGATACTTTAGCTGCAATTAAACTAGCAAAATCTAAAGGAGCATTCGTATTTGGTATTTGTAACGTAGTAGGTTCTTCAATTGCTAGGGAAACTCATGCTGGTGCATATACACATGCCGGGCCAGAAATTGGAGTAGCATCTACAAAAGCATTTACGACACAAATTACGATACTTTCTTTAATTTCTTTACGTTTAGCACAAGCAAAAGGTACGTTGTCTAAAACGGCTGTAAACAAATATTTACAGACCATGCAACAAATCCCTAACCAAGTAGAGAATTTATTAAAAATAGATCCTATAGTACAAGAAATTGCAGATGTTTATAAAGATGCGACTAATTGTCTATACTTAGGTAGAGGGTTTAATTTCCCTGTAGCATTAGAAGGTGCTTTAAAACTAAAAGAGATTTCATACATTCATGCTGAAGGATACCCTGCAGCTGAAATGAAACACGGACCTATTGCTTTAATTGATGAAAATATGCCTGTTTTTGTTATTGCAACAAGAAAAGGTCATTACGAAAAGGTAGTAAGTAACATTCAAGAGATCAAATCTAGAAGTGGTAAAATTATCGCTATTGTTACTGAAGGTGATGTAACTGTTAAGGAAATTGCAGATCATGTAATTGAAATTCCTGAAACAGAAGAAGCTCTTACACCATTATTAACTACTATACCATTACAATTATTATCGTATCATATAGCGGTAATGTTAGGTAAAAATGTAGATCAACCTAGAAACTTAGCAAAATCTGTTACTGTAGAGTAAACGATTTACTAAATAACGTAAAAAATCCAGCTTTTAGAGCTGGATTTTTTATTTTCTATACAAATTCATGTATACTGGAAAATGATCTGAATAACCTCCTTTATACCATCTTCCAATATAGGTTCTAAATGGACTTCCTTTACGTTTCCCTTTATGTGTTCGCAACCATTTTTTATTAAAAACTTTTGCTTCAAGAAATGTATGATCTGTATCACTATTAGTCAAGAAAGATTTAGAGACAATAATTTGGTCAAACAAATGCCATTTTCGTTGGAAAGTTAAGGACCCAATTCCTTTACTATATAATTCTTCCATAGGATTATAAAACTCTTCAGTCATTACATAATCCTTTATACTTTCGTCATTCGGATTATCATTAAAATCACCTAAAATAATAATCTTAGGATCTGAGTCTCCTTCTTTAATTTCTGCTATCGCATAATGCAATAATTTTGCCGCTTCAATTCTTTTAAAATCTGACTTTTCTTCCCCTTCTCTTCTTGATGGCCAATGATTTGTAATAATGTGCACTAATTCTCCATTCAACCTTCCTGAGACGACTAATATATCTCTTGAAAAGCCTCTTTCTCCATCATCTTCTTCATAATGAATTGGATAGTTTTTAGTATGCAATACTTCAAAAACATCATTTCTATATAATAATGCTACGTCAATACCTCTATTATCTCTAGAACTTTTATGCACAAAACTATACCCTTCATCTCTCAAGTTTTTATGATGTATTAAATCCTCTAATACTTTTGTATTTTCTACTTCCACTAAACCAATAATAGCAGGAGTGTATTTAGATCTATTCTTTCCTATTTGAGCAATTACTGAACTAATATTTTTCACTTTTTTACGATATCTCGACTCACTCCATCTCAGTTTACCTTTAGGTGTATACGCTTCATCATTAGTCAATGGATCATCTACTGTATCGAAAAAATTTTCAACATTATATAATGCTATTGTAAATACATTTTCTTTATTTAACTTCATCTATTTCTTAAAATCTTTTTAAACAAAAAAGGCAACCATTGGCTGCCTTTATTAATTTATATTGTTTCTCCTAGTTCTTTTAACTTAGAAGTATTTTCTGCTAACATGAGCTCATCTACAATTTTTTGAATATCTCCATTTACAATGTTCTGTAAATCATATAATGTTAATCCAATTCTGTGATCTGTAACACGTCCTTGTGGATAATTATAGGTTCTAATCTTTGCAGAACGATCTCCAGAAGTTACCATAGAACCTCTTTTAGCTGCATCTTCTGCTTGTTTTTTAGCCAACTCTAAATCGTATAAACGCGAACGTAATACTTTAAATGCTTTTTCTTTGTTCTTATGCTGAGATTTCTGGTCTTGACATTGCGCTACCAAACCTGTAGGGATATGCGTTAAACGTACTGCAGAATAAGTTGTATTTACAGACTGACCTCCAGGACCAGACGAACAGAAATAATCGATACGAACATCTTTTGGATTGATCTCTACATCAAATTCTTCTGCTTCTGGAAATACCATACAAGTAGCCGCAGAAGTATGTACTCTACCTTGTGTTTCAGTTTGCGGTACACGCTGCACACGGTGTACTCCTGCTTCAAACTTTAACGTTCCGTATACATCTTCTCCAGAAACTTCAAATTGAATTTCTTTAAATCCTCCATTGGTTCCTTCACTATAATCAACGATAGAAACTTTCCAACCTTTACCTTCACAATACTTAGAATACATTCTAAATAAATCACCCGCAAAAATACTAGCTTCATCTCCTCCAGTTCCAGCGCGTAATTCTACTACTGCGTTCTTTCCATCTTCCGGATCTTTAGGTATTAATAGGAATTTTATTTCCTCTTCTAATGCAGGAATACGTTCTTTTGCTTCATCCATCTCCATTTTAGCCATTTCTACCATTTCAGCATCGCTACCATCTGAAATAATTTCTTTAGCTTCCTCTATATTATTCAAAAGTGTTTCGTACTCGTTTGCTTTTTTAACAACCTTTCCTAAATCCTTGTATTCTTTATTTAGTTCTACATAACGTTTTTGGTCAGAAATAATATCTGGTTGGATGATTAAATCTGAAACCTCATCGTAACGTTGTTTTACTATTTGTAATTTATCTAGCATTATTCTTTTCGTTGGTGTGCGAATTTACGACTTTTCTTTAAATTTGTTTTGCTGAAAACCAGTGATTGACTCAAAATTTACTCTATATGCGCTATCTTTTTTTGTTTTCTATTCTAATAATTTGCCTTTCTTGTTCAAATAAATCTGAAAATCCAGATTTTTTGGTTGGAAAATGGAAACGTGTAAACAATGAAACAGGGAAGAATACCTATGAAATTTGGAACTCTAATTTCTCTGGTCTTGGCTACACTTTAAAAGATAAGGATACTGTTTTTAAAGAAGATTTAAACATTGTAAAATTAGATGGAAGTACATATTTACAAGTTAAAGGTGTAAATGAAAATCCAACTTTTTTCAAAATAACAGAATTAAGCAAAAATTCTTTCACCTGTTACAACAACAAAAATGAATTTCCTAAAAAGATTTCTTATTGGTTAGAAAACAAACAGCTGTATGCTAAAGTTTCTAATGATGATTTTGCTATTGATTTTATTTTTGAAAAAATGGATTAACTTTTAATCGTTAGCATAACTCCAGATATAAACAACAAGGATAACACAATTCTTTTTAGTGTATTTTCATTTAGTCTTGAGTACATTTTTTTTCCAAAATATATAGACAATAAAAATGCTGGAATTAAAAGTACTGAGTAATAAAAATGGGTAAATTTTAAGATTCCTTGTACATATAAAATAGGAACTCTGGTTAAAGTAATTAATCCTAATACCCCAAACATTGTTGCTCTAAATACTTTCATATCTACTACTGAGTTTCTTACTACCATTACATATAAAGGTCCGCCTGTTGAAAATAATCCAGAAAAAAAACCTCCTGCCAACCCAAAAACAAATTCTAATTTAGGATTAGCTGTTAATTTATCTTTCATAAAAGTGGTGTACAAAACATATAGTAAAATAAAGATTCCAAGAATTTTCTTAAGTATTAAGGGTTTTCCATATTGCAATACCCAAATCCCCAGGCTTACACCAAAAACAGTTGCAATTATCAATCTAATAATAATCGTTTTATTAATGTTTTTCCATTCTTTAGAAATTAATATAATACTAGAATACAAGTAGAATAATGCTAAATAAGAGATCGCATCTTGCAAACTCATGGTTAATAGTAATATTGGTAAGGCTACTAATGCCCCAGCAAACCCAATAATAGTTTGAATAAAAAAACCTAAAAAAACACCGATCACTAAAATCAGAAAAACACTTAAACTCATAAGATAAAAAGTCAATTAAATTTTATCCAAAGCTAAAAACCTATTATTTTAGTAGGAAATTAATTCCACCGTGTTTCTGTTAATTTTTAAAGGAAAAAAAGGATTTACAAATACCAAACAAACGAATCGATGGTAGACGATATAGACTATTTAATATTAAACGAACTAGGTAATAATTCCAGAACTTCTTTTGCTGATTTAGGAAGAAAAATAAACCTTTCTGCTTCTGCTGTACGAGAACGCGTTCAAAAATTAGAAGATAATGGTGTTATTAAAAACTATTCTACAGAAATTGATCATTCAAAAATTGGTTACGGAATAGAAGCTTTTATTATTCTTAAAGTTTTTAGCGGTAAACTGAAGCTGTTTATTTCTGATGCAAATAAATTTCCAGAAATGCAGAAAGCATATCGTATTACAGGAACACAAAATATACACATGAAAGTAACCTTAAAAAATCAATTACACTTACAACAGTTTATAGATCAATTGATAGATTATGGTGACACAACTACACATTTAATATTATCTGAAATTACTCCCGCTAAAAGTAACTCATTTTAAAATTATACTACAACTTTGAGCTTCTTAACTACTTCTGAAAAATTTCTTAAAGCAATGTATTTCTGTTAGATTCTGTTCTGAAAAATGTTCAAACAGCTTTAATTTCATACTTAAGCATTTGTAAATCAATACTCTTTTGATTTTTTTCATTAACTTAGAGACTGAAAAACAACCATTTAAATCATGAAGAGCAAACTAATTTTCTATACTCTTTTATTATTTATTTCTTTGAGTTGTAGCAAGGACACTCCACCAGAGCAACCTCCTCAATTTCCAATGAAATCATTGATAGAAAGTGGAGTTTTAGATTTACAATCAACTATAAATAGCCCAAATACATTTGAGGTTGGATATTTGTTTAAGACATTTAAAAGCGGAAGAATTTCATCTGTAAGCATTAGAGTACCTGCAAATGGTGAATATCGAGTTTCCTTATGGAATTTTGACACACAAGAACTATTACTTACCCAACAAGTTCAATCTAGTAATGGATTAATTTCTACACAAGAAATCTCTCCAATAACTATAGAATCTAGTGTAGATTACTTTGTTTCTGTTAACACTAGTAACTATTACACTTTCAATAAAGGAGGAGCTGTTATATTTCCTTCAGACATTGGAGATGTTTTGATAAAAGGATATGGTAGTTACTTAGGTACTTCTCAAATGCTACCTGCAACTTTTTCTACAACATCTTACCTTGGTATGGTAGATATTGAATTTATTCCTGATAATTAGTATTTCATTATTCTTTCAAACATTTTTTTACATCTTTCTACACTTCTTTTACATTGATTTGACATTTTTAACGAAGCGCTAAAATAGTTTTACTCAGAACTTAAAATTTAAATCAAATGAGAAAAATTATTATGCTATTCGTTAGTATTATTTGTTTATCAACTCAATGTAAAGCACAAGAGAAAATAGTCGTTAATATTGAAAAAAGCACCATTAAATGGATTGGTGAATACACTTTTTATTTTGGAGGTCATGATGGGTTTATTAGTTTTAAAGAAGGTTACTTCTTAAAAACAAATGATATGATTACCGGTGGAGAATTTATTATCGATATGAATTCGATTACAAATACCGATGTTGAAGACACCAAGGCCAACAAAGGTTTAGTCGATCATTTAAAGGCATCTGATTTTTTTGATGTTGAAAGATATCCAACAGCAAAATTAAAAATTACTTTTATTGAATATTTTGAAAATAACCACGTAAAGATTAATGCAGATTTAACCATCAAAGGAATTACAAAACCTATTCATTTTAATGCAGAATTCAATTACAAAGAAAGGAAGATGTTTGCACGTTTTAAAATAGACAGACGTGATTGGAATGTAAGTTATAAGAGTAAACTTAAGAACAATGCCATTTCTGATGCAATAGGATTTGAAGTAACCATAAAATTATAATGATGAAAAGATTCTTATTAATTTTATTTTTATTTCTTCAAACACTATTCGTTCTTTCTCAAGAAAAAGAGAAATTAATAATTTTTAAAAACTCAAAAGACTGGCAAAAAGAAATCATTAAATTCCCAATTGACTGGGCGCCAAAATTAAAGTTTACAGGTTTTGAAGAACTCCTTTTTACTCCTAATTGGTCTAATCCTAAAAACAATGAGTTTTGGTCTTTAATTATAGGATGGAAAGTAGACACTGCCCATCCTCTATTTTTAAAAGATGTAACAACTAACTTCAAAGCTTATTTTGATGGTTTAATGAAACCTAATCACTGGGCAACCGATTTTCCAGAACCACAAGTTATGTTTCATAAAAAAAACGATGGATTTACAGGTGCCATGACATTTTTTGATGGTTTTCATACTGGAAAAGTGATTACAGTAAACATTAAAGGAGAACAGTATTTTGACAAATCACTTAAAAAATCCATTCTTATTTTTCGTTTATCTCCTAAAGATTATAAAAACCCAATATGGAATCAGTTAAATGATATTAAATTACAAAATAAAAATGCTACTATTATTCAGCTTGATTCTTCTTGGGGTAAAGAAATATTTGACTTCCCTATTCGTTTTGCTAAAAACATTAACTATAAAGGAATCGCGGAAGTACGGTTTCCTCCTAAAGGATGGAGAAATACGGAACATCCAAACTTTTGGTCTTATGTATATGCATGGTATATAGATTTAGACAGAAAAATTACTAAAGAAGAATTGGAACTCAATCTTCAAAAGTATTTTGATGGATTAAATAATATAGAACATAACAAAAACTTAAATGGATATAAAGCTTCCGCTAAAATCTTAAAAATTAAAACCATTGATGACCTTACTGTATATATAGGAAAGATTCAGACTTATGATAGATTCGCAACCAATAAGGGTTTAACTTTAAACATTATAATTGAGAATAGGTATTGTAAAGCAAAACAAAGAAATATTATCTTTTTTAAATTTTCACCAAAGAGTTTTTATCATAAAACATGGCAAATGCTACAAAAAATTACTCTTACAAAACAGTTATGCTATTAAATAAAAAAGCCTCGGAAGTACCCAAGGCTTTTAATATATTTCATTATTTACTAGTCTAGTATTCAAATGTACCATACTCACTTTTAATCGTAAGCTTTTTTGTTGCAGAAGCCTCAACTCTACCAATAATTTGCGCATCTACATTAAATGATTTTGAAATCGCAACAATTTCTTCTGCTACTTCTGGAGATACATATAATTCCATTCGATGTCCGCAGTTAAATACTTGATACATTTCTTTCCAATCTGTTTTAGACTGTTCTTGAATCAATTTAAACAAAGGTGGAATTGCAAACATATTATCTTTTATAACATGAACATTATCTACGAAGTGTAAAATTTTTGTTTGTGCTCCTCCAGAACAATGTACCATTCCATGAATGTTTTCTGAAGTATATTTAGACAATATCTCTTTAATAATCGGCGCATAGGTTCTCGTTGGAGAAAGCACTAATTTACCTGCATCAATTGGTGAGTTTTCAACCTCATCTGTTAATGTAACGCCACCAGAATACACTAAATCGTTAGGAACGGCAGCATCAAAACTTTCTGGATATTTTTCAGCTAAGTATTTACTAAATACATCGTGACGAGCAGAAGTTAACCCATTACTTCCCATTCCTCCATTATATTCCTTTTCATAACTTGCTTGGCCAAAAGACGCAAGTCCTACAATAACATCACCTTCTTTAATATTTGCATTATCTATTACATCTGAACGCTTCATACGAGCCGTTACAGTAGAATCAACAATAATAGTTCGTACTAAATCTCCAACATCTGCAGTTTCTCCACCAGTAGAATGTATTGTAACTCCAAATTCTTTTAACTCTGCAATTAACTCTTCTGTTCCGTTAATAATTGCTGAAATTACCTCACCAGGAATTAGATTTTTGTTTCTACCAATAGTAGACGACAACATAATATTATCTGTAGCACCTACACATAACAAATCGTCTATATTCATAATAAGTGCATCTTGTGCAATTCCTTTCCAAACAGAAACATCTCCAGTTTCTTTCCAGTACATATATGCTAAAGATGATTTTGTACCAGCGCCATCTGCATGCATTATTAAGCAGTATTCTTCATCGTTTGTTAAATAATCTGGAACTATTTTGCAGAAAGCTTTAGGGAACAACCCTTTATCTATATTCTTTATAGCATTGTGTACATCTTCTTTAGATGCTGACACTCCTCTTTGGGCGTATCGTTTAGAAACTTCTTTACTCATGTTGTGTTGTGTTGTTGCATGCAAATTTAGTTTTTCTGAGATTGATATCAAGAAAAAAGCGAACGTTTTTTAACGTTCGCTTCATCCCCAATAACCTTACTGTATGTTACTCCCAATCAGGCATAACTGCATTGGAAAATAACCTCCTTCTATCTAAATTTACTCCATCTAAATTTAGCTCCATGATGTTTCTTTGCGATACTCCATCATTAGAAGTATTCACAAAAATCACACGTGATTCATTTGGGGAAAATCTGGGATCTAGATCATTGGTGCCGGCTTCTTTGTCATCGTCGGAAATGTCTCTAAAGCTATCATCGGTAAAATTGTATATAAACATTCTTGTATCTAACTGTCTATAATCATCCGATTGAAAATCGGTAATATCTCTACTGAATAGTAATTGGTTTCCAGATGCAGATAAGTTTAATCCACCTACAGCACCTATATTATTTGAAATTACTGTGTTCAATATATTCCCTGTCAAATCAATTATATAGATTGAACTATTGTATCCATCTGCATTGTTTGTTTTTATAGCAATTTTACTTTCATCTTCACTCCAATCACATTCTGTTATTAAAGAACCATCTGCAGTACTAAATATTTCTTGCAAGCCTGTTCCATCTTTATTAATCATATATAGTTTATCAAAATTTGGATATATTAATCGACTTCCATTTGTAGACCAAGAGAAATCTATTTCATTCAAATTAAATCCTGCAACTGGTACAGAAGACGTTACTTGTCGTACATCTTCTCCATTTGTTTTCATGGTATGAATATGTACTTCATTATTCTTTATTCTTAAAAACGCAATTAAGTTTGCTGCATTGTTTTTTCTAGGTCTCCACGAGTTTACATTAGTACTTGTTATTCTAATTTCATTTTCAACTTCATTCGTATCAAAATTAAAATTAGATGAATAAATTACATTATTGTCTCCTTCACTTTTTACGTAAAAAAATCTATTTGCTGGTTCTTCTTTTATTGTAAATGAATTTATTCCACTCGCTACTTCAGGATTAATTTCATCTGAAGCAATAACTTGCCAAAAATATTTCCCTCCAAATTTTAAATCTTGTAGCTCGTAACTTTCTTCTGTTATATTTTCAACTCTAATAATTTCATTATTAAAATTATTTCGAATTTCTATTGTGTACAACAGTTCGTCTTCATCTGGATCTGTAGACTCCCAAGTTAGCGTAACCGTGTTTTCTAAATCGGTAGTTTCATCTTCTGGAGTAAGTAAATTAGGTTGTGTTGGTCCTTGATTTAATGCCGTAGAAATATCCATTTCCAATACAACATTAACTATATTTTCCTCACTTACATTAGCTCCTTCAAAAGTATCTAAATACCCATCTTTATTTGCACGTACCGAATATTCTTGAACCTCAATTCTTTCAAATGAAAACTCTCCGTCTGCATTTGTAAAAGTTGTATTATTAGTAGGTGAAAGTGTAACCTTTACATTTTCTATAGGTTCAAAATTTTCTTTCTTAACTACTTTCCCCGTTAAATCTCCATATGTAATAACATCTACTCCTCCGTCTACTCCACATTGAAAAAACGTATGAGAAAGCACGAATAGTAAAACAAATATTTTGAGCTTATTTTTCATGTGAATTTGTATTAAAAGTAAATATTTAGTCCTGCGCCAAAACTGAAGACCATGTCGTTTCTCTCACCAACAATCTGCCTATCTAAATCATCGCTAAACAACATATCCATTTCTCCATTTATAAAAAACCCTACTTTTTTAGAAATGAGATACTCTAGCCCCACACCTCCTTGGAGCTTTAAAAAACCTTGACTTAAATTGCTTCTGGCTATAGAGCCAAAACCTGTATAGATATAAGGAGAAAACCTATCATTTGGTAGTATAATATATTCTAAATTAAAAGCAGAAGTAAAGAAAGACTCACGATAAACCCCCCTGTTTTCAAGTTCTAATCCCCCTAATAAAACCCAAATATTAAATTTATCATTATCTAACATATACTTCCACTTTATATTATAACCTAAACGATAGGTAGCATTGTTGTAATCTCCTGATATTTTAGAAAGTCCGCCTCCGAAACCTACGGCGAAACGATCCCTTCTTTTTTCTTGTTTTCTGTCATATAGTAATGTATTATCTGTTTCTTGTTTTTCTTTTTTGTATGCTTTTTTCACATAATTTATTGCTGCATTACCTCCATCTGGCTTCCATATTCCGTCTACAATTCCTTCTACAATTAATAAGTCTACAGCTTTATCTATAGCTTCTTTTACTGCTAATTGTGCTGGTTCGTTTTTAGTAACTCCTGTTTCTGCTTCTAACAATCTTCTTAAGGAAACATATCTATATAGGTTTGCGGACAAACTTTGTGATAAAATCGTTTTAGATACATATACACTTTTTAATATTTCTCCAGTAGAAGTAGATACTATTCTTAAGTATACTGTAATTCTATCTTGTCTATACTGATTTGATCCTCCTAACCCAAAATAACGCAAACCTGAACCTCCAGTTATAATATTAGAATCGTAAGAAACTACTCCTCCTTCTATAATTATTCCTGCAAATAGTAATGGCGGCATAGTAACTTTTCGACCATTAGCATGTTCTTGCCTTGTATTTCGAATAATCTGTCTTTCATTTAATAAGTTTCCAATATTCTCTCTTTCAATAGGTCTAAACCAACCTGATTCTTCTAATGATTTTAATAATATTGTAGTTCCTCCTTGAGTAACAGCCGTGCTAAAAGTAGATCCATTTTGTACAGGTTTATATTGCCCTGTTTGATCTCTAAATTTATAGACACCTACAATAATTTTATCTGATGGTAGAAAATTTTTCGCGAGGAAATCCGGGGAAGTATTTTCTCCTATTCTTGCTTTTGTTTGTACTAGTGGTTGGTTAAAGTAAGTACCACAACTAGATAACAAATAGAAGCCTAATAAGCATATGGTTAGAGGGATATGTCTCATTGTTCCTTAATTATTGGTTAGGGATAGTTATTTGTGTTTGTTCTCCTGTTACTACATTTAAAATACTTACGTTTAAACCATTGTCTCCTGGTGTAATCTCAACGACTAAATCACCAAATGAATAGGTTCCTACAGTTAAATCTGTATTACCTAATTGTTGTTGAAATAGACTTTGTGATAAGGAACTAAGTAACCTTCTATTTAAACTATTGGTAAAGTTTTCTAAATCTGAAGCTACTTCTCTTTGATCGTTTCCATCTTCGCTAAAATCGTTTTGTGCAGTTACTGACGCTATTATTTGTTGGTAATTGAAGGCATCTCCTCCAAAGAATGGACTAATGGGTCTATAAACCAAATCTTGTGCATAGCTTACACTTGATAGCAATAGCAGTATAATGAGTAATTTTTGTTTCATAGTATAGCGTTTATAGTTTGCTAAAAGCTGTTTTTCTATTTTGATTAAAATTTCTGAGTTTTCTCATGGCATATACCACATTTGTCTTTAAATACTCTTCTTCTGGCCTTGCAAAAAACTCATGTATTTTTTTTCCTTCAACTTCAATATGAATGACACTATTTCTTCCTATAGCTGGTTTTTCTATAATTTTTATAATGAATGGGTACTTCTTACCTGACACTAAATATTCTTTATAAAACCAATCATGATAGTCTCTTCCTATCCTTGTAATTGACTCATCTACAACAATTCCTTTTATCAAGAAATTTTCTTCATTAACAATAGCTGTTTTTTTAGTTGGAATAAGAAATAAAGTATCTCTGTGTAACAACTTACCTTTGTGTTTTATAAATAGATAAGTTCTTAGTTCGTCATCCTTTCCTAAATTTATTCGTAATTCAGATAGTTTTTTTTCCTCTTCTGGTTGTAATGAAAAATCGCTAGTTTGATTATTTTTAGAAAAGTTTCCTGAAGCGTTTTTTACTGCTACTAAATTATAATTCAGCTCATCTACATAAAATTGCTCTCCATTATATGCCTGGGCTCTTACAATGACTAGCTCATCATTTCTCTGGATAAGAATCTCTCCTTCAATTTTCAATTTTTCATCCTCTTGCCCATATAGCAAGTGAAATAGTAATACAAACAAAAAAGTAAAAACTCGCACCATACTAATAATTTAAAATTTCCATTCTAGCACCTCCAAACTGAACAATGCTCATATTATTAGACAGTGTATTAGAACCTATAATTTTTAAATAATTATTATCCCTCAACTGAAGTATTCCTAAGTTTATTGATAAATTATTGTTGTAATTCTGGAATTGATATAGATTACTATTTCCTATTTGTCTTACATTATGAAAGCCAATAGCGAATCTATTTTGAATTGCAGCATTATTTGAGTCTCCAATTTGTTGTAAAGAAATAACACCATCTTGGCTATTTGCACTCTTAAACCCAATATTTTGTATTTGTTCAAGGTATGTGCTCTTTTCTAAATTCAAAGAAGTATTTGAAAAGTAGCTAGGTAGTTTTTCTTCTTGTGCAACAACTAAAAAGAAGGTAAAACTTAAAAAAATACTGATGCTTATTTTTTTTAAATCTATCATGTCTTACAGTTTTTAAAAACAAAGAAGTGAGAAGAGATAAGCTCTTCCCCACTTCTTTATCTGTTTTCTACTGCCCACCTACATTACCTGTTTGAGTAACTTGAGCTTTATTCATGTTTCCTTGCTGTAACACACATGAAGCATTGTTTGCTCCTTGATATGCAGTTTGACTAACTACAGAAGAGTTTCCATCACCTAACTGATTTACTAAACTACAGTTATTCCCCATCATAGAGTTTTGTGTAACACATGATTTATTATCGTTTCCTACCTGATTTACTGTAGAAATATTACAAATACTTGGATCATCTGTAGTAGTAGTTTGTGTTTCTACAGAAACGTTACCATTACCTGTTTGGTAAACAGAAGCATAGTTATGGCTACCTACCTGATTTTGTTGTGCAGCATTTTCATCTCCTACTTGATTAGCAAAAGCTACACTACCACTAGAACCATTAGGTCCGCTTGATTGGTCTTGTCTAATTGTATTGTTATTTCCAACTTGGTATGCTGAAGCCTCATTATTATCGTAACGTTGTTTTTGGTACGATGAGTTTCCGTTACCAGATTGAGCAGCATATGTTAAATTACCTTCAGCTTGCTTTGCTCCATCATCTCCAACATCTTGCTTAGCGTAGTTATCATTACCACTTTGCCAAATTCTTGCTTTATTATCGTTACCAAACTGTTTGATATCGGCCCCATTTCCATATCCTGTTTGATCTGTAGAAGCTAAGTTACCCACTCCTCCAGGAATGAAATTAGAATTGTCTTGTCTTATTAAAGACATATTGCTATTTCCTACTTGAGTACCTTTTGCTTCGTTACTATCTCCTACTTGTTGAATATCAACTTTATTCTTACCTTCAGTAATAAACCCATCTGGTCTTTCTATTTGATCTACCTCGCAATCAGCACATACTGGACGCTCAGCGTTAGTTCTCATTTTAGCATGAATAGGAGTTCCGTATTTTTTTCCTATTGCCCCATCTTTACCCACAGAAGTTTGTTTATTTAATTGTCCGAATGTTGCCATTGTAGTTAATGACAATACTACTAATAATAGTTTTTTCATGATTAAAAATTTAAAAGTTTGATTATAAAGCAAATGATTCCTAATTAGAGACACGCATAGTGCATAAAGCACAGCTTTTTGCATGCTAAATTAAGAGGGTATTGCTAAAAAATAGGGGTAGTGTAAATTGTGGGGGTAGCGTAATAGTTTTATTTATTTAAAAATAAAACTCTCCACTACATCAGTCATTAAAAGACTGTAACGTAACAGTTTAAATATTTAAACATGATAAAGTTAGTATTTTTTTTCTTTCCTTTTTCATTTTTCTCTTTTTTCTATCCCAAAAAATTAAAAAACAGCGAAAACACTGGGGCTTTCCAATGATTTAAAATAAAAAAAACAGGAAAATCCCCCTGTTTTTTTCTAATAATTTATCTTATATAACGACAAAATTCTTAATAAATCATCTGACAAAAAGTAATTCTCTATACTTTGTTAATGGCCATAAATTATCATCTACTAACAGTTCTAATTTATCTACATGATAACGAATATCTTCAAAAAAAGGTTTCACTTTATAACAATATGCATCTGCATTCTTTTGTCCTTTTAATTTGTTTGCTTTTTTTCTTTCTTCAGTCATTTTCTCAATCATTGCATTGATTTCTGCCATATGATTAGATATTCTTTTAATCAGTTCTATTTGTTCTGATGCATATTTCTCAAAATCTGATCCAAATATTTCTTTTAACCCTTTTACATTTTCAATTAATGTATTCTGATATTGAATCACTGTAGGAATTACATGGTTACGAGAAATATCTCCTAAAACTCTACTTTCTATTTGAACTCTTTTCGCATACTCTTCCAATTCAATTTCATGTCTTGCCACTACTTCTGTCTGGTTCATTACATTCATTTCTTCAAAAAGAGCAATATTTTCCTTAGCTATTTTAGCTTTTAACGCTTCTGGAGTTGTTTTATAATTACTTAAACCTCTCTTTTTTGCTTCTTTTTCCCATGCCTCACCATAACCATCTCCTTCAAATCGAATATTTTTAGATGCTTTAATATATTCTCTTAATACATTAAACACTGCTTCATCTTTTTTAAGACTTTTTGTATCTATTAATTTATCAACCTCCTTTTTAAAATCTTTTAGCTGTTTCGCTATAATAGTATTTAAAACAGTCATAGGTCCTGCACAGTTAGACCAAGAACCTACAGCTCTTAATTCAAACTTATTTCCTGTAAATGCAAAAGGTGAAGTTCTGTTACGATCTGTATTGTCTAATAAGATTTCAGGAATCTTACCTACGATATTTAACTTTAAATCTGTTTTTTCCTGAGGAGATAATTTTCCTTTAGTTACATTTTCTAATTCATCTAAAACAGCAGATAATTGAGAACCAATAAATACTGAAATAATTGCTGGTGGTGCTTCATTTGCTCCTAACCTATAATCATTTCCTGCACTCGCAATAGAAGCTCTAATAAGTTCTTCGTAATCATGTACTGCTTTAATTGTATTTACAAAAAAGGTTAAAAATTGCAGATTTTTCATTGGTGTTTTACCTGGACTTAATAAATTAACTCCAGTATTCGTACTTAAACTCCAATTATTGTGTTTTCCTGATCCGTTAATTCCTTTAAAAGGCTTTTCATGAAACAACACTTTAAAGTTATGACGTTGTGAAACTTTTTCCATAACATCCATTAATAAAGAGTTGTGATCTACTGCTAAATTTGCCTCTTCAAAAATCGGTGCTACTTCAAACTGATTAGGTGCTACTTCGTTATGTCTTGTTTTTAATGGAATTCCTAACAACATTGATTCTTGCTCTAAGTCTCTCATAAAATTCATTATTCGAGTAGGTATAGAACCAAAATAATGATCATCTAATTGCTGTCCTTTTGCAGAAGAGTGTCCTAATAATGTTCTTCCTGTAGTCATAATATCAGGTCTGGATGCTGCTAATGCTCTATCGACTAAAAAGTACTCTTGCTCCCAACCTAAGGTAGCTGTTACTTTCGCAACATTCTTATCAAAATATTTACAAACTGCTGTTGCAGATTCATCTATGGCTTGTAGTGCTCGTAATAATGGTGCTTTATTATCTAATGCTTCTCCAGTATATGCAACAAAAACAGTAGGTATGCATAACGTTGTTCCGTAAATAAAGGCTGGAGATGTAGGATCCCAAGCTGTATAACCTCTCGCCTCAAAAGTATTTCTAATACCTCCATGTGGAAAAGAAGAGGCATCTGGTTCTTGCTGCACTAATTGACCACCATCAAATCGTTCCATAGCACCTCCTCCTGGCAAGGTTTCAAAAAATGCATCGTGTTTTTCTGCTGTTGCTCCTGTTAATGGCTGAAACCAATGTGTATAATGTGTAGCTCCTTTAGATAAAGCCCAATCTTTCATACTTACCGCAATCTGATCTGCGATACTTCTGTCTATTTTAGTTCCAAACTCAATTGCATCTTTTACACTTGTGTAAGCTTCCCTACTCATATGTTGCAACATAGCTTTTTCACTAAACACATGATTAGCAAATAATTCTGAGCGTTTCATTTTTTCTTCTACATATATTGTTTGTCTGTTCAATGTTTCTTGTAAAGCATTAAATCTAATTGTTGCCATATTCAAAATTTTAAACAAAAATAATATTAATACCCTAAAAAAATAGGGGTAAATAAATTTAATATTTAAAAAACAAACATTTAACCCCTAAAAATTTGGGGGTAAATAAAAAAATAATCATTTTTGTGCAGCAAAACTCAATAATTATACTTAAAAAGAATATCATGGCTAGATTTAAATTAGAGTACATTTGGTTAGATGGTTACGCTCCAACTCAAAACATGCGTAGTAAGACTAAGGTTGTAGAAGACTTTAGTGGAAAATTAGAAGACTGTCCTATTTGGTCTTTTGATGGTTCTTCAACTCGTCAAGCCGAAGGTGGAGATTCTGATTGTTTATTAAAACCTGTAGCTATTTACCCAGACCCTGCTAGAGAGAATGGTTTTTTAGTTATGACAGAAGTTTTAAACGCAGATGGTACACCACATCCAACAAATGCACGTGCTAAAATTGATGATGATGATAATGACTTCTGGTTTGGATTTGAGCAAGAGTATTTTATTATGGATACACATACACAATTACCTTTAGGGTTCCCTATTGGTGGTTATCCGGGACCTCAAGGAATGTATTATTGTTCTGTTGGTGGTAAAAATACTCATGGTAGAGATTTTGTAGAAGAGCACGCAGATCTTTGTATTGCGGCTGGTTTAACTTTTGAAGGTATTAATCAAGAAGTTGCCTCTGGTCAATGGGAATTCCAATTATTTGCTAAAGGAGCTAAAAAAGCTGGAGATGAAATTTGGGTTGCTCGTTATTTATTAGATCGCTTGACTGAAAAATATGGATATTATATTGAATATCACCCAAAACCAGTAAAAGGAGACTGGAATGGTTCTGGTATGCACGCAAATTTCTCTAATACTTTATTGAGAACTTGTGGAGATAAAGAAACTTACGAAAAAGTATGTGAAGCTTTTAGACCTGTAACTAAAGAACATATTGCTGTATACGGAGAATATAACGATCAACGTTTAACAGGTTTACACGAAACTGCTTCTATTAACGATTTTAGTTATGGTATCTCAGACAGAGGTGCTTCTATTCGTATTCCAATTATTACTGTAGAAAAAGGATGGAAAGGATGGTTAGAAGATCGCCGTCCAGCATCTAACGCTGATCCATATAAAGTAGCAGGAAGAATTATTGAGACCGTAAAAAGTGCGAAGATCTAAAAAGGGTCTTGAAATTTTATACATTGTTCAAAAAGCTCATCTAACGATGAGCTTTTTATGTTTTTATACGAACGCTAAATAAATAAAAATGCTATATGCCACGAACAACAGAACTCCTTTAATTCTTCCTAAAACAAATTTCTTAGGTATAAATACCAACGGCAAAATTGCAAATGCAAATGCTAGCATCCAAAAAATATCTTTTGTTAAAATCTGAGGTTCAGTTACAGGGATCTTTTTAATCATAGCAGTTAATCCAAGTACAGAAGCAATGTTAAAAATATTAGATCCTATTAAGTTTCCTAATGATATTGCTTTTTCTCCTTTTACAGCCGCTATTACTGAAGCTGCTAACTCTGGTACACTTGTACCTATAGCAATCATCGTAATTGAAATAACTCCTTCACTTACTCCAACACTTTTCGCTAAAGATTTTGCCCCTTCTACTAACAATTCAGAACCAAAGTATAATGCAGCGCCACCAATTAGTAACCATATAGTAATTTTTCCATAACCTACAGTCGCTAATTTATCGTCTACTTCGTCGTCTACCTCTTCTCCTTTAGCAGATCTTATTAATACTACAAGGAATACAACTAACCCTAAAAACAAAATCGCTCCTTCTGTTTGTGTTAACGCACTATCATTTTTTAGGAAGAAATAAATCAATAGCGAAAAAAACATCATCACAGGCCAATTTAGCTTATAAAAATCTTTACTAACAGCTATGGGACCAATTATTGCGGTAATACCTAACACCAAGCCAATATTAGCAATATTAGATCCTATTACGTTATTTATAGCAATTGCTGGTGAACCGTCTAAAGCAGCTTGTAAACTCACCAATAGTTCTGGAGCTGAAGTTGCAAAAGAAACAACAGTCATTCCAATAACCATTTTAGAAATATTTAGCTTAAAAGATAACCCTACAGAAGACCGCACTAAAAACTCTCCTCCCAAAACCAACAATAGCAACCCTAAGATAACGTACGCTATACTCATAAATTTAATTTTTCACGAATATAGGAATTAAATGCTGCAACAATTCTGTCTTTTCTCATGTCCTTACAATTTTTATTATTTCAAAAACCGTAGGGTATTTTTCATCTAAGTTGTAATACACTCAAGGAACAAACTACGCTAAGTAGAATTATAAATTAAAATAGATAAAATGAAGAATTTCCTACAACAAACAAAAAATTGTATTGCATTACTAACCTTAATTTTAGTAATTACTTCTTGTTCAAAAAACGATAAAAATTTACTTAATACCGCCAATCAAAAAGTAATTTTCAATTTTGACAATGGTACTCCTAGCGGTGAATATTATAAAAGCGAAGAAAAAAACAATATTAAAATATCTTCTTTTGAAAAAAATACAGCTGATGCTCATGATGAAAATATTAGGCATACTTCTAGCTCGGATTTTTCAGGGATTACAGTATATAGTTATAATGGCTTACTTATCGATTTAAATCAATTTAATATTAGTCAACACAAAATAGCTTTTAAATTCAAAAACGGTGCGAGTGATACTGAAGTTTCTTTTCTAGACACAAATGATAATGTGATTAAAAAAGTAGACAATATAGCTGTTGTATCATGTATATGTGATCCATATCAGGAAATGAATACCGAAATACCTACTGCCACCAAAAAGATTATTATCGATTCGTATACTCTTAGACTTAATGAAATTACTATTGAAGCACTTTAAGTAAAATAATATTCGATTTTAGCTTTATTAAAAAGACACATAATTTAATATGTGTCTTTTTAATTTAAATTGAAATTTTGCTATGTAAAAAAAACTTAAAATCATATTTCTTTTTCCTCATTGAATACTTCAAAAAACAGGTTTAAAAACAAAACTGATTTAACTCTTTTTTAAGAGTTGAAAAAATCAAATGGTCAAAAAATAGGCTTTTCAACAACCATTTTTCCTTTGCTTTTGAAAAACAGCTCAAATCCTCCCTTTATTTCATTATAGTTTTACATCATAATAAAACAATAGTATTACAAATAAAAACACAAACAAAGAACACAAAGTTTCAATTTATAACTAAAAACACTTTTTAAACTTCATATGTAAATTCAAATAAATTAAAACTGTTTCAAAAATTTGGTGCAAGTATTTCTTTCAATATATATTCGAAAAACAATTCCGGAAATAAACTAATTACTAACCCAAAAAAAACAATTAAAAAAATGATCGTAATACTTATAAAACTAGTTGCTACTCTTATCGAACAAGTATCAATTTTTATTAGCTTACTATTCTAAGCAGAATATTTACAACCGGAATTAGACATATGCTTTAAAAGAAAAATGAAAAAATTAAAACGGGGAAAATTATATCAACAAAAGAAGAAGAATATATACAAGTGGGAGATTTTGCTATGAAAACTTGCTATGAAATAAACAATTAAACTATGTAAAAGAGAAAAACAATACAAGTGATGAGCGGGGAACTCATCACTTTTTTAACACTTTTTCGTTATATTTGATTAAACATCAAAATAGTAATGAAAAAACAACTATTTAAAATACTAGCTAAACTTAACAAAGCTCTACTACCTTCCTTTACCAAAAGGCAGTTAGATATTTCCAAAGCCTCAAAGTTACAGTTAGCAATAATTGGCTGGAGGGCTTTTATAACAATGAATTCTTTAGATTAATAAAAAAATGAATTATGAGTGATTTTATGAAAGTGTTTTCAGGAACATCTATTTTAGTGAATAGATTAGCTTACATGCTAGATGAGTTAGGTGTTGCATCTATGATTAAAGATAATAAAGAATCTGGCAGATTAGCAGGTTTTGGTACTTTAGGACAATCTGTAGATTTATTTATTAATCCATCAGATTTTGATAAAGCAAAAGAAGCTATTCAAAATTTTGAAAAAGAAATTTCGAAATAGTTTTTCTATTTAAAAAAATAAACTATATTTGCATCCGCAAAAACGGCCTCGTAGCATAACTGAATAGTGCACTTGATTACGGCTCAAGAGGTTGCAGGTTTGAATCCTGCCGAGGTCACAAGGAGTAAAATCCAAAAATATAAGCCTTACAAATCATCAGATTTTGTAAGGCTTTTTTTATGGTCAATTATATTTAATGTATTCTTATAGTTCTACTTATATTAAACGTCAAACTATATCTTAAATTCTTTTAAAAATAGTGGTCCTTTCCTTTTTATCTTTTGAATAACCTTTAAGTTTTCTTCTCTTTGCACATCTCTTACTATTTCTTCATCAATACAATAGTCTAAAAACTTAAACAATTGGTCTTCTGGTATTTTTAATTCATGAATTAAATTATGTTTTCCTACAATAGCAATTATCCTTTCTGGCAGATGATCTCTAAACACTTCTTTTTTCAATCTTTGTCCTAATCTTTTTTCCTCATTAGAAGTAAATATTGAAAAACGCAACAAACTAACACCTTCAAATGCTAAGATCGGATCAGTATTACGTTCTACAATGGTTGCTATATCTTCTCCTCCTTCTTGCTGTAAAATCACTCTTTTATCGGCATCAACCATAGTAAAATTTGCAGCTTTCTTAGACTTTTCTACTCCTTGGTTTACAGGTGTTTTTTTAATATCAGTAGTTAATACTTGTTGTAATTGTGTCTTTTTAACTTCGATCTCCTCAAGAATGTGTTGCTCTAAAACTAACAGAATATTTATTTTTTTCCTTTTCATAGAAATACTAGATACCTTCATTTTTTTAGTATAATGCTGAATAGAAGTCACCTGTAAAATATCCCCTAGTTTGGCATCTATAAAAAACTGTCCTTTATCGTCTGAAAAGGTTCCCTCCTTTGAAGTTTCATTTATTACGTGTGCATTGGCAACAATACCAATTCTGTCTGATATTACTCCTTCAATAGTAGTTCTTTGGGCTATTAACTGACAAGAAATTAAAAGAAGTATAAATGTGATTTTTTTCATAAGTAAGGCATTTTAAAGAATTGATTTCCCTTTTAAAATACAACAATAATTTGTTTTTTACTATGCTATTTATTTTAAAAAAGTATTAAAATACTAGCTTTTTAAATTCATTTACTCAAAAAAATATTTGTATGTACAACTAATTTTATATCTTTGTACTAAAATAATTTTATATGAGTGAATCTAATAGTACATATCATGAGTGCTGCCTTTACTTTACTGCTAATTCATTATCCAGATACATGAATGCTATGACTGACAATGCTTTTAGAATTACAGGGCTGGCTCCTGCTTATGCTCATTTAATGCTATTATTAATAGAAGAACCTGGATTAAGTCATAATGAGTTAAGTAATAAAATGAATGTAAAAGCATCTACAATGACTAGATCTATAGATAAATTATTAGCTATGGGTTATGTAGAACGTAAACAAGAAGGAAGAAATGTATATGTTTACCCTACTCCAAATGGTATTCATTTAAAAGAAAAAATTAACGAAGCTTTATCTATTTTGTTTAAAGAATATTGTAATGTTTTAGGTGAAGATTTTGCCGTAAAATTAACTGCAGATATTCATAAAGCAAATGAAATCTTAAAACAAGAAGAATAGAATTCATTGAAAAATAAATTCTATTTTTTAAAAAAACTTGTATGTACAACTAATAATTTAAAAATGAAAACAGTAATGATTTTAGCACATCCAAATTTAGAAGGATCGGTAGCTAACAAGAGAATTTCTGAGCAATTATCTCAAAAATTCGAAAACTTAGACATCAGAAATATTTTTGAACTTTATCCTGATTACAAAATAAATGTAGCCGCAGAACAAGAAGTGCTATTAAATGCAGATACTATTATTTTTCAATATCCTTTTTACTGGTATAACATGCCAGCGATTTTAAAGCTATGGTTTGATGAAGTATTCGCATACAATTTTGCTTATGGTTCTGAAGGTGATAAATTAAAAGGAAAAAACTTCCAGTTGAGTATTACCGTAGGCGGACCAAACGAATCTTATACTCCACTAGGTTACAACCATTTTACTATTGAGCAATTTACTAAACCATTGGAACAAACAGCATATTTAGCTCAAATGAATTTCTTACCTCCAATATACGAACATGGTATGGTGTATATTCCAGGAGTATATAACTCTAAAGAAATTGTTGAACAGAGAGCTGATAAACAAGTTCAAAAATTAACAAATGTTTTATCAGGATTACAAAACGTAACTCCAGAAAAAAGAATCAAAAATTTTGCAATAGAGTGGTTTCAAAACTTCGATATTTTAGCTGAAGATAATTATTTTAATAAGCATATTACAAGCAGTACAAAACTACATTTTCCAGAAGGTTTGTTTATTGGAAACGAAGGGTTCAGTGAATGGTATTCTGAAATTAAAAAGACAATTAAGCCCAACAACGAACATCGAATAGAGTCGATACATGTCTCAGAGAACAATGGGCATTTTGATGTTGATTTAGCTGTAAAACTGAAGGCCGAAACATACCAAAATGAGAGCATTCAACTCAATGTAAAAGAGAATTGGAAAATAGAAATCACTGCTGATGATTCTATTAAAATTCATGAATATCTCGTAAAGGAAGTCTAATCATAAAATTTAAAGTTCTGCTAAAATAAAACATCATGAAACAACAAATAGCATTAGTTACAGGTTCTAATAGAGGTATTGGTTTTGCCATTGCTAAAGGACTACTTCAAAAAGGCTACGCTGTTATAGCTACAGCAAGAAAAGAGATAGATGGGTTAAAAGCCAAGAGCAAATTAGAAAAATATGGCGATGTGCACTTTCATGTTTTAGATGTTTCTAATGCAGATAGTGTATATGCTATAAAAACGTTTGTTCAAAAAGAATTTGGCCATTTAGACATTCTAATTAATAACGCTGGAATTAATTACGACACTTGGCAAAATACCATTAATGCAGATTTAGAAGAAGTTGAAGAAACTATGAATACAAATTTTATGGGAGCTTGGCGTATGGCTCAAGCATTTATTCCTTTAATGAAAAAACAGCATTATGGACGTATTGTAAACGTATCTAGTGGTGCTGGAGCTATTAATAATATGGGAAGCGGAACTCCTGGCTATAGTATTTCAAAAGCAGCTCTAAATGTCCTTACAATACAGCTAGCTGCAGAGTTATATCGTCAAAACATTTTTGTAAATGCAGTTTGTCCTGGCTGGGTTCGAACAGACATGGGTGGAATGGGAGCAACCCGAAGTCCCGAAAAAGGTGCAGAGACTATTATTTGGGCAGCAATGCTTCCTGATAATGGCCCTACTGGAAAATTTTTCAGAGATAAAAAAGTAATTGAATGGTAAATCAATCATACAAAAAATCAAATTATTATAAAACTATGAGAAGCTATCAAACCATAACAATCGTAATCTTAGCACTTTTTATGTATAACTGTGCTAACTCAAAAAAAGAGACAACGGTGAAACCTCAAGATAAAAAACAGACAATAACACCAACAGGATTACCTGAATTGCATCAAGCAATTATTGATAACGACGAAATAAAAGTATTAACTCTTATTAAAGCTGGTGCCGATGTAAACCAGCTGGATTCACGTATGGGAAATGCTCCTCTGCATATTGCAGCACAAGGTGACAATCCTAAAATGATTGAAATTTTGTTAGAAAATGGCGCATTTGTAAATCTCCATACACCACATGCGGGTCATACTCCATTAATGGTTGCAGCTTGGTATAGCAAACCAGAAAACATTAAAGCTTTATTAAAAGCTCCAGATATTAACGTATATGCCAAGTCTCCTTACAGAGGTTCAACAGCAAGAAATTTTATAGGAGGCTTTGATAAAAATCGTACTTCAGAAGAAAATGCTAGATATGAAGCACTAACTGCAATTTTTGATGCATACGAAGAACAACTTAAAAATAAGATTGAGGATCAAAAAGTATATCAAGTTGTAGTAGATAATAAGTTAAGTGATTCTCAAAAAGCAGAGAAAATCCAAGAGTTAATTACGCAAGGAATTAATGTAAATACTGAATATTTTATTACGGGAAATGGTAATGATAAACATTCTCCATTATTAGTTGCTTCTAGAAATAATTATCCTGAAGTAGCAAAAGTTTTATTAGAGGCCGGCGCAGATATTGGACAAAGAGGATATTTAATGAATGCCATTGCTTTTCATAAAGCTGGATACATGGGAAATACAGAAATTATGGAAATGCTAGTCAACCATAAAGATGCGCAGAAATACATCAACGATCAAGGTTTAAATAATGGATATACCCCTTTACACGATGCAATTTGGCATGGAAATACAGAAGCTGCAAAAATATTAATAGATGCTGATGCTAGATTAGATTTAAAAACATATGAAGGTGACACACCTTTGGATTTAGCTAAAAGGTATAACTATAATGATATTGTAGACTATATAGAAAAGAAAAATAATTTAAATCAATAAAATGATCATACTCACAGTAAAAGCGACTCCACTTAAAGAACACAAACAAGATTTCATAAATGCCTTTCATGAAATTATCGATTTAGTATATGCCGAAGAAGGTTGTGTAGAATATGAACTACATACCTCTACTAAAAACGATAGTGAGTTATTTATTTTTGAAAAATGGACATCTAAAGAAGCACAAGAAAATCATATGACTACAGCGCATATGGTTGATTTTTTCAAGAAAATTGAGCCTTGGTTTGATACAGAAGCAATTATGCAGTTGTACAATGTAATAGAAGAAAAAACTTCTTAAAAACTTTTTATAATCCCCTTTTTAACTTTAAGTGTGTCCAACAAAGCCAATCTTTATAAAAGGTTGGCTTTTATTTTTTCATTCAAGAGAACTCTCAAACTATAACTTATTTGTTTCTAAATACGTTTTTAATCGATCTCTATAATTACTCCCTACCGGTATTTCGTGTTGTTCAATAAGAACACATTTACTATTGTACTGTAGTATTTTGTCTAAAGGCACAATATATGATTTATGTATTCTCATAAAGTTATAATTTAGAAGTGTGGCTTCTATAGATTTCAATGTTTTTAATGCTAAATAATAATTATTACCACATACTATTTTTGCATAATCTTTCATTCCTTCAATATAATCTATATCAGATACTTTAACCTTTACAAATTCGTCTCCTTCTTTTATAAAAAAAGATTGTGCTTCCTCTTTTACTTTTTCTACATTTGATTTTAATTGACTTTTAAAACGTTCAATAGTTTTTGTAAATCTTTCAAAAGAAACTGGTTTCAGTAAATAATCTATGACATCTAATTCAAAACTTTCTATAGCATATTCACTGTAAGAAGTAACCATAACAAATTTAGTTTTGCTTTGTGTTAACTTTACCAATTCTGTTCCAGACATTTCTGGCATTGCAATATCTGTAAAAACTAAATCTACAGTATTTGTACTCAAAAAAGAAAAGGCTCCTACAGGATTTACAAAAGTTTTTACGACTTCTATATCAGGAAATCGCTCCAAATAATGTAATAATACATCTATTGCTAAAGGTTCGTCGTCTATTATAACAACTTTATAAGAGATCATTATAATACGTTTATTTTAAGTTCAGCTAAAAATACATCGTTTTTCTCAGTTACTTTTAAACTCGAAGTTTTAGGGTATAATAATTTTAACCGCTTTTTTAAGTTTTCTAAACCTGTACCTTCTCTTTCACTAATCTGAAAATGCTGTTTTTTCTGAATACTGTTCTCTACAGAAAAAGACAATTCTTTATCTTTTATAGTTGCATTTATAAAAACAAAAGCTTTTGCATCATTAGTATAAAACCCATGTTTAAAAGCATTTTCAACAAGTGTTATTAATAATAATGGCTCTATTTGAATAGTCGATGCATCTCCAGTAACTTCAAAACGAATGTTAGCTTGTTCCCCAAAGCGAATCTTTTCAATTTCAATATATTCCTTAATAAAAGTAAACTCTTGAGTTAGCTTTATATTACTTTTTGCTGTATCATCTGTTAGAAACCGCATCATTCTTGAAAGTTTCAAAATAGTATCTGGAGTCTTTGGGTTGTTTTTTAAAGACATACTATACAACGAGTTAAATGCATTGTATAAAAAATGAGGATTAAATTGTTGTCGCAGTAATTTACTTTCTGCTTCTTCTAAGGCCTTTTTCATTGACCAAAAACGAGTATTAAAAATAAGATAAGGTTTATCTAATAGCCATAAAAAGGAAAATAAAATAGTACTTAATCCTATATAAAGCACTAAGTTTTCTAATGTTGAAAAGATTATATTATTTGGCGGTACTTCTTTAAAAACAGAATTATCTGAATACATAATAACGAACGTTTTACCACCAACTTCCTTATTATAAGCCATAATACCTAGAACGAATACTCCAAGCAATGCCCATTTTAGTTTACTTAAAAACAATCTATCTGAACGATAGATTAAATAGTAAAACAAATATGTAAGTAATGTAATTATGCTACCTTCAAATACATCTCTACCAAAAACTTTTTTATTAAAAAGATCATCTAAAGAATAGTTGTACCCAAAAGACATAATAGCTATAAATCCAGCAAAATAAACAACATGAAAACCTATCTTAAATCGTTTATACCACTTCTCATTTTTTTGCTCTATAGTATTAAAAATCAAATTCATTTTACCTTAAAAAATTATTGCTATTGTAAAAGTAGTATAAAACAGTACTTCTTTGTCGATCATAAAATATCAGTCATCGATTTATAAACTCTGTTTATCTACTATAGCTTTTTTTAAAAGGCAAAATGAATTCTAGGGATTGATTTTAATCAACTAATAAATCTATTATGCAGATTTTTGCTTATCAAGCTTACTTCTCAAGTCTTTTTCTGTAACTAACCCAACAATTCGTCCAATTTCTTTTCCGTCTGTTAATTGTACTAAAGTAGGAATGCTACGAACACCAAAAGCTGCTGCCAATTGTTGGTTCTGATCTACATTTACCTTTTTTATAGTTACTTCTCCTTCGTACTCTTTTGCTAATTTCTCTACAGTTGGTAATAATGTTTGACACGGTCCACACCAATCTGCATAAAAATCGATAAGTACATTTCTTTTATTTTCTATCGTTGTTTGAAAATCTTTTTGATCTAATTGAATATCCATAATCTATCTTTTTATTGCACTACAAAGATCTATCATATAAGCTTTTCAAAAAATGGACAAAAGTTCCTTATAGTTGGACAAACTCCTAAAAAAGAAAAACTTAACTTTACAATAGATCAAACACAAAAACCTTCTTGTAAGTTTCATCAATTATTTTAGTCTTATTTAAAAACTTAACTTTATAAAAAATCAATAACCCTTATGTTAGAATATGATTTAATTGTGATTGGTGCCGGTTCTGGTGGTTTAGTTGCTGCTACAACTGCCCAACGAAAAGGATTAAAAACTGCCTTAATTGAAAAAAATAAAATTGGTGGTGAATGTACACATTATGGTTGCGTACCCAGTAAAGCTTTATTAAATGCAGCTAAATCTTATAAAAATTTATCTAAAATGGATGCACTTGGTATAGCCGTAGAACAGCCTCCAGTAGACTTCAAAAAAATAATGGAGCAAGTAGATGCAATTGTACTAGGAATTTACCAACACGAAACTCCAGAAGTTTTTGAAAATATGGGAATTGATGTTTTTGTAGATTCATCTGGGGCAAAATTCATCGATCAACATACGATTGCTATTGGTTCAAAAACACTACAGGCTAAAAACTTTGTAATAAGTACAGGTTCTTCACCAAGGTTACCAGTTATAGAAGGCATAGAAAACGTAAAAATTCTTCATAATGAAAACTTTTGGGCATTAAGAGAGTTACCTCGTAAAATTGTATTCATTGGCGGCGGTGTTATTTCTGTTGAATTAGGACAAGCTTTAGCTCAATTAGGTTCAGAAGTTTGTATTATGGAACGTAACAGTCGTATTTTAAAAGTTACCGATCCTGAAGTAGGAGGTTATTTAACTAATGAATTAGAGAAAGATGGAATTGAATTATTATTAAATGCCACTGTTTCAAAATTTACAGATGCAAATACGTTAGCATATACAGAAAACGGAGAAACTAAAACAGTTACAGCAGACTATTTCTTTTTAGCAGCTGGTAGAATTCCAAATGTAAATGGATTAGATTTAGAAAACGCAGCAATAGAATATTCCTCTAGAGGAATTGTAACCAATCAATATTTACAAACTTCTACACCTCACATTTTTGCTTGTGGAGATGTAACAACACGTTTTAAATTTACACACACAGCTTCACATCAAGCCAATATTGTAATTGATAATATCTTACAACCAAATTCAAAAGAAAACGACTTAAGTGTATTACCGTGGGCTGTTTTTACAAATCCTCAAATAGGACATGTTGGTTTAACAGAGCTAGAAGCAATAGAAAAATATGGTAAAGAAAATATTGCTATTTTTAAAGTAGATGCAGCCATAGATAGATTTATTACAGATAGAAGTACTGGAGGATTTTTAAAGGTTCTATTCAACACAAATAATGAAGTAATTGGTGCAGAAGCTGTTGGTGCTTATGCTGGAGAATGGATACAAATTTTAACCATAGCTATAAAAAATAAAATTCCTGCAGCACAAATGGCAGATACTATATTTGCATATCCTACCTATACAGAAATTGTAAAAAAGGTATTTACAAGATACTTAAGAACCTTAGAATGAAAAACCTTCCTAAAATAACTGCCATTATTGTAGCTTACAATGAAGAGTTAATGATAGAGCAGATCATTTCAGAACTTAAAAAACAAAATT
Source organism: Tenacibaculum amylolyticum (assembly GCF_964511145.1). Classification (NCBI taxonomy): domain Bacteria; kingdom Pseudomonadati; phylum Bacteroidota; class Flavobacteriia; order Flavobacteriales; family Flavobacteriaceae; genus Tenacibaculum; species Tenacibaculum amylolyticum. The sequence goes on from NZ_CAZEFZ010000076.1 coordinate 239,890, forward strand.
ATAACGGTGAAGTAGAATACATCTTAGCAGATGGTGGTAGCAACGATCAAACAGTTGAGTTAGCTAAAAAACACCACCTTAGTATAGTTCTTAGTAAACAAAAAGGAAAAGCAGTTCAAATGAACACTGCCGCACAAGCTGCAACAGGCGATGTATTATTTTTTGTTCATGCCGATATGCAATTCCCCAACAATACATTTACTTCCATAATAGATGTTATAACACAAGGATATGCTGGAGGTGGATTTGCAAATGTATTTGATAGTCAAAATGAAAAGATTAAAAACCTTGGAAACCTTTTAAATCTTAGGTTTTTAGATAAAAGAGAACAATCCGATAAAGGTGTTTTTTATGGAGACAATGCAATTTTTGTACTAAAAGATGCGTTTCATACTCTAGGAGGATTCAAAGAAATACCAATTATGGAAGATTTTGATTTTTCTAAAAGGCTAAGTAAAAAATACAAAACCTTTAAAATAAGAGAGCCACAAATTATTGTTTCCTCAAGAAGACATATTAAAGCAGGCTTTATTAAGACAAGGTTACAATGGGTATTCATCAGGATTTTTTTCCAATGGGGAGTATCTCCTTTTTTACTAGCAAAATGGTATAAGGATATTCGATAAATATGATTTATTTTTTTAAATTGTACAACTAACTTTAAACTCAACAACTAAACTTTTATGGAAACACTTCTTTTAAATAAGCGAATCGCGAAAAGCATTGATCTATTATAATAAATAGTATCTTTAAAGGCTGTTTTTTTTGATTTAATTCAATTAATTGTATCTTGGCAGCCCTAATTAATATTCTATAACCAATTGGTTATTAGATTAATTTCACTAAAGTTCAACACCCAATAAGTAATATAATGAGTACTAAGATCCCCATGAAGCCAAACGGTTTCAAGTATTTAATTGCAGCATTGGTCATTCTATTGATTATATATTCGTTTAAGTTAAATAGCGATTATCAGAAACTAGAAGACGCTTTTTCAGAACAGAAAATAGAACTTCAGGCGGAATTAGATGAAATCATAGAAGACTACAGAAATGTTAATGTGAAGAATAAAGATTTATCTCAACGACTGGTTAAAGAGATAAATAAAATTATTCTTCTGAGAGATTCTATCAAAAATCTCAAAAAATCTAATTACAATTTAATTGTAAAATACTCTCGCAGAATTGTAAAGCTTGAAAGAGAGAACAGAAGGTTATTCATACAAGTGGATTCTCTAAACAAGCAAAACTTCGAGTTATTACAAGAAAACATTGTAGTAAAACAACAATTAGACGAAAATAATAAGTCTAATAAAACGCTGCTTAGAAAAAACAAAAACTTAGAAAAAGAGCAAGTAAAACTAAAAGCAAAAGTAGATATTGCTGGTATTATAAAAGTTAATAACGTTATTGCTGAAGCGATGAAAGAAAGAAGCAGCGGTAAATTAACAAGTACTTCAAGATCTAGAAGAACAGATGCTTTTAGAGTTAAATTTGATTTATTAGCAAATCCAGTTACTACTCCAGGAAAGAAAGAGATTCTTATCCAAATTTTAGATGAAAATAAAAAAGTAGTAGCATCAAAAGGAAATAAAAAAATAAAAAATGGTTCTACTGTTTTCTTTAGCGATAACATGTCTGCTAACTACGATAACAACCAATTAGGTGTTGTATCTTTAATTTTAGTAAACAGAGATGATATTAAAAGAGGAATGTATACAGTTAATGCTTATGTTGATGGCATTTTTTCAGGCAAAACACAAGTAAAGCTCAGGTAGATTCAGATAAAATACAAGTATAAAAAAGTGAAGAATCTTATTTTCTTCACTTTTTTATTTTTAAAATACTATAAATTAAAACCATATTATATTTTTGCACCATGGCAAAACAAGAAGATCAATTTAAAAAGGTAATTTCACACGCTAAGGAATACGGATATATTTTTCAATCTTCTGAAATTTATGACGGTCTTAGTGCTGTATACGACTATGCTCAAAATGGAGTTGAGTTAAAAAAGAATATCAGAGACTATTGGTGGAAAGCAATGGTACAAATGCATGAAAACATTGTAGGTATCGATGCTTCAATCCTAATGCATCCAACTACATGGAAAGCATCTGGCCATGTAGATGCCTTTAATGATCCTTTAATTGATAACAAAGACAGTAAAAAAAGATATAGAGCAGATGTTTTAGTAGAAGACTATTGTGCTAAAATTGAAGCTAAAATCGAAAAAGAAGTTAAAAAAGCTGCTAAAAGATTTGGAGACTCTTTTGATAAAGATCAGTTTTTAGCAACGAATCCAAGAGTTCTTGGATATCAAGAAAAAATAAACTCGATTCTTTCTAGGTTAGCAAAATCTTTAGAAAATGAAGATTTAGCAGATGTAAAAGCATTAATTGAAGAGTTAGAAATTGCAGATCCATTAACTGGTTCTAAAAACTGGACAGATGTTAAGCAATTCAACTTAATGTTTGGTACGCAATTAGGAGCTTCAGCAGATAGTGCAATGCAAGTATATTTACGTCCAGAAACAGCACAAGGTATTTTTGTAAACTTCCTAAATGTTCAGAAAACAGGAAGAATGAAAATTCCTTTTGGAATTGCACAAACAGGAAAAGCATTCCGTAACGAAATTGTAGCAAGACAATTTATTTTCAGAATGCGTGAATTTGAACAAATGGAAATGCAATTCTTTATAAAGCCAGGAACACAAAAAGAATGGTATAAACACTGGAAAGAAGCACGTTTAAAGTGGCACTTATCTTTAGGAATGGGTGCTGACAATTATAGGTTTCACGACCATGAAAAATTAGCGCATTACGCTGATGCTGCTGCCGATATTGAATTTAAGTTCCCATTTGGTTTCAAAGAATTAGAAGGAATACACTCACGTACTGACTTTGATTTAAAAGCACATGAAGAGTTCTCTGGAAAGAAATTACAGTACTTCGATCCAGAAGAAAACAAAAGTTATGTTCCTTATGTTTTAGAAACCTCTATTGGTTTAGATCGTATGTTCTTAGCTGTTTTCTCTAAATCTTTACAAGAAGAGGAATTAGATAACGGAACTACAAGAACTGTACTTAAGTTACCTGCTGTTTTAGCACCAACAAAAGCTGCTGTATTACCATTAGTTAAAAAAGATGGTTTACCAGAAATAGCTAGAAAAATTATAGATGACTTAAAATGGGACTTTACTGTCGCTTATGACGAAAAAGATGCTGTAGGGCGTCGTTACCGTCGTCAAGATGCTGCAGGGACTCCTTTCTGTATTACAGTAGATCATGATACATTAGAAGATAATACAGTTACAATTCGTCATAGAGATACTATGGAACAGAAACGTGTTAAAATAGAAGAATTAAGAGCAATTATCAAAGAAGAAGTAGATATGCGCACTTGGTTAATGAAAATGTAATAAAACACTCTTAAAATACATTTAAAACCTATCAATAGCTTTGGTAGGTTTTTTTATTTTTACCTCTTTAAAAGTTACGATATGAAAACCTTAGTTAAAATACTATTCATCATATTTCTAATTTGGATGATTATAGGCGTTTATTTACTAAACACCCAACACCCAAAAGCGCAAATTGTTATGGGCTTAGGTGTATTATACATGTCATTTATACTCATGCCTGTTTTTATATATCATCGTTATAGAAAAGGAAAGTATAAAAAGTACATTATAAATAACGATCAACAGAAAAAATAAAAGGTTGAGGATTTATTCCTCAACCTTTTATACATTATGATATTAAAAATACTCTACCTTAATAATGGCGAGTAATTTGTTGGGAAATTATTTGCATTAGCTAAACCATCTGTAGCCTCAGCAAAATTACTTCCATATGTTGTATCAATAGCTTCTAAAAACTTATTCGCCATTAAAGCATATCCTCTAGCAGTTAAATGCACACCATCTAAACTTATCAAACCACCAGTAACTAAATTAGTAGTCATGATAAAATCATCAAATGGTAATCCATTTGTAGCAGCTTCTTGTAAAATTGTTTTAAAATCAACAAAAGCTAAACCTTTGCTATCTGCAATTGTTTTTATCGTAGTATTATACGAATCTGTAGCTGTTTTTATCTCAGCTTGCTCTTGAGGTGTTAACACCCACTTATCAGCTAAAGGAAGTGTAACTCCTTCAGCAGAAAATTGCCCTGCTAAAGTTGCTGGTAATAATCCTCCACTATCAGCAATTAAAGAAGCAGCCTTTGCTTCATTAACTGTACCAATAATAGAACTACTTGGCAACACAAATAAATCGTTAGCTGTTGCAGATCTTGCCTTTCCGTATTGTTCTCCTAACAACTGCGCTACTAATGGTGCAGCAGCAGCAGGTAAACCTAAAGACTGTACAAAAGGAACAAAAGTAGGACTAGCTCCTAATGTTGCAGTAATAGCACCAGATAAATCTCTAGCATCTTCATCAAAAATAACTAAAGGGTTTGTTGCATCCGTAGCAAAAACAATTGATCTTTCTGCTTCTCCAGCTCCAGCATAAACCTGATTAATAGCTCCATACACTGTATTTAATAACGGGATTTGAGCTGCTAGTTGAGCCCCAGCATCTGTTGCTGCAGTTGGATCTAATGGATTGTAAGGAACTGTTGTAAAGTGTGCTAATGAAGTAATATATGGAATATTAGCCATTACTCCTTTAACTTCAGGATTTGTTGTTAAAGTGTTTACCATAGTATTTAAAACACTTGTAAATACATTTGGATCTGTAATATCAGCAGAACCATATGTAGAAGCGTCAAGATTTCCTAATTGGTTTACACCTGTACCTCCAGATAATGCATAACCTAAAACATCATTTCCTCCAATTTCAGATAATGTGAAAAATGTCGGATTATTTGCCATTGCATCACCTAAAACTGTTGCTGTCTCAGAAGACGAAAATCTAGCAAAATAAGGATTTGCTCTTTGCAATGGTACTGCATTTACACTTCCATATCCTGGTGCAACAAAGTGATAACTTTTTGCTCCCGGTATACCAAAGTTATTTGTTTGACTTGGTAGTTTTACTGTTACATCTGTAGTTGGTGTAGCATCTAAAACAGCAGGCGCAGAACCATTAAAAAATAATCTTGGGGCTTGAATTACATTAGGACCAAATAATAATCCTCCAATATTGTCATTCATTAAAGGTTGAGAAAAATCTCCTCCTCCTGCCATTTGAAATTTCTTTGCCATTGTATTTGGAAAAGAATTTTCTTGTGCAGCTATAAACAATGCATTATCTGTAAAACCAGCAGTAAAAGATGCTCCAATAGAAATATAATTTGAAAAATCTAATCCTGTTGCGCTAATTTCAACCACAGGTGTTTCTATTGCTGGAATTGGTTCTAAATCATTATTAACATCACATGCTGTTAAACCTAACAATGCAATTGGTAACCAGCTATATTTAAATTTCATTTTTTTCATCTTTTAGTTAGTTATTAATTGTCCAAGAAATGTAATATTGAGAACCTATTGCTCCAACACCAGGTGCACTAATATATTCTTGACCTGTTAAGTTTGCTCCTCCAATTTTAAATACTGACTTTATAGAAGGAACTCTATAATTCACTTGTGCGTCTAACACTGTTCTGGCATCAACAATACCATCTAAGAAAGTAGATTGCCATAAAAACTCATCTTGCCATCTTACATTTACATTAAATCCAAAGTTTTCAAAAACATTTGAATGTCCAAATTGGAATTTAACTTTGTGCTCTGGTGTATTAAATCCTGGTTCAAAATCTGGATCAGAGGCTTGGTTGAAATCAAACTTAGACCATGTATAATTTAAAGCAACATTAAATCCGTTAAATACTTTAGTAGTTAAACCTAATGTAGCTCCATAAGAACTAATATCTGCACTAGAATTTGTGTAAGCATTGAATACAGCTCTATCTCCGTTTGCTAAAGCCGCAAGTGCCAATGGAACTTGTGCTCCTCCTGGACCAATTGGTGCAGTATCAGAAAGATTTACATTACCATAAAGTGGTGCTACCACATTTTCTACAGAGATAAAATCTTCATAGTCGTTATAATAGATACTTAAATCAACACCTAATTTATTATCTCCAGTAGGAATCGCACTACGATATCCTATTTCATAAGCAGTAACTTTTTCTGGTTTTACTAAACCAGCATTAGCCGCTTCAGGATTTCCAGCTAAAACAGATGATAAAGAGAATGCATTTTCATAAGCCACTCTACCTGATAAAGACATCGTTGGAGCACCTACAATAGCAGCTCCAGCTCCACTTAATGTTATTGCTGGCGTAGTATATCTATCTAAGTTATCTGGTGCAGAACCTACTAAAAACGCTCTACCAACATCTAAACCAATATATTGATCTTGCGTAGTTGGGTTTCTAAAACCAGTTTGGAAAGAAGCTCTGAAATTATGATTTCTTTGCTCTCCTGCTGCATATGCAAATGAAATTCTTGGAGAGAAATTTCCATCAAAATTTTGTGCTTTATCATAACGGATAGATCCAGTAAGCTTTAACCTATCATCCATTAATTTTTTCTGTACTTGTGTATATACACCATACTCATCGTACGTAATTGGTCCATCAAAGTCTGTATAAATAGTTCCACTAGAACGTAAGTTATATTCTCTATAAGAACCTCCTACTTGCACTTCTGCAAAATCAATATATTCTTTTAAATTTAAGTTTGCATCAACGTGACGGATTTGAGATCTATCTTGGAATTTAGAACCTCTCGTTAAATCTGGTTCTGAAGTTACTGTATTAAAAGCGTTTTGGAATGCTGCAGTTCCAGGAACTAAAGCTCCTTGTTGTGCAGTATTTCTAGCGATAACATGTGCTTGATCGTTTGTAGCACCTCCTAAAACTGCTCCTAAATATCCTCCTACATATTCACCAAACCAAGTTTGATCATCTTTCCAACTTCTGTTAATGTTAATTGCAGTAAATCGTGTATCGTAAGAATCTCCTGCATCTTCAGAAGTAAGGTAACCTCTAACAAAGAAATACTTTCCTCTCAACTCTAATTTATGTTGCTCCATAAAGAAGTTCTTAATATAGTAGCGGTTTGCACCTTGGTAAATCGTATTACCTCTACCATATTTAGTATTCCATATAATTTCTAAGCGATCGTTACCCCAAGGACGGTAATGTAAAGATCCTCCAAATTTTAAACTTCTAGCATCATAATCCATTAAATCTCTCTCTTCATAACCCGTTCTACTTACATCGACACTTGGTACTAATGCTGAAGCACCAGCAGGAACAACTCCTAATCCTTCTAATATTTGAGCAACACCTCTAATATTTGTAGAAACCTCATCACCATAAACGTTTAATCCATCATAATTGATATCAGTTTCTCTTGTTCCAGAAGTATAAGCTCCATTAACTGTATTTCTGTAATCTGTAGCAAACCACTCTGTACCCTTTAAATAAGATAAGCTAGCTTTTGCAGCAAAATAATCGTCGAATGTATATGCCATACGAACACTTGCATCGTAAAATTCATTATCTCCAGCTGCTTGTTGACTTGTTAAACCTGTTTTAACTACAGCACTAATCCCTTGATCATTGAAAGGATTTTTACTTGTCATAAACATAATTCCATTAAAAGCATTTGCTCCATATAAAGCAGAAGAAGCTCCTGGTAATAATTCTACGCTGTTTACATCTAATTCAGACAACCCTAATAAATTACCTAACGAGAAGTTTAATGCAGGTGATGCATTATCCATTCCGTCAACTAATTGCATGAAACGCGTGTTAGCAAAAGTGGCAAAACCTCTTGTGTTTACAGACTTAAATGTTAAACTATTCGTATTTACATCTACTCCTTTTAAGTTTTCTAAACCATCATAAAATGAAGGAGATGATGTATTTTTAATTGCTCTCGAATCAAACCTTTCAATTGTTACTGGAGACTCCATCACTCTTTCAGGTGTTCTCGAAGCAGAAACTACAACTTCATCTAACGCTGTAGCATTTTCTTTTAATGCAACTTCAACAACTTGGTTGTTTTGCGTAATCTCTACTGTTTGTGACTGATACCCTAAAGAAGATATTACAATCGTAAATGGTGGTGTATCAGAAACAGTTAAAATAAATTTCCCGTCAAAATCGGTATTTGTACCCACCGCTTTTCGGGAAACTTTAATATCGGCCCCTGGTAAAGGACCTCCAAGACTCGCATCATTTACAGTACCTGTAATGGTAGTTTGTGCGATCATTAATGAGCTACCAAACAACGTAAACGCTGCCAATAATAACTTTTTTATCATAATGTAAATAATTTGTTAACTATTACGCAAAATACAATTTTTTTTCATTCCTAAAATATTTTGTCAGTTTTTATTAATTTTCATTCAATATTTATCGCTTTTTTTATCATTATCACATTTTATTCTCAAAAATCTCTATTTGGCATTTTAACTTGTAAATTTGTCCAAATTATATTTTCAATTTGGAAACAGTCCATTCAATTTTCAAGTTTATTCCTACACAAGAAACTTATGTTACCATAGGAACTTTTGACGGCGTACATATAGGTCATCAAAAAATTATTAAAGATTTGGTCGCCCAAGCTAAGGCTTATAATAAAAAATCTGTTTTGCTTACCTTTTTCCCACATCCAAGAATGGTACTTCAAAAAGAATCATCGGTAAGACTTATTAATACAATTGATGAACGCATTCAATTATTAGAAAAAACAGGACTGGATTATTTAATTATACATCCATTTAGTAGAGAGTTTTCAAGGCTTACTGCACTAGACTTTGTTAGAGATATTTTAGTTAACCAACTCAAAATATCAAAATTGATAATTGGTTATGACCATCACTTCGGGAAAAACAGAGAAGGTAATATTGAGCAATTAACTGAATATTCACACATCTATAATTTCGAAGTTCAAGAAATTCCTGCTCAAGACATAGATAATGTATCTGTAAGTTCTACTAAAATTAGAAATGCCTTAAAAGAAGGAAAGCTGAAAACAGCAAATGACTATTTAGGTTATAATTTTTCTATAAAAGGCAAAGTAGTTGATGGAAAAAAGATTGGAAATACGATTGGCTTTCCAACTGCTAATATTGAGATTGCAGAAGATTATAAAATTATTCCAAAAGCAGGTGTATATGTTGTGAAAGCAATAATAGCAGAACAATCTTACTTTGGTATGATGAACATTGGAAATCGTCCAACACTAAATGGCGACTCTCAAACTATTGAAGTAAACTTTTTTGATTATTCTGGAGATTTATATGGTACCTACATTAATGTAGAGTTACTTTACTTCCTAAGAGAAGAACAAAAATTTGACTCTATAGAAGCGCTTACCAATCAATTAAAAGCTGATAAAGTACAATCATTAAATTACATTCAGAATAATATAAACTAGCCGTTGTTTAAATGTTAGGCTTCTTTTATCTTTGTCGCCTAAATTTTAAACATCATGTTACAAGTTCAATTTATTCGAGACAACAAACAAACTGTTTTAGAGGGATTGGCAAAAAGAAATTTTGCGAATGCCGAAGAAATTCTTGAGGAAGTATTAAAAGTTGATGAAACTAGAAGATCTACTCAGGTTTCATTAGATACTACTTTAGCTGAGTCGAATAAATTGTCCAAAGAAATTGGTAGTTTATTTAAGTCTGGAGAAGTTCAAAAAGCAAACTTACTTAAGGAGAAAACAGGTCAATTAAAAGAAAGTTCAAAAACCTTAACAGAAGAATTAAATACGGCTACTGCTAAACTTCAAGAATTATTATATCAAATTCCTAATGTTCCTCACACTTCTGTGCCTACTGGAACTAGTGAAGATGATAATGAAGAAGTTTTTCGTGAAGGAACTATTCCTGACTTAGGAGAAAAAGCATTACCGCATTGGGAGCTTGCTAAGAAATACGATATTATCGATTTTGATTTAGGTGCTAAAGTAGCTGGAGCTGGTTTTCCTGTATACAAAGGAAAAGGAGCTAGCTTACAACGTGCTTTAATTAATTATTTTTTAGATAAAAATATAGCAGCAGGATATAATGAAGTACAAGTACCTCATTTAGTAAATGAAGCTTCTGGTTTTGGTACAGGGCAGTTACCAGATAAAGAAGGTCAGATGTATCACGTAACTGCAGATGATTTATATTTAATTCCAACTGCAGAAGTGCCTATAACAAATATGTTTCGTGGCAATTTATTAAAAGGCTCGGAATTACCAATTAGTGTTACTGGATACACACCTTGTTTTAGAAGAGAAGCTGGAAGTTATGGTGCACATGTACGTGGATTAAATCGTTTACACCAGTTTGATAAAGTAGAAATTGTTCGTGTAGAACATCCTGAAAATTCATACAATGCATTGAATGGTATGGTAGAGCATATCAAAGATATTTTACGTGAATTAAAATTACCATATCGAATTTTACGTTTATGTGGTGGAGACACAGGATTTACATCTGCACTTACTTTCGATTTTGAATTGTATTCTACTGCGCAAGAAAGATGGCTAGAAATTAGTTCTGCTTCAAACTTTGAAACGTTCCAAGCGAATCGCTTAAAATTACGTTTCAAGAATAGCGATGGAAAAAGCCAATTAGTACACACATTAAATGGTAGCTCTTTAGCATTACCACGTGTATTAGCTGGAATTTTAGAAAATTATCAAACAGAAGAAGGAATTAAAATACCTGAAGTATTAGTTCCATATTGTGGGTTCGATATTATCAATTAAATTAGTATTTAGATGTTCAGTAATCTGTGCGCGCCTCAGATTACTGGATTTCTTCAAACAAAATTTATATATCAATTAATTGGCTGCAATCGCAGTCATTAATTTTTTGTATCTATTCATTTCAAGCAAAGCTTCAAAATATTGAGATATTTGTCCATTCTTCATAAACTCCTTTGCTTTTTTATTTGTAACGTCGTATTGTCTAGATAAGTTTTTCATAATTAAATTGGTTTAGTTTCTACAATAGAGACAAACTTCGTGCCAAAATATTACAGTCCTTTTATAAAAAACTAGAGGATTTAATTAAATTTTAACATTTATGTTCCTTATTTTTGATTGATGAAAGTACGATTCCTACTACTTATTTTATTGATATATAACACTTTTAGTTATGCACAAGCTAGCACTTTTGCCTTAGCTGAAAATTATTTTAGAAATAACGAATTTAAAAAAGCTGCTCAGCTTTATAAACAACTGGTAGATAAAAGTCCATATAACACTACGTATCTACAACGACTTATCTCTTCTTATCATGAAATTAATCAGTTTGAAACCGCAGAAAAATTACTAGCTGACAAACTAAAAAACAGACCTAACCTTGCTCCTTTGTATGTGATATTAGGATACAATTACGAAAAGAAGCAAGATACTGTAAACGCAAATGTTAATTATAAAAAAGCAATTAACGGTATTATTAAAAACCCAGGTTATGGTGGTAGTATTGCAGATTTACTCAGAGGATATAATAAATTAGATTTGGCTATAAAAGCTTATAAAAAAGCTTCTGAAATAAATAAAAATGCAAATTACGGCTTTCAAATAGCCCGTATTTACGGAGAAAAAGGTGATTTTGAGTTCATGTTTAATGAATATATTAATTATCTGGATAAAAATGACAGCTATCTAAATTTTGTAAAACGAAATGTTGCTAGATACATTACAGATGATAGTGAAGATGAAAATAACATATTATTTAAGAAAGCTTTGCTACGTAAGTCGGCAAAGAATCCTAAAGATGTTTGGAATGATTTGTTAAGTTGGCTTTTTATCAAACAAAAAGATTATAGCAAAGCTTTTATTCAAAACAAAGCACTATACCAAAGAAATAATGATCGTTTGGCTGGCATTTATCAATTAGGTGAAATTGCTTTTGAAAATAGTGACTACGAAACGGCTAAAAAAGCATTCGATTTTACCATTGCTAATACAAGTTATCAGCGAGATAAATTCAATGCAATTCTAATGAATTTGCATATTGCCGTAGCTACTAAAGATCCTGAAGTAGCACAAAAATTCAAAGCTGTTTTTGATGAGTTTGGTATCAATCGAAATACGTTCCCAATACAAGTTGCTTACGCAGATTATCTAACCTTTCAGAAGAATCAACCAGAACAAGCTAAAAAAGTATTAGAAACTGCACTTCCATTTGCTACCAATAAATTTCAAAAGGCACGGGTAAAATTAAAATTAGCCGATGTATTAGTCTATCAAAACATTTTTAACAAAGCACTTATTTACTATTCTCAAATTCAAACGCAGTTAAAAAATCATGAACTAGGACAATTAGCAAGATATAAAGTGGCACAAACTTCATATTTCAAAGACGATTTTAAATGGGCCAAAGCACAATTAAAAGTTTTAAAAGGTTCTGCTACACAATTAATTGCTAATGATGCTGCTGATTTATTCCTAGTCATTTCTGATAACGAACCAAAAGACAGCATACCTTCTGGTTTAAAAGCATATGCTAAAGCGGACTTATTATCATATCAAAACAAAAATGAGGAAGCTTTAACTATTCTAGATAGTATATTAAAAAATTACAAAGGACAATCTATAGAAGATGAAGCGTTGTTTAAGCAAGCTTCTTTGTATGTAAAAAAAGAATTGTTTGATAATGCTTTACAAAATTACGAAGCTATTATTGCTTTAGATCCACAAGGTATTTTAGCTGACGATGCATACTATCGAATTGCTGAAATCTATGCCAATAAATTAAACGACATAGAAAAAGCAAAAGAATACTATCAAAAAATTATTTTTGAGTATCCATCTAGTATTTACTTAGTAGATGCCAGAAAAAAGTACCGCAAACTACGTGGTGATACTATATAATATTAGTTACTTTGCCACTTTAAAGAAGGAAACACGAGTTTTCTACAAAACAAATTAGAATGTATATATATAACGTTACCATAAATATAGACGAAAGTGTTCATGACGAATGGATTACGTGGATGCAATCACATATTCCAGAAGTATTAGCAACAGGTAGATTCTTAAGTGCTAAAATGGCACAAGTATTAGTAGAAGAAGAAATGGGAGGAGTAACCTATTCTATTCAATATACTGCAAAAACAAGAGAAGACTTAGATAATTACTATAAGCACGATGCTGAAAAACTACGTTCAGATGGTATGAAAAAGTTTGCTGATAAAATGGTAGCTTTCAGAACAGAATTAAAAGTTGTTGAAGAATTTTATCCAACAGTTACTAGTAATTAAGATGAAAAAAATCATTTTACTTTTTCTACTAGTATTAGTATCAAATTGTAAAAGTAAAATAGAAAATTATAAATCCGATATTTTAGAAATCTCTAAGATATCGGATCATGTATTTTTACATACCTCCTTTTTAAAAACTGAGAGCTACGGAAATGTCCCTTGTAATGGTATTGTAATTTATAATGAAAAAGAAGCGATTGTTTTTGACACTCCTGCAAATGAAAAAGCATCAAAAGAGCTTATAAATTGGTTACAAACTAATTTAAAAATCACGGTTATTGCTGTTGTTCCTACACATTTCCATGTAGATTGTTTAGGTAGTTTAGATTCTTTTCATCAACAACAAATTCCTTCTTATGCTTCTAATCTAACAATTGACTTGGCAAAAGGTAACAATACTACACTTCCTCAAATAGGATTTGATAATATTAAAAAATTTCAGATAGGAGATGAAAACATTATTGTTCAATACTTTGGAGAAGGACATACAAAAGATAATGTTGTTGTTTATTTTCCTAAAGACAACTTATTATTTGGTGGTTGTTTAATCAAATCCCTAAAAGCTAAAAAAGGAAACCTAAATGATGCCAATACCACGGCATGGCCAACAACTGTTTCTAAAATTAAAAACACGTATCCAAAAATTACAACTGTGGTTCCTGGTCATGGAAAAATTGGCTCTACTGCACTTTTAGATTATACCATTAAACTATTTACTAAAACCCCTGAATAAGTTGCTATCTTTGCCACATGAGTGTAAGAGCAAAAAAACATTTAGGACAGCATTTTTTAACTGATGAAAACATTGCTAAAAAAATAGCAGATTCATTAACGGGGCAAGGATATGAAAACGTATTAGAAATTGGTCCTGGAATGGGTGTTCTAACAAAATACTTATTAGAAAAGAAATCAAAAGTTACCGTATTAGAACTCGATTCAGAATCTGTAACCTATTTGCAAGAAACTTTTCCTATAGAGCACATTACACTCAACACTTCTAAAGAACATTTTTCTATTATAGAAGGCGATTTCTTAAAACAAAATTTACGTAAACTTTTTAATGGTGCGCCTATAGCTATCATTGGAAACTTCCCTTATAATATTTCTTCTCAAATAGTTTTTAAAGCTTTAGAGTATAGAGATCTCGTTCCTGAGTTTTCTGGAATGTTTCAAAAAGAAGTAGCACAACGAATTGCTGAAAAGAAAGGAAGTAAAACTTATGGAATTTTATCTGTTTTAGCCCAAGCTTTTTACGATGTAGAATATTTATTTACTGTACCTCCAACAGTATTCAACCCACCGCCAAAAGTAGACTCTGGAGTAATGCGTATGATTCGAAAAGAGAATTATACACTTCCTGTAGATGAAAAACTATTCTTTAGAGTGGTAAAAACTGCATTTAACCAACGAAGAAAAATGCTTCGTAGTAGTTTAAAATCATTTAATCTTTCGGATACCTTAAAAGAAGACCCTATATTTGCCATGCGTCCCGAACAATTATCGGTACAAGAATTCATAGTATTGACGGACAAAATTGCAAACAATGGCAATAGAGATCACTAAAGAGCTTCTTGAAAACGTTTCAAACCTAATCGCAAATCAAAAAGATTCGCAGCTTTCTGACCTATTTATAAATGTACACCATGCAGATATTGCAGAAGTACTAGATGAATTAACTTTTGATGAAGCTGTGTACATTATACGTTTGTTAGACAGTGAAACTACTTCGGAAGTTTTAATGGACGTAGACGATGATGTTCGTGAAAAAATTCTACAGCAATTATCTGCCAAAGAAATTGCAGAAGAAATTGAAGAATTAGATACCGATGATGCTGCCGATGTAATTGCTGAACTTCCTGAAGGTCGTAAGCAGGAGGTAATGAATCAGATTGAGGATGAAGAGCATGCCAAAGAAATTGTAGAATTACTTCGTTTTGATGAGAACTCTGCTGGTGGACTAATGGCCAAGGAATTGGTAAAAGTTAACGAAAATTGGTCTGTTTTAGGTTGCGTTACTAAAATGCGAGAACAAGCTACAGAAGTAACCCGTGTACATTCTATTTATGTTGTAGATGATAGCGGAAAATTAAAAGGTCGTTTATCTTTAAAAGATCTTTTAATGGCTTCTACCAAAGCTAAAATTGCCGATGTATATATTCCAAGAGTAGATTATGTAACTGTACATGATAGCGCCGAAGATGTTGCTAATAAAATGCGTAAATACGATTTAGAAGCAATTCCTGTAGTAGATGAATTAGGTATTTTAGTAGGAAGAATTACCATTGACGACATTGTAGATGTAATTAAAGAAGAAGCAGATAAAGATTATCAATTAGCAGCGGGTATTACACAAGATGTAGAAGCAGACGATGGTATTATGGAACTTACTCGCGCTCGTTTGCCTTGGTTATTTTTAGGGTTAATTGGAGGAATTGGTGCTTTTCTTATTATGGGTGGTTTCCACGATGCCTTTAAAGAAAATGCTGTTTTATTCTTTTTTACGCCATTAATTGCTGCCATGGCAGGAAATGTAGGAGTACAATCTTCTGCAATTATTGTACAAGGTTTAGCTAACGACGATGTAAAAGGAAGTATTAATAAACGTTTAATTAAAGAAATGCTTTTAGCTACCTTAAACGGATTGGCTTTAGCCATAGTACTCTTTATCTTTATTTTATTATACGACGGTGATTTTCAGAAATCTTTTGCTGTATCTGTCTCTTTAGTTGTTGTAATTATTGTTGCTGGGCTAATTGGTACATTTATTCCTTTATTTTTAGATAAGAGAGGAATAGATCCGGCGATTGCTACTGGACCGTTTATAACAACTAGTAACGACATTTTTGGTATCTTAATATACTTTAGTATTGCGAAGTTAATTCTAGGAATATAATACTTATTTAACAAAAACTTCAAATTAATCATCACTTCTAAAATTTCCATTCGTCTATACAAAACGAAACTTTTCCTTCAAATAAATGGCATTTTATCGTATTGATTATGAGTTATTAAAAAAAAATCCGAAATTTACATTGTAAGTTTAATGGGGAGCTAATATTAAAGTAATAAATTTTATTAGGTAGAGAGGATTCAAAGACCATTGAATAAAATAGTGCGAGCTAAGATTTTATCCCCCATAAAAGTAAGTTTTCAAACATTTTATTTATGAACAAGTACACCCACCAAATCGAGAGGATACAATCGAAGCTAAAAAAAGCAGCTACAATTGATAAAGATCAACAAGTTTTTGGCGCAGACAGACATCAATACATAGTAAACGATCCCGTTACTACAGATACTGTTACTGCTTTTGAACAAAAATATGCGCTACAACTACCCGATTCATACAAAGCATTTATTTTACAATTAGGAAATGGAGGAAAATCATTTGCAAATTCTGCAGCAGGTCCTTTTTATGGAATTTATCCGTTTGGAGAGCAAGTAGATGAGCTTATTTATGAGAATACGGAAGTTAATTTAAAAAATGATTGTGTCTTACACCCTGTAATGTCTGATAGTTATTGGGAAAATCTTATAGCTATTGCTGAAGATGATGACACTTCAGATGATGTATATGCAGCAGAAATTGGAAAGATATTTGGCGGTATTCTTCCTATTGGTTCACAAGGATGTTCGTATATACACGGACTAGTATTAAACGGACCTTATACAGGAAAAGTTGTGAATATCTCTATAGAAATGCAAAAACCAAAATTTACGTTTGAAGACAACTTTTTAGATTGGTACGAACGCTGGCTAGACGAAATCATTTCTAAAGATTTATTGGCCGATACTCCAACTTGGTTTGGTTATGCAATGGGAGGCTCTGAAGAAGAATTATTAGAAGTATTTCAATCTACCGCAGATGCTGCTGTAAAAGCAGAAGCACTTATTGGTTTGTCTAAAAAACAAAACTTAAACAATTCAATTTTAGATACGTTACAGCAAGCATATAAAAATACCAACGAAGCAATTTCTAGATTAATTCTACAAATTTTAGAAAAACATGAGTTTTCTATCTAAAGAAAATTCATCCCTTTCTAATAATTAAAAATGAAGTCACATTCAAGCATTACGATAGTCAAAATAGTTATTTACTTATTAATTCTTTGTGTAATTAATAGTTGTAATTTGAGTTTTGAAAAAGAAAAAAGATTAAGAGAGGTACAAGCTAAACTTAAAACGCAGTTAATCTTGAATAATGAAGATAAAGTTTATGAGTTAAAATATTTTAAAAGTAATAAAGGTAACATTTACTCTTTTAAAGCTAATTCTAATATACTAGAAAAAGTAATTAAACAATTACATATGACCATTGACTCAACTGGAAAATATATATGGATACCTGAAGAATCTCCAAATTGGTTTTCTCCTTCATTAGATTATATCAAAACTTATATTACTGATAAACCTAATAGAAAAGAATTTCTACAATTTGATGAGGATCAGAATATATATTATTACGCTAATTTAAG
This sequence comes from Tenacibaculum amylolyticum, assembly GCF_964511145.1. NCBI lineage: Bacteria > Pseudomonadati > Bacteroidota > Flavobacteriia > Flavobacteriales > Flavobacteriaceae > Tenacibaculum > Tenacibaculum amylolyticum. Next base: position 257,599 of record NZ_CAZEFZ010000076.1, read on the forward strand.
TTGGTAAGTATAAAATATATGACCCTATAATTAACCTCCAACATAGATTCTAACAACACAAACGAAGATTTGGAAAAATAATCCTTGAGTTACTATTGCAACTTTGCCTCATAATTAAAACTTCAAATTATGAGTAACAAAACAGCAATTATAACAGGAGCCAGTAGAGGACTAGGAAGAGATATGGCTATTAATCTGGCTAAAAATGGTATCGATATAATCTTTTCGTATCATTCTAATACAACAAAAGCAGCAGAAGTTATTGCAGAAATAAATTCTTACGGACAAAAAGCAGTGGCTTTCCCTTTTAATGCAAATCACCCTAAAACAGGAAGCGATTTTATCATCAAAGCAACGGAATATTTACAACAAGAAAACGGAAATCCAAATTTCGATTTTTTAATCAATAATGCTGGTACAGGAACCTTTAATTTAATTGAAAGTACTACAGAGAATCAGTTTGATGAAATGATGAATGTACATTTAAAAAGCGTTTATTTTCTTACACAAGCAGCCTTACCTTTTATAAATAAAAATGGAAGTATTATCAATATTTCTAGTGGTTTAACCAGATTTAGCTTTCCTGGAATGTCTTCTTATGCTATTATGAAAGGTGCTATAGAAACATTTACTCGTTATCTGGCAAAAGAATTAGGAAGCCGTAAAATTACAGCCAATACAATAGCTCCTGGAGCCATTGCAACCGATTTTGCGGGAGGAAGTAATAAGGAAGAAAACAAACAAACCATTATTTCTAATATTACAGCATTAGGTCGTGTTGGAGAGCCTGAAGATATTGGAGGAGTTATAGCGTTCTTATGTACTGAAAAAGGTAAATGGATTAATGGGCAGCGCATAGAAGTGTCTGGAGGAATGTTAGTATAATTCCTAATACTGTTCAGAATGACAAGTAATGTCATCCTGAGGAATCGAAGGATCTATCCTAAGAAAAGGTAGGAAAACAATAGATTCTTCATTTTGTTCAGAATGACATGACTTTTATTTATTTTTATAATAATGAAACACAGGCAACATTTTAAACATATTCGAGATTATCATACTTTGGCTAGTTTACCTGCTCCAGAGCATCCATTAATTAGCCTAGTTAATTATGAAAATGTACAATATCCTAATAATGGAACAGATTTAAAATGGATGCAAGATTATTACACTGTAGCTCTTAAAAGAAATATTCCTTACAAATTTTTTTATGGGCAACAAGAATATGATTTCGATCAAGGAGTTATGACATTTATTGCTCCAAAGCAAGTAATGAGTTTAGCAGGAAATCCGAATATAAAAGCTAAAAACCCTTCGGGTTTCTTGTTATTATTTCATCCTGATTTTTTTTGGAACACTTCTTTAGCAAAACGCATACAACAATACGATTTCTTTGGTTACGCTATTAATGAAGCATTATTTTTATCAGAAAAAGAAGAAATACAAATCACAACCATTTTCAAAAATATTCAACAAGAATACCAAGCCAATATCGATCAATTTAGTCAGCAAATAATGATTTCTCAATTAGAACTTCTGCTAAATTATGCCGAACGTTTTTATGAGCGACAATTTATTACCCGTAAAATTAATAATCATCAAATTTTAGAACAATTAGAAATTGTACTTCAAGAATACTTTACCATCGATAATTTACGCAATAACGGACTTCCAAGCGTTCAATTAATTGCAGATACGTTACATCGCTCACCTAATTATTTAAGTAACATGCTTTCTTCTTTAACTGGATTAAGTACTCAGCAACATATTCATAATAAAGTCATAGAAAAAGCAAAAGAATTACTATCTACTACCAATCAATCCATTAGCGAAATAGCTTATGATTTAGGATTTGAATATCCTTCATCTTTTACCAAATTATTTAAAAATAAAACACAACAATCTCCTTTAGAATTCAGAAAAACATTTTTCTAAATATAGGTTTACTAATTTCTGTGTATTAGTTTTTTAGCTTTGCTACTTTATAAGAAGTATATTTAGACGCTATAAATGCAACTAATTTGCAATGCCTCCTAAAAACTAATTGGAATGATAAAAATAGATCCAACTCTTATTGACGATGATGTTTTTCAAACGTTGTTCGTTACCTCTACAGAATTACATTTTAAGCGAAATGAAATTATTGTAGAATCTGGAAAAGTCTGTAATTATTTATTCTTAGTACAAAAAGGAATGCTTCGAAGTTTTTATTACGATAAAAAAGGGAACGACATTACCAATTGGTTTTCTAGTGAAGACATGTTAATTACTTCCGCACATAGCTTTTTTAAACGCCATCCTAGTTTTTTAAATATTGAAGCTATTGAGGATACTACAGTACGTGCTATTACACATCAACAATTAGAAGAGGCTTTCCAAAAATCTCATAGTTTGGAACGCTTTGGAAGACTCTTTACAATAGAAGTGATGTTGGCTGTAGGAAAAAAAGCTATTTATTTACAAACAAAGAGCGCAAAAGAACGTTATCATGAACTTTTAAAAACCTATCCAGATATTTTTAATCGAGCAAAATTGCGACATATTGCAGGTTATTTAGGCATAGCACAACAAAGTTTAAGTAGAATTAGATCAGGGTCGAAATAACATTATTATTCTCGAAATAAAATTTTCACTTCCAAGCAACTTACCTTTTATTCTATTTAGTATTTTATAGCAATATGCTAAAAACACTATCTGTTTTTTAACATAAGTGAAGTATTTGCGTATATCTTTATGATACATTTATAAAATTCAACAAATCTATAATGATTAGAAAAAATATTTTAATCACAGGAGCTAGTTCTGGATTAGGAAAAGGCATGGCAATTGAGTTTGCTAAACAAGGATGTAACTTGGCATTATGTGCCAGAAGACTAGAAAACCTCGAACTACTAAAAAAAGAACTTCTAGAAATAAATCCAAACATTCTTGTTTTCATCAAACCCTTAGATGTTACTATTCCAGAAGATGTATTTACCATTTTTCATGCATTTAAATCAGATTTTGAAAATCATAATCAAACATTAGATCGTGTAATTGTAAACGCTGGAATGGGAAAAGGCGCTCCTTTAGGAAAAGGATATGCAAAACAAAACATGCAAACCGCAGTTACTAATTTTTGTGGAGCTCTTAGTCAAATGGAAGCTGCTATGGAAATTTTCAGAACTCAAAATCACGGTCATTTAGTTGTTATTTCTTCTATGTCCGCTTTTAGAGGATATCCAAGAGCTATGTCTGTATATGCAGCTACTAAAGCAGCCGTAAAAAGTTTAGCAGAAGGTGTGCGTATAGATGTTTTAAACAAACCAATTAAAGTATCTACAATTTTCCCTGGCTATATTCAATCGGAAATTACAGATGCTATTGCCAAACCTCCTCCGTTTATGATTTCGCTTGACAAAGGATCTAAACTTCTTGTTAAAGCAATTAATAAAGAAAAAGCTAATGCTTATGTACCTTTTTACCCTTGGTACTTTTTCAAATTATTAATGCCATTTATGTCACTAAAAATGCTACGCAAATTTTAATGTATCTCTATGAACTTTACTCCTTCCACTACATCAGAAAAAATGAAACTCCGTTTGCAAAAGTTTATGCAACAATATGTATATCCTTTTGAAAAAGAATATATCGATTATAATAAACAAAACAATCCTGATGGGAATTGGCAACAATGGACAACGCATCCAAAACTGAAAGAATTACAAAACTTAGCCAAAAAAGAAGGTTTATGGAATTTGTTTTTACCAGATCCTGAATTAGGGCAAGGATTAAGTGTACTTGAATATGCTCCTTTAGCGGAAGAAATGGGACGTATATACAATGCTGCGGAAATTTTTAATTGCAATGCTCCTGATACTGGAAATATGGAAGTATTATATCATTTTGGAAGCGAATCTCAAAAAGAAGAATGGCTAATACCTATGTTAAATGGTGAATTTAAGTCTGTGTTTTGTATGACAGAACCACAAGTTGCTTCTTCTGATGCTACGAATATTGAAACTTCAATTGTTGAAGATGGAGACAGTATTGTAATCAACGGAAAAAAATGGTGGTCTACTGGATTAGGACATCCTGAGGCTAAGCTAGCTATTGTATTAGGAAAAACTGACACCACTGCTGATAAACACAAACAACACAGTATGGTTTTGGTACCATTAAATACTCCTGGTGTTGAAATTAAACGGATGCAAAATACATTTGGAGTATATGATGCGCCATCTGGACATGGAGAAATTCATTTTACAAATGTTCGCGTACCTAAAAAGAATCTAATTGTAGATTTTGGAGCTGGTTTTGCTATTGCACAAGGACGTTTAGGTCCTGGTAGAATTCATCATTGTATGCGTTGCATAGGTGCTGCTGAACGTGCTTTAGAATTGGCTATTTTAAGAAGTGGAACCAGAGTTGCATTTGGAAAACCTTTAGCTAAATTAGGCGGTAATTCAGAACGTTTTGCTAAAGCTCGTATTGCTATAGATCAAGCAAGATTATTAACACATTATGCCGCTTGGAAAATAGATCAAGTTGGTGTAAAAAACAGTATGACAGAAATTTCTGCTATTAAAGTAGTAGCTCCAAATGTTTTACAAGAAGTTACCGATATGGCAATGCAAATTCATGGTGGCGCTGGACTCTCTGATGATTTTCCTTTAATCAACTTCTTTATTCAAGCAAGAGCATTACGTTTGGCAGATGGTCCAGATGAAGTTCATTTACGTATGATTTCTAGATTAGAGTTTAAAAAATTCCTTTCCTAATGGCAAAAACAAACTATCTAGAAAAGCAACAAAGACCTGGCGAAGAATTAGATTTACAAAAATTACTTCCTTGGATACAACAACATTTACCTAAAGTAAACGATATTCCTGTTATTACTCAATTTACAGGAGGTGCTTCTAACTGGACTTATAGATTACAATTTAAACAACAAGATTTAATTCTAAGAAGAGCTCCATTAGGAAAAAAAGCTGCAGGAGCACATAATATGCCCAGAGAATTTCACCTTCAGCAAAAATTAAAACCACATTACTCATACGTTCCAGAAATGATTGCAGTTTGTGAGGACGAAAGTATTTTAGGATCTACCTTTTACCTCATGGAACGTTTAGATGGTGTCATTCTTCGAAAGAATTTTCCTAAAACAATAAACTGGAACGCTACAACTATTCGTGAAATGTGCTATTCGTTTTGGGATAAAATGATTGAATTGCATCAAATAGATTATAAACAACAAGGACTGGATACTTTAGGGAAAGGCGAAGGTTATATTGAGCGGCAAATTACAGGATGGAACAAACGTTATACCAATGCTAAAACTTGGAATGTGCCCTCTGGGAAAAAAGTAATCAAGTGGCTGGAGGAAAATATGCCAAAAGAAACCAAATTATGTGTAATTCATAATGATTTTCGATTAGATAATGTTGTAATTGATGCAGCCAATCCAAAAAATATTTTTGGTGTATTAGATTGGGAATTGGCAGCCATTGGAGATCCTTTAATGGATTTAGGAAACAGTTTGGCTTATTGGGTTGAAGATAATGATGATTTCTTTGTTAAATCTATCCGAAGGCAACCTAGTAATGCTGTTGGTATGCTTACTCGAAAAGAAGTTATCGCATATTATTGTAAAAAAACAAATCGTACTATCGATGACTTTAGATTTTATCGAATTTATAGTCTTTTTAGACTTGCTGGAATTGTACAACAAATTTACTATCGCTATTCAAAAGGGTATACTAAAAACAAAGCTTTTAAAAATTTCTGGTTGATTTCTTGGTATTTGATTAAAAACTGTGAAAACGTAATCAAAAAAGGCACTTAATAATTATTCATTACTATCAATTACAAAGCCCAACTCAAAACAAATAACTTATTGCTAATAAACTATGGAACTCACTAAACTTAATTCAAAATTCCCTAATAAATGTGCTTTTATAACTGGTGCAGGATCTGGACTTGGGACTGCTTTTGCAAAATTATTAGCAGCAAATCATTGGACATTACATCTTTCTGATATTAATGAAGCTACACTATCGGAAACAAGTGAATTATTAGCACATCAAACAACGGTATATACATATATATTAGATGTAAGTAATCGAAATCAATATGAGCAAGTACACCAAAAAGTAATTAGAAACTCTCCTCAAATAGATTTGGTTATTAATAATGCTGGTATTGGTGATGCTGCCTTATTTAAGGAATATACACTAGCAAACTGGGAAAAAATGATTCATATTAATTTATTAGGTACTTTCTACGGTTGTCATTTTTTTACACCAACACTTTTGTCACAACAAAGTGGACTTATCATCAATGTTGGAAGTGCTGCTGGTTTTATGAATTCTCCTGGGGCATCTGCATATAATGTTTCCAAAGCTGGCGTATTTTCCCTTTCTGAAACTTTATATCATGAACTAAAACCCCATAATGTTCATGTTAGTGTAGTAACTCCTACTTTTTTTAAAACTAATTTAATGGATGGTGCTAATGGTTCTAAACGACTTAAAAACTCTGCTGAAAAGCAAATGAAACATTCAAAAACGAATGCACATAAAGTTGCCGCTACCGCACTTATAGAAGCAGCAAAAGGTACATTTCAAATTATTCATCCATCTAATGCAAAAAGAATGTATTTTTTGAAGAAATGGTTTCCAAGCTTTATAAATAAGCAGTATAAAAAAATGATGGAAAAGATTTCCTAATTTTTATTGTTATAATTTCAGAGAAAAACCAAAAATCATATTCACAACTACCAATTCTCTTTTAAAAACAACCATATAATTATTTTAGGAATAATTATATACACAAACGTCTAGTTTTGCCGCCACAATTAGGAGTTGAGAGCTCTAATTCTAATAATCGTAGTTGTAATTTACAATCTAAAAACACTTCGTTTTAGAACTACATTAAAGCTTCTCATCCTCCCTAAACAATAATCAATTCACAAATAAATCATTTATATGAAAAACCTAAATGGTATTAAGTCTATTATGCTAGGTGGACTAATGTTTAGCGTCCTATTTTCTTGTCAAAAAGAAGAATTAGAAATTGACATGTCTGACCCAATTCTTCATAGTCAAAATTACTCAAAGAGTTCTTCTTCAGAAATGACTAAGCTAGGTAAAAAACTAGAAAACCCTTATTCTGTTGAGAATATGAAAAACGCTTGGGAAAGTTTAAAAAATAAAGTTAAAATCACCAAAAACATTGAGATTAAAACAACTCATTATTACGTTAAATTCAAACCTAAAACAGAAGAAGAACTCAACATTTTAAGAAAAGACGAGTCATTAATACTTTATGATATACCTTTAGACTACGAAATTATAGAACAAGGTGATTTTTATCACGACCCTGAAATTCCAACTGACCAACCTACATATCAATACGCCTCTATTCCTGTAGAGAATAAATTACCAGAAAAAATACATTTCGAAATATTAGAGAAACTATTCATTCCTGATGAAGATAGTGAAACAAATCCTTCAAACTCTGATGGTACAGTAGAACTACTCGTAGATGAGTCTTTAAAGTTAACAGACAATTTAGGTGATGAAAAAAATGAAAAAGCTAAGTTTTTTACCAAGTTACCTAAATGGAGGCCTCAAGGTAATATTATAATATGGGATGACAATCTTCAACGTTATGTTCCTCTAGCTGGTTTAAAAGTAAGGGCAAGAAGATGGTTTATAACATATTCCGGGTACACTAATGGTAATGGTTTTTTTTCATGTAATGGGCGCTTTCGTAGACCTGCCAATTATTCATTCAAATGGCAAAAATATGATTTTGAAATACGTAGACAGCCGCTCTCTATAGCAAAATTTAATGGACCTTACATAAGAGGTGATTGGAATGTAAACATCCGTAATGGAGAGCAAGAATTTTGGGGCACTATATATAGAGCAGCATTTCACTATTATTATGGAAACATTAAAGGATTAAGAAGACCTCCATTAAATGGAGTATTTAATATTAAAATGAAAATTAGAGCTATATATCAAAATAACAACTCAATTAATGGCCTTCATTGCGTTAGTTGTAAATACCTTGGACTAGGTAGTCAGGTTAAAATTTTTAATCCCCAAAAAGATAGTCAAGATATATATGCCACCACAATTCATGAATTAGCTCATGCATCTCATTGGGCAATGGATAGCTTTGGCTATACCGTTTTACCTACTGTTATGATCGAAAGTTGGGCTAGTGGAATTCAATGGGAGTTAACAAGAATGGTATACCCTAATTATACTCCACATTATATTAAAGGAAGTTATACTGGTATTGTCCAAGACATGATTGATCCCATTCAACAACCTTATGATAAAGTAGCTGGATACACTATAAGACAATTAGAAGATGCCATAAATGGACAAACTACTTGGAGAGGTTGGAGAGATGCTATCATTAATTCATATAATAATCCATATGAATTAAACCTGCATAATTATCAATTTCTCTACTGGAAATTTTATTAAAAGAAAGTATTTCTAATAGTTATTAACCTTCATAATAAACTAATATTCAAAACAAATTATTTTAATGAAAAACTTTAAAAATTTCTCTTATATAATACTAGGAGGACTTATGTTTGGCTCTCTATTTTCTTGTCAAAAAGAAGAATTAGATATTGACATATCTGATCCTATTCTTCATCGTCAAAATTATTCAAAGGCTTCTAATTCTTCAGAAATGACTAAGCTAGGTGAAAAGCTTAAAAACCCTTATTCTGTTGAAAACATGAAAAAAGCTTGGGAAAGTTTAAAAGAAAAGACTAAAGTATCTCAAAACATTGAGATTAAAACAACTCACTATTACGTTAAATTCACACCTAAAAATGAGGAAGAACTTTCACTTCTTAAAAGTGACAAATCTTTAATCCTTTTCGATAGACCTTTAGATTATGAAATAAAGCAGCAAGGAAATTATTATCACGACCCAGAAATTCCTACTGAACAACCTACATATCAATATGCATCTATTCCTGTAGGGAATAAATTACCAGAAAAAATACATTTCGAAATATTAGAAAAACTATTTATTCCTGATGAGGATAGCGAAACCAACCCTTTAAAATCTGATGGCACTATAGAACAACTTGTAGATGAATCTTTAAAACTTACGGGGAATCTTGATGAAAATGCACCTATGGAAACTTGGTTTTCAAAATGGAAGCCTGCTGGTAAAATACAAGTTTGGGATAATGCTCTTAATCGTCATATTCCTTTACATGGCATACAAGTATATGCTGTAAGATGGTTTACTGCTTACACTGGAAAAACAGATGCTAATGGCAACTTTTCTTGCAATGGTAACTTTAGACATAGAGCTAACTATTTTTTTAGATGGGAAACTAATGATTTTAGAATTGGGAGTGAAATAGTCAAATTTAAAGAATCATTTTTTTATCGTAAAAGTAATTTTCCTAAAGGAGGATTCAGATTGAATGGACCTAACAAAAAAGGAGATTGGAATTTAAACATTCAAAATGGAAAAGATAGAATTCATGGCACCATATATAGAGCTCTTTATCATTATCATTATGGAAACATAAAAAATTTAAGAAGACCTATTTACGGAAGTAATACTATAGGTATAATAGAAATATCAGATTACAATACAGTTCCAAACAACACCAGTGAACTTTATGCTGAAACAATAAACTCCATAGTCAGAATAGTTCATGCAGATATGAATCCTAATATTTATAATAATATTTCAGCAAAAATGAGCCTTAGTTGGGCTAAAGGTGTGGAATGGGAGCTAACAAGAATGGTCTATCCTAACTATCAAGCTACATACAATAATGATAATATAACAGGCATAGTTCAAGATATGATTGATCCTATTCAGCAACCTTATGATAAAGTAGCTGGATATACTATAAGACAATTAGAAGACGCTATAAATGGTCAAACCACTTGGAGAGGTTGGAGAGATGCAATTATTAATTCGTATAATAATCCGTATGAATTAAACTTACATAATTATCAATTTACCGTTTGGAAGTTTAAGTAAAAAATAATCCCCTCAATAAATTAGTTATTGAGGGGATTACCTTAAAGAAATATTTATTTACTTATCTCTACTTTATCAATAATTTCATTAATCTTTTCTTTAGGAATAAAAGCTTTCAACATTAAAATAGCTCCAAAAACTATTAATAGCACTCCCATTCCTCTTTTGATTCTATAAATAACTAATGGTGTTAATTTATTACGTAATTGTTTCGCTAGTAAAATTTTTCCAATATCTGTAGTTACATATCCTATAATTACTACTGTGAAATATCCCAAAATAGAAGTTGGATTCATTCCTAAAGTTGGTCCTACTACAACCATAATACCTAACCAACCTGCTAATACTCCTACATTAATAAAATTCAGAAAAAAACCATTTAAAAACAGCTTAAAATAATTATTTCCTTTCGCAACTTTTATAGCTGTTTCATCTAGCTCTTTTTTATTATTCTTATCGAGATAAGTAATTAATCCGTATACAATAAGAATTAAGCCTCCTATTAAAAATAATCTAGGATCGTCTTTGATTTTTTCTAATAAATTTCTACTTCCAAAATAGGCAATACACATAAAAACGATGTCTCCAAGTACCACACCTATATCAAAAGCCAAAGCTGCTCTTACTCCTTTTAATACACTTGTTTTTAAAAGCATAAAAAAAACTGGACCAATCATGAATGCCATGAAAACCCCAACAAAAAAAGCATCTTTATAATCTAATAAACTCATGTTTTTATAGCAATTTATACATCGTCAAAATCTACCGTAATTGTTGGTGTTGTAGGATGTGCTTGACAAGTTAAAATGTAACCTTCTTCTAATTCCTCATCTGTTAAAATCTGATTTTTAACCATTACGGCTTTACCATCTGTTACTTTAGCAATACAACTACTACACACTCCTCCTTGACATGAATAAGGCGCATCTATCTTATGGCGTAAGCTTTCTGAAAGAATATCTGCTGTTTGTGACATCGTAAAAGTTGTAGTTTCGTCGTCTAAAAGTACTGTAACTTCTGTTTGACCTTCTTTTACTTGGCTAGCAGCTTCTTCGTCTATTGAAGCAGTGAATAATTCATATGAAATTGCATCTTCAGCAAAACCATTTTCTGATAATGTTGCAGAAGCAATCTTGATCATTTCTTCTGGACCACATAAAAAGGCTTTCTCAAAACTTGTTTCTTTGTAGATATTCTTTATGAAGTAATTTACATGGGCTTTATCTATTCTTCCAAAAACATTTCCTTCTACATTTTCTCTACTAAATACATAGTTTACAAAAAGTTGTTTTGAATATTTTTCTTGTAATTCGTTTAATTCCTCAAAGAAAATAGTATCCTCTTGCGATTTGTTACCATATATCAACGTAAATGTGGTTTGTTCGTCTGTTTCTAATACAGATTTTATCATAGACATGATAGGTGTAATTCCACTACCTGCAGCAAACCCAATATAATTTGCACCAGAAACAGGTTCTAATACAAATTTTCCTTCTGGTTTTGAAACTTCTAAAGTATCTCCCGCTGTCAGTTTTTCATTAGCAAATACAGAAAAAGTTCCATTTTCTACAGCTTTTACAGAAACTTTAATTTCATTACTCTTAGGTGATGAAGAAAGAGAATAAGCTCGCCTAACTTCCTCATTATTAATTGTAGCCTTTAAAGTAATGTATTGTCCAGCTACAAATCCAAACTCTCCTTGTAATGTTGTAGGTATATCAAAAACTAAGGAAACTGCAGCAGCAGTTTCTCTTATAATTTCTTTTATTTTAAGTGGGTAAAATTGACTCATTTCAAAAATTTGATCTACAAAAATAGCAAACTAATGATGAATCTATCTCATAATAGTTTCACAAATAATACCTAAGATTTTTATACATAAGAAAATTATGTATATATTTGTATGCCTAAGATTTTTAGGTATACAGTAAAAATTAATCATTTCACCACTAATTATGGGAAATCAAAAATTATATAAAGGCTCATTACAAACAATCATTTTAAAATTATTAGCTGAAAATGATAAAATGTATGGTTATGAAATTACTCAAAAGGTTAAAGAATTAACCAAAGGGGAATTAAAAATTACTGAGGGTGCTTTATATCCGGCATTACACAAATTAGAAGCTGAAGGTTTACTAGATGTTGAAGTTGCTAAAGTAGGAAACCGTTTACGTAAGTATTATAAACTTACAGAAACTGGAACAAAAGAGACTGTAAATAGGTTAACTCAAATGCAAGAGTTTTTAGACACAATGCAGCAATTAGTGAATCCTAAGTTTGGTTTAGAATAAAAATTTAAAAGAAAAAAGTTATGCAATTGAACTATGAACAAATTTCACAAATAGAGCACTACCTTAAAAAAAAAGGTGTTTATTATGAAGATATTAAAATAGAATTATTAGATCATATTTGTATTCAAATTGAAGCTTTAATGAGTTCTGGATACGATTTTAATACTTCTTTCGAAGAGATAGTAGAGAAGTGGGATCCTATGCTTTCGTATTCTTCTAGTTTTTATTTAGGTTATACTTATTCAAAACCAAAAATTATCATAGATAAAATGAAATTGAGGGTTAAAGGCTATGTTTATAAAACATGGTGTATTATTCTTCTTTTTTTGACTTTTATTTATTTTACAGGCCATGATATTGCCGTTAACAACTCACAAGTAATAAATATATTCAGTCTTTCTTTTTTATATGTGTCTTGTATTGCAATTGTAGCTGGTTATTTCTTTATCAGAAAAACGAAACAAAAAACATCTTATCGTTTTTTATATGAAACTCAAATATTACCTATTCTAACTGTTCCTATTATACTTTCAAACTCAATTTTGAACAAAGACGGTAATTTGGATCTTTTAAAGTTTATGTTACTTGTGTTTATTGTTATTGCAATTCCATTTGGAATAGAGTTATTTAAGAAGCATGTAGAGATTTCCAAAAAATATAGTGATTATGAAACAATTGAATAGTAATCAAATTAAACATATTGATAATTTTTTGGAAGCTATAGGTGTTGATTTTGTAGATATTAGACTGGAAATGATAGATCATATTGCTTCTGAAATAGAAGAAAAAGTTTCAGATTTCGATCATTTTTTTCAAGATCAAAAATTACAAAGTCCATATTTAAAATATTTGCTTAGCAAGCAAAAAAGTTTTAATGAGCTATACAACAAACAATTAAGAACTAAATTTTGGACTAATTTTTTAATCATTTTAAAACAGCTCTTAGAACAAGTTATAGATATTAAAAACATCTTAATCTTAACTGCTTTTATTCTCCCTGTATATTTTTTAAATATTCAGTATACAAAGCCTATTACGCAAATACTGTTTTTAAGTACAATAGGAATTTACTTATATATTTCTTTATCTAACAAAAGATTAGAAAAAAAAATTGGGAAATTAAAAATAACTCAAAGTTATATCGCACTACTTAGTATTATTACTTATATATACGTATTTCTACCTGTAACTAGTATTAATTTCAACTCTGAAAACAAATATGAACCAATCAATATGTATTTTCATTTTGTTTTTTTCTGTCTTAGTTTTTTAATATTAAAAACATACAAAAAGAGCGAAAAAAAAATTAAGAAAAATTACTCTGTTTTAACCAATTAAGCTATGAAGTTAACAAAAGTACAAATACAATATATAGAAAATCTACTCACAAAAAAAGGTATTAAATATTGGGATCTTAGAATAGAAATGATTGATCATATTGTTTCTGATATAGAGCTGCGTGCCACAACTCAAAATTTTGAAAAGGAGTTACAAGCTGCATTCAAAAGAATAGGTTGGAATAAAAATTTAGCAGCCGTTAATAGAGTAGGCTGGCAAAACGTAAATAAGCGTTATAGAACATTATTTAAAAATACATTTCTTGGCTTTTTTTCCTCTTTTAAAAACTTACTTGTTATAGGTATGTTAGTTATCCTATATTTTTCATTTTCTGAAACGATTTCTTTTCAGATTTTTACAAGAGTAAGCCTGGCTTTATTCATAGCTCCTATTCTGATAATTATTGGATCTCTTATTTGGTTGTTCACAAAGAAGTTTGGAAAATCTGTACATATTAATTATGGTGTATTTTATTTCTCATTTTCATTTCTAATGATGAATATGATTGTACAGTTTATGAGATATACTTCAGAAGAAAATCAAAAGATTATCTGGTTAGTTATGCTTCCTATTTACCTAACAGCGACTTATGCTGGGTATCAGGTTTTCAAAATAGCAATAAAAAAGATTCAAAAAATTAAAAAAGAATTAGTGTAATGAAATTAACTCAACAACATATCAACCAACTATATCAATTTACTCGTCAACATTACGTAGAGCATTTTGATGTACAAACAGAATTAGTAGATCATCTAGCTAATGACATCGAACAAATTTGGGAGCAAAATCCAAGTATCTCTTTTGAGCAAGCTAGAGATATTTCTTTCAAAAAGTTTGGTGTTTTTGGTTTTATGGATGTTGTAGAAAAAAAGCAAAAGCAAATGAATAAAAAATACTTAAAAATTATTTTTGGTTTTGTAAAAGAATGGTTTAGCATTCCTAAAATCATTCTAACGCTCTCATTATGCTATACTTTCTACTTATTATTAAGTCTACCTTTTGCTAACTATATATTCACTAGCTTCTATTTTACACTAATCATTATAGAATTCATAATGATATTTAAAAAAAGAAAACAACTCAAAAATAAATTTAAGAAGACTCAAAAAAAATGGATGCTAGAAGAGATTATACAAGCCCAAGGGCTTGGTAATATTGCTTTATTATCATTCTATATTTTCCATTTTCTTACTCCTGATTCTTATACAGATTTGAGTCTTTTTGCTAATATTATAATTGCCTTCTCCTCTACCTTATTGGTTATTGTAGGTTATATTACTTTAATTGTGATTCCTAAAAAATCTGAAGAAATACTAGAAACTCATTATCCTGAATATAAACTAGTTTAATTATTTTTCCCTTCAACAATAATCACAATTTCACCTTTAGCTGGCTTATCTGTATAATATGATATTATTTCTTCTATACTGCCTCGTTTGGTTTCTTCAAATACTTTGGTCAATTCTCTAGAAACTGAAGCTTGTCTATCTGCCCCAAAATATTCTGAAAAATGCGTTAATGTTTTTAATAACTTATGTGGGCTCTCATAAAAAATCATTGTACGAGTTTCCTCTGCCAATAACTTTAAACGAGTTTGCCTACCTTTTTTTACAGGAAGGAAACCTTCAAAAACAAATTTATCGTTTGGTAAACCAGAGTTTACTAGAGCAGGAACAAAAGCAGTTGCACCTGGTAAACATTCTACTTCAATATTATTTTGAACACAAGCACGTGTAAGTAAAAAACCTGGATCGGAAATCGCTGGTGTTCCAGCATCAGAAATTAAGGCAAACGTATCACCACTTTCTATTCTTCTTACAATGCCTTCAACTGTTTTATGCTCGTTATGCATATGGTGTGATTGCATAGGTGTTGCAATATCAAAATGCTTTAATAATTTCCCACTAGTTCGTGTATCTTCTGCTAAAATATAATCTACTTCTTTTAAAACTTTAATCGCTCTAAAAGTGATGTCTTCTAGATTACCAATAGGTGTAGGCACTATGTACAATTTGCTCATATGACAAAGGTAGTAATTAGTTTGGAGGTGTGAGAAGTGAATAATAATTCAAAAAACATTTTTTAAAATAATTGATAACAAAAATTTCTTCTTTTTAATTGTACAATAAGATTTCTGTAGAAAAACTTTACATTCACTAACTTTTAACTTTAAACCTACAGTTTTGTACATTTGCTGTATGTCTGAAAAACTGTTAGATCATATTGATTTCCCTGCTGATGTTAGAGCATTAAGCACACAACAATTACCTAAATTGGCAGATGAATTACGCCGATTTATTATAGATATTGTAGCAACAAAAGAAGGACATCTTGGTGCTAGTTTAGGCGTTGTGGAATTAACAATTGCGTTGCATTATGTTTTCAATACTCCAAATGATTTATTAGTTTGGGATGTAGGACATCAAGCTTATGGACATAAAATTCTAACAGGAAGAAAAGAGCGTTTTCATACGAACAGGCAATTGAACGGTATTTCAGGCTTTCCTAAACGTAACGAAAGTGAATATGACACGTTTGGTGTTGGACATTCATCTACCTCTATTTCTGCGGCTTTAGGAATGGCTATTGCTTCCCAGCTTCAAAATATAGACAAGCATCATATTGCTGTTATTGGAGATGCTTCTATTGCTAGTGGAATGGCTTTTGAAGCTTTAAATCATGCAGGAGTTACCAATGCTAACTTATTGGTTATTTTAAATGATAATGCTATTGGAATTGATCCTGCTGTTGGGGCTCTAAAAGAATATTTTACAAGAGTAAAATCTAGCAGAAATGATGTTGAGCAACACAACATTATTGAAGCTTTGAATTTTGATTATTCTGGTCCTATTAATGGACATAATTTAGAGGAGTTAATAACTGAGCTAAACCGTTTAAAAGAAATTAAAGGTCCAAAGTTTTTACATGTTACTACTGTAAAAGGTAAAGGATTAAAACAAGCTGAAGAAGATCAGGTAAAGTATCATGCTCCAGGAAAATTTGATAAAGACTCTGGAGATTTATTACCGAAACCAAATGTGGTTCAACCACCAAAATATCAAGATGTTTTTGGAAAAACGATTGTAGAACTTGCTGAAAAGAATAATCGAATAGTAGGTATTACTCCGGCCATGTTAACAGGAAGTTCTTTAAAGTTTATGATGGAACAATTTCCTAGCAGAACCTTTGATGTTGGTATTGCTGAACAACATGCCGTAACATTAGCTGCTGGTATGGCAACACAAGGATTGATTCCATTTTGTAATATTTATTCTACATTTTTACAAAGAGCTTACGATCAAATTATACACGATGTAGCAATTCAAAACCTACCTGTTATTTTTTGTTTAGATAGGGCGGGGTTGGTTGGTCAAGACGGAGCAACTCATCATGGTGTTTTTGATATTGCCTATTTACGATGTATTCCTAATCTAATCATATTCGCTCCTAGGGACGAAATTGAATTACGAAATATATTATATACTGCTCAATTAGAGTTGGAGCATCCTATTGCTATTCGTTATCCAAGAGGAAGAGGAATTACAATAAACTGGCAGCAACCTTTCGAAAAGATAGAAATAGGAAAAGGAGCTTATTTAAAAGACGGAAATAAACTTGCAGTGTTATCTATTGGTACAATTGCTAAAAATGTTTCAGAAGCCTTAAAATTGATCTCTGAGAACAATGAAGTTGCACATTACGACTTACGATTTGTAAAACCGCTAGATGAATCACTTTTACATAATATCTTTCAAAAATTTGAGCATATTATTACTATTGAAGATGGTACAGTTAAAGGTGGATTCGGATCAGCTATTTTGGAATTTGCTTCAGATAACAATTATAACAACACTATTAAGCTTTTAGGTATTCCTGATGAATTTATACATCATGGAACTGTAGATGAACTACATAAAATCTGTGGAATTGATGTAGAGTCAATTCAACAAGCGATTAAAAATATATTATAAAAAAAGCGAATCCGAATAGATTCGCTTTAAAATTATCTAATAGTTGGGTTTAAAAACCACCGTCGCTACATTGCAGTTTTCAGTATATAAAATATATTGTTCAGTTCTTGTTCCTACACTGTTTATAACTGTTAATGTCACTACATATCTTCCTAGTCTATTCTATTTATATTTACTAAAGCTTCATTTCCTGTAAAACTAAGTTGATTACTTTTTAGGGAGTTTATAAATAATTTTTACTGCTAATGTAAATTTTATTTTATCCTCTTGATCTATAGTATTCATTTGATCATTGTATTTGTCAAATAAGTGTAAAATATAATTTATATGTTCAGGAAAAGAAGTAAAATCAATAATATTATTATCTTTAATATTTATCATTTTTTGTGTAGCCTCATCAATAGCTCCATTTACAAACTCATAAAACAAGTATAATATATATAAATTATCTACTTCTGGATTTAACTTTGAAATACGCTTAATATATTGTAGTCGCTTTTTAAAACTAATTTCTTTATTCTCAAATACTGAATTTATTTCTTTTACATAACTATTCTTATACGACCAAGATGCAGCAACACTCATTTGAAGTTTCATTAAATTAAGTGTTTCCTCTATTAAATCATTAGAATTAAAAAGAGTTATTAAATTTAATAAGTCCTCTTTATTTTTAGTTTGTTTATATAATCTTCTTAATCTCTTTTTTAGTTTTTGATTGACTATCTTTTCTAATACTACTTTACTAAAATTCAATTTCCCGTAATGGCTTATATCGCTTAGATAACTATCTAAATATTCCTTATAGTTTTTGTTCGCTTCTAAAACCTTTAAATAAAGATTTCGAAGATTAAGATTATGCTCATTTTTTGAAATTTTCTCTTTAAGTTTATCTATTATTATCCTACTTTCTTGTTCGTTTATGTTATCTAATAAAATACTAATACAAACCTTATCTTTATCTTGATCATTACTATTAAAAATAATTGCGCTCAAAGTATCGTTAAGATTACAAATGTTTTGTATTAAATTATTTTGTGCACCTTTAAAATATATTGGGTTAGCTTTACTTTGATTGAGGCTTAATAAATCTATAAATGCCTTTAAGATATTTTTCGAAGTATTAGCGTTTAATTCAAAGTAGTCTTTATTAGATACTAATAGATTTAATAATAGCTCTTTTTGATAGTAATTAAAATTATTAAACTCATTAAGTTTTTTTAACACTTCTCTATACTTGCTAAGTGTTAGTATTTCAGGTATTTTTACAGCATTATGTAGTGGGTTACTTCTAAGGTAAATTAAATACTTATTCCAAGATTGTAGATCTCTATAATGAACACGAGAGATTAATTTACTGTATTCATTTATATCTTTTTCTTCATTTTTAAGATATGTAATAAGTCCTAAAAACAAGAAAAGTTCGTTATTTGTAATTTTATTTAAGTAGCTTTCATTAAAACTTGTTAGAACTCCTTTTAGAAAAGATTGGTTTTTTAAGATTAACCTCAATATTTGATCCCTATCTAAATCCTCTTTTAAAAAATTTATAAAATGATCCGAAAGATCTATACTCCCGTTTTCTCCTAAAATTTGTCTAAAATCTCTAGGCAAATAGTTTTCTTTGGCATGCAAAAATATAAATGATTTATATATTAGTTTTGAATCATTGTTTATAACTCCTTTTAAAACTTCTGTGAGCTGTTTCTCTATTGAAGTTTGATTTTTATCTAATAATAGCTTTTTAATACTTTCTAGATCATTTTCTTTTATTTTTAGAGTATCTTTTACTTGGATACATAATTTTTCATTACAATCTTCTATATACTTTACAAGGTTTTTCGAATTAAATTTTTTCGGATATCTTTTATAAAGATTAATAAGTGAAAAGTATTTTTCTTTTCTTCTATATGCAAATTCTACATCAATTTTTGACAACATTAAAAACAAATAGTTATCATCACTATTTATATCAACTTTCTTTAAGTAAGAATTTATTTTTTTTGTTAGGTTTGTTTCTCTAGGTTTATTTTTAAGTACTTCTCTTATTGATAATTTTAACTGTAAACATTCTTCTTTAACTAATTTTTTATAATACCCATAATCATCTATATTATCCGTTAATAAGCTTACTAATGCTTTGTAATAATTGTGTAATTTACTCTCTAGTCCTAAATTATTTATGAATTTAAAACTCTTATTTTTTCCATAAAGGTTATATTCTAATAAACTTTTACCTATTATATATTCTTCAGAAACTTTGTCTACATTAGAAATTAATTTAGTTGCTTCTTCTAGATTTCCTCCAAAACTACTAGCTGTTATTATTTGATTTAATTTTAAAAAGTCATCATTTAAATTCACAACCCTATCATCAATATATGATAATTGAGATTCTATTTTAAATGAAAAGATGAGTAAAAAAAATAGTAACCTTTTCATGAAGTAAATAATTTAAAAAAGAAAAAAAATAAGTATTGACTATTTTCATAGGAATACTTATTTTATTAATCAATAATTTTAGTATTCAAACTTATTCTACTCTAAAAGTAATTGGTAATGTATAACCTACTCTTACAGGAACTCCTTTTTGTAATGCTGGTTTTTCCATTTTAGGAATTAATTTTGCAATTCTAATAGCTTCTTCTTCTAATTTTGGGTGTGGGCCTCGGGCGACTATATTAATTATTTCTCCTGTATAGTCTATTTTAAATTGTAAGTATATTCTTTTAACCCCTGGAGTTAATCCTGAAGTACATTCTTCCTCTTCTATACCTGTTTCTTTGTTTTTTACTAATATCTTTTCTAAACAGTTCATCATTTCTATATTGAAATGTTTACCTATATGCTTGCGCATACTCAAATTAAAACACTTTTTCTTTTCTTTATTTGTTTTTAATATTCCACATCCAGGAAACACAGGTACCTCTTCAATAACTCTAAAAGGTACATCTTTTATAGTATTCGAAGTCATTGTAGAGTCTTCTTTTATAATCTCTTTCTCTTGAGCTAATGTATTATTAATGTAGAAAAATAGAACAATTGTTACAAGGTTTGGAATTATTTTTTTCATAATATTATTTTTTTGATAATGCAATTTAATCTTTAGTAGATGCAATAATAAAAACAAAACAGGGAACTCTAAAAGAATTCCCTGTTTTATATTTATATAAATAAGACTTATGCCTTAATTATTCAATGCTTCTGCACCACCAACAATCTCTAAGATTTCGTTAGTAATAGCAGCCTGACGAGCTTTATTATATGTTAATAATAAGTCATCTCTTAATTCCTTAGCATTATCTGTTGCTTTGTGCATTGCAGTCATACGAGCACCGTGTTCGGCAGCAAATGAATCACGTACTGCTTTGTATAACTGTGTTTTTAATGACTTAGGAATTAAATCTAATACGATCTCTTCTTTAGAAGGTTCGAAAATATAATCCAATTGTATATTATCATCACTTTCTACTGGTTCTATTGGTAAAAACTGCTCAACCATGGCAATTTGCGTTGCAGCATTCTTAAAACGGTTGTAGATAATTTCTATCTTATCGTAAGAACCTGCTACGTATAAATCCATTAATTGTTCTGCAATTTCAGCAACATTATCAAAAGTTAAATCATCAAAAACATCGTTTCTGTTTTCAAATACATTATACTCTTTAGATAAAATATCGTTTCCTTTTTTACCAATTGTAAAAAGGTCTACTTCTACATTACCATACTTCTCTTGAACAGTGCTAACTGTCTTTTTTATGATAGATGAATTAAATCCTCCACATAAACCTCTGTTAGAAGTAATAGCAACTAATAATACTTTAGATACTTTTCTTTGTTCAGAATATGCTCCTCCAGTATTTCCTTCTAAAGTTGCACTTAAGCTTTGTAAAAGCTCAGTTAACTTCGAAGAATAAGGACGCATTGCTGTAATAGCATCTTGTGCCTTTTTCAACTTTGCAGCAGATACCATTTTCATGGCAGATGTAATCTGCATTGTTGAACCTATTGAAGTAATTCTGTTACGTATTTCTTTTAAGTTTGCCATACTTGTAAGTATTTAGTATTGAGTACTGAGTATTGAGATATGGTTTCTCAATACCCAATACTAAAGTCTTTTTATGCTGTATATTTAGCAGAAATTTCTTTTGCTGCTTCTCTTAACACATCCGTAGCTTCATCAGTTAATTTTCCTGATTTTAATACGTCTAATGTATCTCTATGCTTTGCATTTAAGAACTCGATATAGTTTGCTTCGAATTCTTTTACTTTATTTACAGGTACGTCTTTTAATAAGTTTTTAGAACCTGCATAGATAATTGCAACCTGATCTTCTACAGTAAAAGGATCTCCTTGATTTTGCTTTAAGATCTCTACGTTACGCTTACCTTTTTCAATTACGTTCATTGTAGCTGCATCTAAGTCTGATCCAAACTTAGCGAATGCTTCTAATTCACGATATTGCGCTTGGTCTAACTTTAATGTACCAGATACTTTCTTCATTGATTTAATCTGAGCAGAACCTCCTACACGCGATACTGAGATACCTACGTTAATTGCAGGACGTACACCCGAGTTGAATAAGTCAGACTCTAAGAAGATCTGTCCGTCTGTAATCGAAATTACGTTTGTTGGAATATATGCAGAAACGTCTCCCGCTTGTGTTTCAATAATTGGTAAGGCTGTTAATGATCCTCCACCTTTTACTTTACCTTTTAAAGACTCTGGTAAGTCGTTCATTTGTGCAGCAATTGAATCATCATTAATAACTTTTGCAGCACGCTCTAATAATCTAGAGTGTAAGTAGAAAACGTCTCCAGGGTACGCCTCACGTCCTGGTGGACGACGTAATAATAAAGATACCTCACGGTAAGCTACCGCTTGCTTAGATAAATCATCATAAATGATTAATGCTGGGCGTCCAGTATCTCTAAAGTACTCACCAATTGCAGCTCCTGCGAATGGTGCATATACCTGCATTGGTGCAGGATCTGAAGCGTTAGCTGCTACGATTGTAGTATATGCTAAAGCTCCTTTTTCTTCTAACATATTTGCGATTGCAGCTACTGTAGAACCTTTTTGACCTACTGCAACGTAGATACAATATACTGGCTCTCCTGCATCGTAAAATTCTTTTTGGTTTAAGATAGTATCAATTGCAACAGTTGACTTTCCTGTTTGACGGTCTCCAATGATTAACTCACGTTGTCCACGTCCAATAGGAATCATTGCATCTACAGACTTAATACCTGTTTGTAATGGCTCAGTTACTGGCTGACGATAGATAACTCCTGGTGCTTTACGTTCTAAAGGCATTTCATAAGTTTCTCCTTCGATTGGTCCTTTACCGTCAATTGGGTTACCTAAAGTATCTACAACTCTACCAACAATTCCTTCTCCTACTTTTAAAGAAGCGATTCTTTCTGTACGTTTTACCGTAGAACCTTCACTTACACCAGTTGAAGATCCTAATAATACCACCCCTACATTGTCTTCTTCTAAGTTTAATACGATTCCTTCTAAACCGCCACCAAAATCAACTAATTCTCCGTATTGTACGTTAGATAAACCATATACACGAGCAATACCATCACCCACTTGTAATACAGTTCCTACTTCATTAAGAGTAGCTTTTGATTCGAAATTTGTTAATTGTTCCTTTAAGATTGCTGATACTTCAGCTGGTTTTATTGCTGCCATTTTATTATTTTTTTGCTTTTAGCTTAAAGGCATAAAGCTTATAAATATTAACTTTTAAATTTAAATTTTTGGGATGTAATGACTGTTGTCAAATTCTCTTCTTAATTCGTCGAATTGATTTGAGATACTTGCGTCGTATTGTACATCTCCAACACGTAATATAAATCCTCCAATAATATCAGGATTCACAATGTTTTCTATTGTAGCACTGTTTCCAGTAATTGCTACTATTTTATCTTGAATTTTCACTTCTAACTTACTATTTAATGGAACAGCTGTAGTTACTTTAGCTGTTTGCATGTTCTTGTAATAATCGAATATGATAGAATATTGCTTTGCAACTTTTTCTAACATAATCATACGCTTGTTTTCTGCTAATAAGTTAAACAACCCTTTCGTAATATTATTTACCTTATCTCCAAATAAAGCATCAAGAACTTTCTTTTTATCAGAAGCTTTAATAACAGGACTTTTAAGCATTGCATCTAAATCATCGCTAGTAGCAATAGTTGCAACAATAGATTTCATATTATCATTTACTTCTGCATCTTTTCCTTGCTCTTTAGCTAGGTTTAATATTGCTTTTGCGTAACGTAATGCTGGTCTTGCTCCTTTCATCTTTTTAGATTAGTTTAAAGTAACTTCTTCTAACATTCCTTCTACAAGCTTTAATTGATCGTCTTGTGAAGCTAATTCTTTCTTTACAACTGTTTGAGCGATACCAATAGATAACTCAGCTACATTCTTCTTTAATTCTGCAATTGCAGCTTGTTGCTCTTGCTTGATTGTTGCTTTAGCATTTTCGATCATCGTAGCTCCTTGTTCTGAAGCTTCTTCTTTTGCCTCAGCAATGATTTTATCTTTAATCTCACGAGCTTCTTTTAACATAGCATCTCTCTCTGCTCTTGCTTCTTTTAATAATCTATCGTTATCAGCTTGTAAGTTTTGCATTTCTTTCTTTGCTTCTTCAGCAGCATCTAATGCACTTTGGATACCCTCTTCACGCTCAGTTAACGCTTGCATAATTGGTTTCCAAGCAAACTTCATCATTAAAAATATTAAGATTAATAAGATGATTGCTTGCATGATGAACAACCCTGGTGAAAAATCTTCTAATAAATTCATTTCTTCTGTTGTTATGTGGTAGTATTATTTTTTTGTTTAATTCTTTTAAAACACTTTCTGTAGCCAACCGCTACAGAAGAGTGTTTTTCTGTTTGTCTTTTCCGGAATTATTTTCCTAAGATTAAAGCACCAAATGCTAAACCTTCTAATAATGCTCCGATGATGATCATCGCTGTTTGGATTTTACCAGCAGCCTCAGGTTGACGAGCAATTCCTTCCATTGCTTTTCCACCGATTTGACCTAATCCGATTCCTCCACCGATTACGATTAATCCTGCTCCAATTAAATTGTACATACTAATTGATTTATATTAATTAAACAAATTCTTATTCTAAACTTAAATTATTGTGTTATCCTCATATCCATGTCCTTCTGCATCGTGCGCATGATCGTGATCGTGCTCTTGTACAGCCATACCGATAAATAAAGATGATAACATTGTAAAAATGAATGCTTGTAAGAAAGCAACTAAAATTTCAATTACAGAAATAAATAGTGATAATATTAATGAAATTCCTGTTGAACCTACAGCTCCAAATTGACTTTTTAAAGTAATCATTAAAGCAATTAAACTCATTACTACGAAGTGACCTGCTGTCATGTTTGCGAACAAACGAATTAATAATGAGAATGGCTTTGTAAACATCCCTAATATTTCAATAGGTGCTAAAATGATTTTCATTGGCACTGGAACACCTGGCATCCAGAAAATGTGCCCCCAATAATCTTTATTTGCACTAAACTGCACAATAAAGAATGTAAATAAAGCTAAACAAACTGTTACTGCTATCTGTCCTGTTACGTTAAATCCTAATGGAGTTAATCCCATTAAGTTTAAGATCCAGATAAAGAAGAATACCGTTAAAAGGAATCCCATAAATTTACGATAGTGCTTTTCTCCAATATTTGGTCTAGCAATTTCGTCTCTTACATATAACACTAGTGGTTCTAGTACTCTACCAATACCTGTTGGTACTGGTCCTTTTTTATATCCATTTGCTAACGAGCGGAATCCTAAGATCATTAATAAACCTGCGATTAACATTCCGAATACACTTTTAGTAATAGAAAGATCCAATACTTTGTGTGCATTTGTAGCATGATGATCTGCATCAAAAGTTACTTCTGTAGCTCCTTCGTTTAATTCATAAATTTTACTATGAATCTTTGTTAACTTCACACCACCTTTATCAACAATAACATGTCCGTTATCATTGTGATGAAATGCAGAAGACATAAACATCTTCAATCCTTGGCTTGTCCAAACAATAACTGGCAATGGAAAACCAACATGAACTCTTTTCCCTGAATCGTTTGTATACGAAAACAGCGAAAAATCATGAGAATCCGCCAAGTGATGTTTAATATAACTTTTAATTGATTCAGGTGAATTAATTTGTTCTCCTTTTTCAGAAGCTCCACCTCCTCCAGCGAAAGCTGGTAACGAAGATAACACTGTTACTAGTGCTATTAAAAAACTGATAGGTTTTTTTGCTATCATCATACCTTTATAAAATAGATTTATGCGCTCTAAATTTCCGTGCAAAGGTACACAATTAATTAAAACTACAAACCCTTTTTTTACCTTAGTTTTTCATACCCTTTTAAAAGGGGTTTTTAACCGCAAACTATTTACTATTCAACAGTTTTGAAACAGCTATAGCTTCAGTTATTAAAAAAACAAATAAAGGTATTACTAATGAAATTCGTTCTGGTTTGGTCAATGCTTCGTTTCCGAACAAGTCTGTATTAAAAATAAGAACGAAAAAACCCATTTTTAAGAAAATAGATGCTAAGTATGCATAACCTGCTTGCGTTGGTAATTTTTCAGCTACAAATTCAATAATTACATAAATAAGACTTGCTGCTATTACATGAAAGAGATATACACTCGATAAAGAGAAAGAAAGTACTGTTTTGTTAGCACTTAATATATATTGATGAGAAAAATAGGTTACTAAAAATAATACTATTGCTACTGCAAAAAATAGTACAATACGTTTAATCATTGTCGTTTGAAAGTTTGGATACTTGACGAATTACAGAATACATTGCGCCAAAAACAGCCAGTAGTGTTACAATTTTTGTATACATTTCGGAATCGTTAGGGAATTTAGTATCTAACCATTTACCTAGTAAACTACCTAGGTAAATAGTAAGTCCCATTTGCATTGCTATACCGCTAAACCGAACGTATTTATTAAGCTGTTTTTTGGGCATTATTTCCTTTGCCTATCTCTTTTACTTTTTCTTTGGTAGGTTTAACAACTGGTGCACCTTTCATATTACAAGTAGCGTTAAATGTTGCTCCTGGTTCTGTAGAAATTTGACCTACTGTTACATTCCCTGTAATATATGCTGTAGACTTTGCTGTTAGTGTATCAAGTACATTAAAGTCCCCTGAAAATTTCCCTTCAACATCTGCATTGTTACACTCTACTGTTCCATTGATAAAACCATCTTTACCAATAATAACACGTCCTTGTGTTGTAAGTGTACCTTCTAATGTTCCATCTATTCTAAAATCACCTTCTGATGTAAGATCTCCAACAATTTTAGTTCCTTTACCTATTACATTTCTATTGGTTGATTTTCTTTCAACCATTGGTTCTTTTTTGTTTTTATTACTGAACATAAGGGATTATTTTATACGTTTGATTATTTCGTTTGCTTCCTGACCTTCAATACTATTAGGGTAATTGGATGTCACAAATTCAAGAGCTTTTTTGTATTCCTCCTTGGTTTTGTACTTTCCAATTGCTAAAGCTCTTAAGAGTGCAAATTTAGCAATTAAATCTGAATTCTCTATATCCTCCCATAAAATATCTACCTGATTTACAACATCTTCAAAACATTTCTCTTTGTAAATCGCATAAGCATATTTATATTTTTCATCTACTTCGCTAACTTTCTTATCGTTAGAAATCTTACTATCTGGATTATTAATGATTTGAGCGAATTTAGAATTTGGGTAATCATTAAGAATTAATGTCTTTTTTGCAGCCTCTTTTTCTTTTTCGTTTTCTTGACCGTATAACTGATATAAATGATAGTTAATAGGTAAAATTAGCTCTGGTTTCTTATTCGTAACTAACAGTTCCTCCAAGTTTTTAATTGCCAATTCAGGATTCTTAAATTGTTCTTTATAAATTAGTCCTAATTGGTACAATGCTGCATTTCTATCTTCTCTCAACTTCTCTATTACAGCAGGGTCGGTTGGTATTTTACTAAGATACGTTTCTACTTTGTACTTACTATCTGTTTTCTCCGTTTGTACTTCTTCCTCTTCTTCTACTGCATCTGTATCTACCTGTGATTTATCTGACCAACGCCAATTATCTTCTAAAGGCCTTGTTCCCCAAGTTTTTTGAAAGTTTACTTTTCCAAAACCTTTAGATTGGTTATTATAAAAATACCATTTCCCTTGATTATTTCCACCAAAAGAAGCTCCTCCTCCAAACTGACTTCCAAAATTTTGAGAGTTTAACAATCGCTGTCTTTTATTCTCATCTGCTTCTTTTAATTTCTCTATATAACCTTCAAAGAAAATCGTTCTTTCGTCAGGCGTCATAGCTACAAGGCGAAGAATACTATCGTTAGTTATAACTGTTTCTTCATAATTCTTAAGCTTTGTAAGCCCTTTATTTTTTCGCTTTATTCTTCGGATTCTCTTCTCATTTTCAAACTCTTCGGTAGTAACTTGTAACACACTATCATAAAAAGAACCTGCTAATAAATAGTCTTGTTTATTGAAATAAATATTCCCTAATCGTTCGTAAGCATGTGTTTTCTGATAAACATCGTTACTTTGCTCTTCTAAGGACTTTAAATAATATTCTATAGCTTTTTCAATATTCCCTCTATCTTCCTGTAATACTCCTGCTTGGAAATACAATTCATTTAAATACTTTCTATTATCCGTATTCCTTATTAACTTTCGCATACGGTCAATCAACAGAACATTCGAAGAATCTTTAGCTTCTATATTTTTTACAAGCTCAATACTTGCGTGAACTCTATATTTTTCTGGGATCCCTCTACCATCTGCTAACTTTCTAAAAACCATTCTAGCAGAATCTTTTCGACCTAACTCACTATAAATCTGACCTAATACAAAAGCATTTCTAGCCGACTGATGGTTTCTTGTAAGCTCTATAGATTTTGTTAAGTTTTCTATTACTTTTTGAATACTATCTGCTTTTTCATAAGCCATTGCTAATGCAGTATACGCAGATTGACGTTGTACTTTAGATAGATTCTTTTCATTTTCATCTAAAGCCACTAATAATTTTAACGACTCAATAGCAAGTTTCTCATTATCTAAACGAATGTTAGATTTTGCTCTCCAAACTTTAGTATCGTAAATTAAATCTGCTTTCGGGTAATTTGCAATAATGTAGTTAAACGCCTCTATTGCAGGAATAAACCTTTGTGTATAGTAACGAGCTTTTCCTAGCAACAAATAAGAATCGTCTATTTGTCTATTTTTTTCATACCCTTTAATGTTCATAGAGTGTTTTTGAATTGCTTTTACAGCTTTTTCTTCAGCTCTATCGAAAGGTGTAGCAGGTTTAGAACTTTCTTTATCTTTATTATCAAAACCATCTCCAGGTGAAGCAAACTTAATAGCTCCAATGCTTCTTTCATTGAACTTTATAGGTTCAATTGGAAGTCTTTTCCAGAAATTATCTGTATAATTTTCTTCAATACCTTTCAACCCTTTTTCAAATGCTTGTTCTCCGTTAAAAAGCACATTATATTTTGTAGTTAATGCATGAAAGTTCCTGTTAATAACAGAGTCTTTTTTTGTACTACAAGAAAACACAATGCTAGTAACTATTGTTAAGGGCAGTAAGTAATAAGATTTTTTCATAAAAAAACGCTCTACTGAATACAACAGATAAAATTATTAACTATTGTACTCATGAGCGTAAAAATAGAAATAAAAAGCTAATTTTCTAGCTATGATGAGAAATAGCTCTCTAATTCTTTTAAAGTTACCGGAGATGTTTGTATATCTTTCACAACATTTCCTTTTTCTAACACAACAATACGTTCACAAACTTCAGTTACATGACTCAAATCGTGACTAGAAACTAGCACTGTAGTTTCTTGTTCTTGTATTAAATTTTTGATAATGTTTTTTAATCGTATTTGAGTAGTTGGATCAAGATTCGCAAAAGGCTCATCTAATACCACAACCTTAGGATTTCCCATCATTGCAGCTACAATACCTACTTTTTTCTGGTTTCCTTTACTTAGATCTCGTAAGAATTTTTTCTTCCCTAAAATTTCGTCATTAAAAAACTCTTCAAACTGAGTTAAGAAGCTTTTTATATCTGCATCATTCATACCACGCAACTCGCCTATAAAATCGAAATATTCATTTGGTGTTAAGTAACCAATTAAAAAGCTTTCATCTATAAATGACCCTGTGAATGTTTTCCAATCTTCACTTTTACTAACCGTTATACTGTTATTATCTATATTTCCAGTTGTAGGTCTAATTAAATCCAATAAAAGATTAAATAATGTTGTTTTACCTGCACCATTATTCCCCACCAAACCAAAAGATTCTCCTTTAGGAATATCTAATGATGAAATATTTAAAACTTCTGTTGATCCGTATTTTTTTGAAATATTTTTGACTTGTATCATTTTCTTCTTATTTGTGTAATTATTTTTTTTGATTGAATGCATGAATTGCTGCATACTTATTTTCGATATACTTTTTCTCTATCAAATTCATGATGTAGTTTTTAAAGACTAATCCTAAAACCCCTACAGTAGCAATCGCGATAATTCCCGCATTAAAACCAACAAGTTTATTAAAGATCCAAAATAAAAACATTGGCACTCCCATAATTGGAATAATAATTAAGAATTGAGTGGCGCTAGTTCCCTGTGTATTTCCAAATCCACTAGACTGTAAATCAATTCTCTTTCTATTAAAAGACCCTGCAAAAAGTAAAAACAACGTATTAAATCCAATATTAAAAACCGCACCAGCAGTAATCATTAAAAACTTGTCCAATCCATAATACAAATATGGAATACTTAAGATGTACAACACAAAAGTTACTACTGACATTAACAACCATTTACTTTCTAAAAATTTACGGTAACGAATATTTTGACTCATAATCATTTTATAATATTCACTATCCCAAGCAGGAATAAACTGACCATAATTAATAGCAAAACCACCGGTTACAAAAAGTGATGCAAAAATTAAAAAAGCAGGCATATTTTCTTCATATGTTTTATTTGAAAAGAAAATAACTCCATAAAACAAAAACAAGAAAGACATTAAAAAAACCGTTTTCGTTCTCTTATTTCTCCAAATCAAACGCATTTCATTTTTAATAAATGGTGCTAAATCACCTAATCCATCTATAAAAGATAAATCTGAAGTAGTAGCCTCTTTTGCTTTTACCTGTACTACATCATCTAAATACAACTGGCTTTTTAGTTTTTTATAATTCAAAAAGTAAAAAACAAATACTAAAGCTAATGGTATAAGAACAAATAACCAATTATTATAAAAACCGCTAAAAACAGCAATACTAACTCCTGTAAAATCATATAAACCAAATTGCTGCAATGCTATAACACTACCTAAAACAACTACTAAAACCCCAAATGCTGTATTACTCTTATTTGTAATAAAGTTTAAGTAATTCGCTGAAAAAACAAGTAAAATTAATGCTGTTAACCAACTTAATACATTTTCAGCTGGATACCCTTCTTTAATTAAAACTAGCGCAAATGGGATGTAAAAAAACATTCCAAAAAAATTAAAAAAAGAAAAAGCAGATTTTGCTAATGTGTAGTTTACAAGTTTACTTTTTTTAATATTTAAAACAAGCATTGGTTTAATATTCATTACTGGTAATTTTTGCATTAAATACCTGAATATTAAATCTCCAATAATATAGAATAATAGTATACCA
Organism: Tenacibaculum amylolyticum; assembly: GCF_964511145.1. Lineage (NCBI taxonomy): Bacteria > Pseudomonadati > Bacteroidota > Flavobacteriia > Flavobacteriales > Flavobacteriaceae > Tenacibaculum > Tenacibaculum amylolyticum. The sequence continues at coordinate 289,001 of NZ_CAZEFZ010000076.1, forward strand.
TTTACAATTTGTAACGGATCTTGATTAGGAAATTGCTTCTTTAAAACATAGAACCCTCCTAATCCAACTCCCAAAAAAATAGCAATAAAATACAACGCAAAAATTCCTAGTAAAATGTTTACAGCAATTCCTTTTTGCCAAAACATAGAACGAAAGAATTGTTTCCATTCAAAGTTTATAAAACGTGCAATCATGTAATTTGAATTAATAGTTACTCGATTAGTATTTGAAGCTTTTATTTTGTTACATAAAAAAAGATCCAAAATTTTTAAAAATTAAAAATTTTCGAAAACGATTGCTATGTTAATTGATAAAAAAACATCTAAAAAGATTAGAATATTTTATTTTAATAAAAAAGGATTTACAAATGAAAATCACAAGAAAATACTATTATTTTTTTACCTAAAATTTTAACTAAAAAACTTTTTTAAATGCATTTTTTTGATACATTTGCCCACTTTACCACAATATTTTGTGATAAAAGCTATGGGAATTTAAATTTTCCACAAAACTCAAATTACTAATTATTAACCCCCGAAACAATGAAACACAATTGTATCAAAAGTGTGTTTTTTGCCTCGTTCCTATGCTTTGGATCCTTGTCCATTTATGCACAACACGGAAAAGGCTTAAAACAAATCAAACTTCAAAAAAAGTCTAAAACTTCCTTACAAAAAGCTCCCGAAATTCTGAAAAAAGAATTACGTCTGTCTCCAAATGAGAGCTTAAAAAAAGTAAAACAAGAAGTAGACGACTTAGGAATTACTCATGAAAAATTCCAACAACGTTTTAAAGGCATAAAAGTAGAATTTGCTACCTATACAGCACATGGTAAATCTGGTGTATTAAGTGGTTTAAATGGTAGATTCTACGATGTTGGAAAAACAAATGTTGAGCCTAAATTATCTAAAGAAGAGGCTTTTCAAATTGCGCTACAGCACACAAATGCAGAAGAATACATGTGGGAATACCCAGATGCTGCAAAAGAAATGAATAATTACCAAAAGCCAGAAGGTGAATTGGTAATTATACCGGAAGAAGTTATCAAAACTAATACTGCTAGACTAGCTTATAAGTTTGATATTTTCGCTAAAAAACCTGTTAGTAGAGGATATCTTTATGTAGATGCTCATAACGGTAAAGTTTTATTATTCAACCCTATTATTAAACATGCTGATAACTTTGGACATGCTGGTCACACAGATCATGCTGGAGAATTAACTCCTCATGTAAATAAGTTAGCAAGTAAAAAAAGCGGAATTGCGTTTTTACAAGGTTTAGCTGAAACACGTTACAGCGGAACTAGAAACATCGACGCTAGAAAAGATGCGGATGATGAGTATACTTTAAATGACGAATCAAGAAAAGTATATACAAGAAATGCGAACAACCAAGGTACTTCTGGATATCCTTATGTTGTAAACTACACTGAGTTTACAGACAATGACAATAACTGGACAACTGCTGAGCACAGTGCAAATAAAGACAATGCTGCTTTAGATGCACACTGGGGAGCAATGATGACTTATGACTATTTCTTAGACAAACACAACAGAAATAGTTTTGATGACAATGGAGCTTCAATTAGAAGTTACGTTCACGTTAGCACAAACTACGACAATGCTTTCTGGAATGGAGCTGTAATGTCTTATGGAGATGGTTCTTCAAATGGAGACGAAGGAAATGGCGGATTTGACGCTTTAACTAGTATTGATGTTGCTGCACACGAAATAGGACATGCCGTTTGTACAAACACTGCTGATTTATTATACCAAAGAGAATCTGGAGCTATGAACGAAGGGTTTTCTGATATTTGGGGAGCTGCTGTAGAGCACTTTGCTAAAGGAAACGGAAACGATATGGCACCAGACGTAACTGTTTGGTTAATCGGTGACGAAATTGATAGAAGAACAGGATCAGCTGCATTACGTTCTATGAACGATCCTAAATCTTTAAGACAACCTGATACGTATGGTGGACAATATTGGATCGATCCAAACTGTGCTTTCCCTAGTTATTTTAACGACTACTGTGGTGTACACACAAATTCAGGAGTATTAAACTACTGGTTTTATTTATTAACTGCTGGTGGTTCTGGAACTAACGATATTGGTAGTAATTATAATGTCGCAGGTATTGGTATGACTAAAGCTGCAAAAATTGCGTATCGTTTAGAAGCTAATTATTTATCTCAAACTTCAACTTTTGAAGATGCTAGAGCTGGGTCTATTGCTGCTGCTACAGATTTATTTGGTGCAGATAGTCCAGAAATTTACTCTGTAATGACTGCATGGTATGCAGTAGGTGTTGGAGACCTTTGTTTCTTAGATGCTCCAAGTAATATTGAAGCAACAAATCTTGCTGACAACGGATTTACATTAACGTGGAATGCAATTCCTGAAGCTGCATCTTATACTATTGAAACTGTTGCTTCTGTAGATGGTATATTTACGCCTGCTGCAGTTACAGTAACTACAAACAGTATAACATTCGATACTTTAGAGCCAGGTAGCGAATATACTTGTACTATTACCGCAAATTGTTCAGAAGGTGGTGATGGAGAATCAGAGTCAATTACAGTAACAACTACTGGAACAGCTCCAATTAGATACTGTCCTTCTAAAGGAAATAATGTATCTGACGAGTACATTGGAAGAGTACAATTAGGCGATATTGACAATAGCTCTGACGGAGGAGATGGATATTCTAACTTTACAGACATCTCTACAGATTTAGCTAAAGAAACTCCAAATACAATTACAATTACTCCAGTATGGACTGGAACTGTATTTAGCGAAGGTTATGGAGTTTGGATTGATTATAACCATGATGGTGATTTTGATGACCCTAACGAAACAGTTTGGACAAAAGCTCCTTCGAGAGACACTCCAGTAGGAACAACTTTTTCAGTACCAGAAGATGCCGTTTTAGGAGCAACAAGAATGCGTGTTATTTTACGTTTCTTTGATACACCAAATCCATGTGACGCTACATTCAGTTACGGTGAAGTAGAAGACTATACTGTAGTTATTAAACCAGCTCCTGACACAGAAGCTCCATCAACTCCATCTAACTTAATAGTTAGCAACATAACTCAAAATGCTGCTAAATTAACTTGGACTGCTGCAACAGATAATGTTGAAGTAACTGGTTATGATGTATTTTTAGATGGTAATTTAGTAGGAAGCACTGCAGATACTTCATATAATTTTGCAGATTTAGATGCAAGAACAACTTACAGATGTTCAGTAAAAGCAAAAGATGCAGCAGGAAATATTTCTGAAGAATCAAAAGAAGCTTCTTTCAAAACTTTACCTGATGCTGGTGATTACTGTGAATCAAAATGTACTAGCACTAAATTAGGATGGATAGATTATGTTGGATTAGGTAATATGTCTAAATCATCTGGAAATGATGGTGGTTATGCTAATTACACAAATCATGTAGCAACAATAGGAAAAGATAGATCAATGTTGTTATCTGTAAGTGCAGGATTCCCTAACGGTGGAAATCAAATGTTCTTTGGAGTTTGGATTGATTTCAACCATAATGGTGTATTCGACAAGCATGAGAAAGTAATGTCTAACGCATCAAGAGAAAGTGGTATCAGATCAACGAGTATCGCAGTACCTGCTAACGCTAAATTAGGTAAAACAATAATGCGTGTTATTATGAGATATAACGCAGAGCCTAAAGTAGGATGTGGAACTTTCAACTATGGTGAAGTAGAAGATTACATGGTAAATATTGTAAACAAAACTACAAACAACACTATAGGCTTAACTGCAACTAACGAAAAACTTTCAGATATCTCAGTATACCCTAACCCAGTATCGAACATTTTAAACCTTAGATTAAAGGCTTCAAACAACAATGCTAAGACATTCAAAGTAATCAATGTTTTAGGTAAGGTTGTTAAATCTGGAACGTTAAAGTCAACTCAATTAAATATAAACAATCTTAACAGTGGTCTTTATATTTTAGAAGTTACTGATGGCTTGAAAGTATTTAAACAAAAGTTTATAAAAAAATAACAAAAAGTAATTGTTATTACATAAAGAAACCCAGCTTAATGCTGGGTTTTTTGTTTTTTAGACCTCTTCTTACACTTTTCTATAACTTAAATAAATCTTGTTTTTTTAATAAGTTTGGTACACAAATGATAAAATTTTAACACCATAAACCACTTTTTTTATCATTCACAAATAAATCATTTTTTTAAAAACCCTCGAAAACTATGAAACACACACGTTTTAAAAATGTGTTGTTAGCTTCATTCTTATGCGCTGGTTTACTATCCGTAACAGCACAAGAAGGCAGAAGCTTAAAACACATTACAGTTGAAAAAACACAACAAACTTCATTACAACAAGCCCCAGAATTACTTCGTAAAAAGCTTAAAATGTCTCAAAACGAAACATTACAGAGAGTGAAACAAGAAGTAGACGATTTAGGGTTCACCCACGAAAAGTTCCAACAACGATTTAAAGGATTAAAAGTTGAGTTTGCTACTTATAGCGCGCATGCCAAAGGTGGAATGCTTAGAACAATGAACGGTCAATTTTATGACGTTAATAATGTAAGCATACAACCAAAAATATCAAATGAGCAAGCTTTTCAAAAAGCATTAAACCACACAAAAGCAGAAAAATATTTATGGGATTATCCAGAGGCAGCAAGAGCAATGGATAATTACAAAAAACCTGAAGGAGAATTAGTCATTTTACCAAAAGAAGTTTTGCGTACCCAAAAAGCCAAACTAGCTTATAAGTTTGATATTTACGCAACTAAACCACTAAGCAGAGGCTATCTATATATTGATGCTCATACTGGTGAAGCCCTATTTTACAATGCTATTATTAAGCATGCAGATAAAATTGGAGAATTAGGAGAAATAAAGAGTCTCTCTAAAATCGACAAGAAAAAAATACTTGAATCTCTTTTTGCTACTGGTAATGCAAGAACACGTTATAGTGGCATTAGAAACATTCAAACAAGAAAAGATGGCAATGTATACACCTTGAATGACGAAACAAGAAAAGTATACACTCGAAATGCTAAAAATCAAGATGTTAACGGTTTTCCATATATAACAAACTATGATGAGTTTGAAGACAATGATAATAATTGGACAAGAGCAGAACATAGCGCTAATAAAGACGATGCTGCATTAGATGCACATTGGGGAACCATGAAAACTTACGATTATTTTTTACACAAACACAATAGAAATAGTTTTGATGACAATGGTGCTCCTATTCGCAGTTATGTACATGTGAGAAGTAATTACGATAATGCCTTTTGGAATGGTACTGTTATGTCTTATGGAGATGGTTCTTCTAACGGACAAGAAGGAAATGGAAGATTTGATGCATTAACCAGTATCGATATTGCTGCTCATGAAATAGGACATGCTGTTTGTACAAATACAGCAGCTCTTGTATACCAAAGAGAATCTGGAGCAATGAACGAAGGCTTTTCTGATATTTGGGGAGCTGCAGTTGAACATTTTGCTAAAGGAAATGGTAACGATAGAAGACCCGCTGCTTCCGTTTGGTTAATAGGTGATGAAGTAGATAGAAGAAGTGGGGTTTCTGCTTTACGTTCTATGAGCAATCCAAATGAACGAAATCAACCAGACACCTATGGAGGTACTTATTGGAAAGATCCAAATTGTGTTCTTCCATTTGCGCTTAATGACTATTGTGGTGTACACACAAACTCTGGTGTATTAAACTACTGGTTTTATTTACTTACCGTTGGAGGAAGTGGTACCAACGATATAGGAAATAATTATAGTGTTAGTGGTATTGGTATGACAAAAGCCGCTAAGATTGCATACAGGTTGGAAGCAAATTATTTATCACCAACATCAAAATTTGAAGATGCAAGAGAAGGAGCAATTATTGCTGCATCAGATTTATATGGAGATGGAAGTCAAGAAGTAAGAGCAGTTATAAATGCTTGGTATGCAGTTGGGGTTGGAGAATTATGCTATTTAAGAGCTCCTCAAGAGTTTAGAGTTTCTAATGTTGGTCCTAGAGAATTCACATTAGATTGGGCTAGAGTATCTGGTGCAAAAAACTACAAACTAGAAGTTACAGCTGTAGTTGACGGAATAAAATCTCCTGGTGAAATTAAAGTTATTGGAAAGTCTAAAATTATTTTAGGTTTACAACCTGGTACTGAATACAGATGTAAGATACAAGGTAATTGTACAAATGGCTCAGGAAGTCCAGCTATTATCAATGTAGTTACTACAGGAACACCTCCAATACGTTATTGCCCATCTAAAGGAAGATTCCCTGATGAATATATAGATAGATTTCAATTGGGTGACATAGATAATACGTCTGGAAGTAGTACTGGGTACACATACTTCTCTAACCTTTCTACTGAATTAACACAAGGAAGTACTAATACGTTAACAATAACTCCAGGGTTTTTAGACAAACAATATGAAGAAGGGAATGGTTATGCTGTTTGGATTGATTACAACCAAGATGGTGATTTCTCTGATGCTAATGAAACAATTTGGACTAAAGCTCCTTCAACTGAATCGCCAGTAAGTACAACTTTTGTAATACCTAGTGATGCCAAACCAGGACCGACAAGAATGAGAGTTTCTATGGAATACAATAGAATCCCAGGAGCTTGTGAAGCAGATTTAGGTTATGGTGAAGCTGAAGATTATAAAGTTATTATTAAATCGGCTAATGGCGATAATCAGAAACCAAGTAGACCTAAAAACTTAAAAGCATCAGACATTACCATGTCTACAGCTACCTTAAGCTGGACAGCCTCTACGGACAATGTTGGAGTAGTTGGTTACGATATATACCAAGGAACTTCATTATTAACAACTACCACAAATACAACAATTAATGTTACAGGTTTATCAGAACAAAGCCCTTATACATATTCTGTAAGAGCCAAAGATGCAAGTAACAATGTTTCTAATGTAGCAAATGTAGTATTCACAACATTAAGTAATGAAAACAGACCTTCTGCTCCTGTAAATTTAAGAGCTTCAAACATTACTCAAAATACCATTACACTCGCTTGGAAAGCATCTACAGATAAAAATGGTGGAGTAATTACTTATGAAGTATTTAAGTCTAGAACAAAAATTGGAACAACAACAAATACATCCTTTGAAGTAACTGGATTACAAGCTAACAAAAACTACTCTTTCTTTGTGAAAGCAATCGACCCTGAAGGAAATGTTTCTAACGAGAGTAATGATCTAAAAGTAAACACTTCAAACTATTGTGAATCTAAATCTAAATCTTCTGACGAAGAATGGATTAGTTATGTTGGTTTAGCGAATTTAAAATTCAGAACTGGGTCTGGTTTCGGCTATGGTTATGGAGGGTATACACATAAATCTGCAACTGTAAGAAAAGGAAGTAATTATACTCTTACTGTGGGAATTAAATATAAGAATATCCGATACAGAAACAGAATAGTTGTTTGGATTGACTATAATAATAATGGTGTTTTTGAAGCAAATGAAAAAGTAATGTCAAAAGTAGTTTCTAACACAGCAAATTATAATCAATCTATAAGAATTCCTTCTAATGCCAAACTAGGTAAGACAAGAATGAGAGTATCTGCAAAACGATATATAAATGAACAAGGACCTTGTGGAACTTTCTTTAGAGGAGAAGTAGAAGATTATTTAGTTAATATTACAGGTAATAATAATTTTACAGGTATCACAGCTGAGGAAGAAACTAGTTCGGATGCAATAACTATTTACCCAAATCCTGTATCGAACTTTTTGAATATTAAACTAAATTCTAATAATACAGCTTCAACATATAGAATTGTAAATATTTTAGGTAAAGTTGTTCAGTCTGGAGAATTAAATACTTCACAATTAAATATAGCTAATTTAAATAGTGGGCTTTACATTTTAGAGATCATGAACGATATGAAAATATTTAAACAAAAGTTTATAAAAAAATAACAAAAACATAAAATAACTATTTAAAAAGAACCCAGTTAAATGCTGGGTTTTTTTGTTTCTCATAAAATTTTCTTATCAAAATCAATTTTTAAATAAGTTTATTTTTTTAATACTTTTATAAGACAAACAATAATATTTTAACAAAAATCCTAGGTGTTTTTATTGTTTGCAAAACAGAAAACCATTAATCAACCCCCCAAAAAAACCATGAAACACATTAATCTTAGAAATGTGTTTTTGACTTCGTTCTTGTGTGCTGGACTATTTTCAGTAACTGCACAGGAGGGCAAAAGTTTGAAACACATTAAACTTGAAAAAACTCAAAAAACCTCTCTACAAAAAGTTCCCAGTATTCTTAGACAGAAACTAAAAATGTCATCAAACGAAAGTCTACAAAAAGTAAAACATGAAGTAGACGATTTAGGCTTTACTCACGAAAAATTCCAACAACAATTTAAAGGCATAAAAGTAGAATTCTCTTCATATATCGCACATGCCAAAGGTGGTGTATTAAGAACAATGAATGGTCAATTTTACGATGTTGGTAGAGTAAATACAACACCACGATTATCCAATCAACAAGCTTTTCAAAAAGCTTTAGATCATACAGGAGCCGAAAGTTATTTATGGGAATATCCAGATGCAGCAAAAGCAATGGATAACTATAAAAAACCTGAAGGTGAACTGGTAATTTTACCAAAAGAATTTTTAAAAACTGATGATGCTAAACTAGCATACAAATTCGACATTTACGCAACAAAACCTGTAAGTAGAGGACACCTCTATATTGATGCTCATACAGGAAAAACATTATTCTTTAATCCGATTATCAAACATGTCGATAATTTTGGTCATGAAGGTGAATTACATGAGCATCATGCACACACATCACACAATACATCAGAAATTGATGCAAGAAAAACATTAGAAACTCTTTTTGTTTCTGGTACAGCTCAAACAAGATACAGTGGTACCAGAACCATAGAAACTAGAAAAGACGGTAATGTATATACATTGAATGACGAATCTAGAAAAGTATATACTAGAGATGCTAAAAACCAACCTGCTTCTGGCTATCCATATATCAACAATTTTGATGAATTTTCAGATAATGATAACAATTGGACTACCGCAGAACATAGTGCAGGAAAAGACGATGCAGCATTAGACGCTCATTGGGGAGCTATGATGACTTATGATTACTTTTTAGACAAACATAGCCGAAACAGCTTTGACAACAATGGAGCTGCTATTCGTAGTTATGTTCATGTAGGAACAAATTACGACAACGCCTTTTGGAACGGTACTGTAATGTCTTATGGAGACGGATCTTCGAATGGAAACGAAGGTAATGGAAGGTTTGATGCTTTAACTAGTATTGATGTTGCTGCTCATGAAATTGGGCATGCTGTATGTACAAATACAGCGGATCTTGCCTACCAAAGAGAATCTGGAGCCATGAATGAAGGTTTCTCAGATATTTGGGGAGCAGCTGTAGAACACTTTGCAAAAGGAAATGGTAGTGATACAGCTCCATCACCAGAAATTTGGTTAATTGGAGATGAAATAGACAGAAGAGCAGGTGTTTCTGCCTTACGCTCTATGAGCAATCCTAACGAAAGAGGGCAACCAGATACCTACGGTGGCTTACATTGGAAAGATCCAAACTGTGCTTTCCCAAGTTCTTTTAACGATTATTGCGGTGTACACACTAATTCTGGAGTTTTAAATTACTGGTTCTACTTATTAACTGTTGGTGGAACTGGAACTAACGACAAAGGTAATAGTTATAACGTACCTAGCATTGGTATGACAAAAGCAGCTAAAATAGCATATCGTTTAGAAGCTAATTACTTATCTGAAAATTCAACTTTTGAAGACGCTAGAGCCGCTTCTATTATTGCTACAACAGATTTATATGGTGATAAAAGCCCTGAAGTATTAGCAGTTATGAATGCTTGGTATGCGGTAGGAGTTGGAGAACTTTGTTTCTTAGATGGTCCTACTAATTTTGCAACATCAAATATTAGCGACAATCAATTTACTTTATCATGGGATGCAGTACCAGGAGCTGCATCGTATACATTAGAAATTACAACAAATGCTACTGGTGCTACTATGCCAGGAAAAATTAATGTTTCTGGAACTTCAAAAACAATTACTGGCTTAGATCCAGGTACTGAATACAATTGTTCAATTATAGCTAAATGTTCAAATGGAGGAAGCGGTACTCCATCGTTAATTACAGCACAAACTACCGGTATTGCCCCATTAAGATATTGTTTTTCTAGAGGTAACAGTGTATCAGGTGAATATATTGGTAGAGTACAATTAGGTACTATTGACAATTCAACTCCAAGAGGAGAAGGATATTCAGATCATACTGATATTTCTACTGATTTAAGGTCAGGATCTGCTAATACAATTACTGTTACACCAGTATGGAGATCTACACAGTATCCAGAAGGATATGGTGCATGGATTGACTTTAATCAGGATGGAGATTTTTCTGATCCAGGAGAGCATATCTGGTCAAAAGCTCCATCTAATGAAAGTCCTGTAAATGGTATATTTGTCGTTCCTTCTGACGCTACATTAGGAGCTACTAGAATGCGTGTTATTTTAAAATACAACGCAACGCCATCTCCTTGTGAAGAAGTCTTTTCTTATGGTGAAGTAGAAGATTATACTGTAGTTATTACCTCTGCAACAAGTGATGACACTGAGGCTCCTACCACACCTAGTAACCTAACAGCTTCTAACGTAAGTTATACTTCAGCTACGTTAAACTGGGATGCTTCTACAGATAATATTGGAGTAGCAAGTTATGATATTTACAATGGAATATATCTTATTGGAACCTCATCTACAACTTCTTTTGATGTATCTGGTTTAGATGTAAGCACAACCTATACACTTACAGTTAAGGCTAGAGACGCTGGAAATAATTTATCTGAAGGTGCAGATGTAACTTTTACTACATTACATGACGCTAACCCAACAGGTCCTTCTAATTTAACTGTTTCAAATATAGATTACACTACTGCAAATCTTACTTGGGGAGCTCCAAACGGAAATATAGTAGTAGGTTTTTATGAAATTTCATTAAATGGTGATTTTATTGATATCGTAGATGATCCTAATTTCACTCTGACAGGATTAACCGAGGAAACAGAATACACAGCAACAATAACTGTTTTTGGACCTACCGAAGAGCAATATGGCTCTGCTAGTATTACCTTTACAACTTTATCAGATTCAGGAGATACCGAAGCTCCTACTACACCAACAAATTTAGTTGCTTCTAATATTTCCTTTACCTCAGCAACGTTAACTTGGGACGCTGCTACCGATAATATTGGTGTTGTAGGTTATGATATATATCAAGGAACAACATTAGTAGACACAACAACTACTACTTCTTTCGATATTACTGGTTTAACATTAAATACATCGTATACATATTCAGTAAAAGCAAAAGATGCGGCAGGAAATATTTCTGATGCTGTAACTACGACTTTTACAACATTAAACGATGCTGAAGCTCCAACTGCACCAACAAATTTAGTTGCTTCAAATATTTCTTTTACTTCGGCAACTTTAACTTGGAACGCAGCTACCGATAATATTGGTGTTGTAGGTTATGACATTTATCAAGGAACAACATTAGTAAACACAACAGCAACTACTTCTTTCGATATTAGTAGTTTAACATTAAACACAGCGTATACATATTCAGTAAAAGCAAAAGATGCTGCTGGTAACATTTCTAATGCTGCAACTGTTACTTTTACAACATTAAACGACACAGAAGCACCAACCACTCCAGCAAATTTAGTAGCCACTAATATTGGATTAACTTCAGCTACTTTAACTTGGAATGCTTCTTCTGATAATTTTGGTATTGCTGGTTATGATGTGTATAAAGGGTCAACATTAGTAGGTACAACAGCAACAACTTCTTTTAATATTACCGGCTTAACTCTAGGCACATCGTATGGTTATTCTGTTATAGCAAAAGATGCGGCAGGAAACACTTCTAATGCAGCAGAAGTAACTTTTATGACATTAAACGACACTACAGCTCCAAATAGACCAACAAATGTAAGAGCTACAAATATTACTAAAGTTTCAGCAACTTTACGTTGGAATGCAGCTACTGACAATGTTGGCGTTGTAGGTTACGATATTTTTAGAGGAAGTTCTTTTATAGGTTCTACAACCAGTACTTCTAAGTCATTATCTGGATTAAGTGCTGGAACTAGTTATACATATTCAGTAAAAGCTAAAGATGCGGCAGGAAATATTTCTAGCGCTGCAAGTATAACATTCAAAACTGCTTCTAACGGCCCTACATATTGTCAAGCAAAAGGAAACAGTACAAGTATTGCTTGGATAGATTATGTTGCATTAGGTGGAATGTCTAAAGCCTCTGGTTCTAACGGTGGTTATGCTAACTTTACTAATAAAACTGCTACTGTTAGAAAAGGAAGAAGCTATCTTTTAACTGTTAGTGCAGGATATGCAAGTGGTGGAAATAGACCTAATATGTTTTTTGCAGTATGGATAGACTTTAACCAAAACGGAAGGTTCGATAATAACGAAAGAGTTATGACAACAGCTTCTAATCAAGACGGAAATAGATCTACTAGTATTTCAATTCCTGGTAATGCAAAATCAGGAAAAACTAGAATGCGTGTAGCAATGAGAAATAACCGAGAACCTTCACCATGCGGAACATTCTCAAGTGGAGAAGTAGAAGATTATACAGTGAATATTTCGAATAGTGGATTCTTTAATGGAGTTACAGGTATAGACTCTCAAGAAAACACTTCTGAGTTATTCATATATCCTAACCCAGCAAAGAACACATTGAAAGTTCAATTAACTACTACAGTAAAAGATAACGTATATAGAATTATCAATATAAACGGACAAGTTGTTCAGTCTGGAAAATTAGACACTTCTGATTTAGATATTTCTAATTTAAATAGTGGAATATATATTTTAGAGGTAAATAATGGCGTTAAAACATTTAAGCAAAAGCTTATAAAAAAGTAACAAAATCTAAAATCGTTATTTAAAAAGAACCCAGTTAAACACTGGGTTCTTTGCGTTTTTACAAGTGTTTTTCCTGAGCAAACCTAATTAATGTAAGTTCATTTTTTTAATATATTTATAATACAAATAATAAAATTTTAACAAAACCCGGGTTGTTTTATTACTTGTGAATTTAAAAACTTTAACTCCCCCCGAAAATCATGAAAAACACAAGTCTCAGAAATGTGTTTTTAACTTCGTTTTTATGTGTAGGATTACTTTCAATAACTGCCCAAGAAACCAGAAGTTCAAAACAGATTACTACTCAAAAAACCCAGAAAACAACCAAAGTAAAACAAGCTAATCAACAAGCTTTTACTAAAACGATTGATTCAAAATCAATAAAAAACGCTTATTCACAAGAACGTTGTTCTTTAAATGCTCCTAGTAATTTTGCAGCATCTAACATAAACGAAAATGACTTCTCTCTATCTTGGGATCCCGTCCCTGGAGCTGTATTTTATACATTAGAAATTACTGCTACTACAGACGGTGTTTATGCTCCTGGAAAAATTAATGTTGGTGGCTCACCACATATTATCTTCGGATTAGCCCCTGGAAACGAATACGAATGTAGTGTTGTAGCAAATTGTGCTAATGGACAAAGTGGGTCTTCTACTATTATTACGGTAACAACTGGAGGTTCTACTGCTTCACCTTATTGCAAATCTGAAGGTAAAAGTGTTAGAGACGAATATATTGGTAGAGTACAATTAGGGGCTATAGATAATGCAACTCAAAAAGACAAAGGGTATTCAGATCATACAAATCTTTCCACTGAATTAAGCATTAATTCTTCTAATTCCATTACAATTACGCCTACTTGGAGCGGATCACCTTATCAAGAAGGCTATGGAATTTGGATTGATTACAATAATGATGGAGATTTTTCTGATAATGGCGAAACTGTTTGGACAACTCCTCCAACAAGAGACGCTTCAGTAAGTACTACATTTACTGTTCCTTCTCATGCCACATTAGGAGCTACTCGAATGAGAATTGTATTAAGATATTCTGATTCTAATGAAATTCCGACTGCCTGTGAAACATCTTTTGAATACGGTGAAGTAGAAGATTATACCGTTGTAATTACTCCAGACACTACAGATTATGAAGCACCAAGTGTACCGGGTAATTTAACTGCAACTGATATTTCATTTACCTCAGCTTCCTTAACATGGGATCCATCTACAGATAATGTTGGAGTTGTTGGCTATGATATATATAAAGGAAATTCTCTTGTACAATCAACTACAAATACATCTTTCAACCTTACAGGTTTAGCTATAAATACTTCACATACTTATTCTGTGAAAGCAAAAGATGAACAAGGCAATACTTCAGACCCAGCAACTGTTACTTTTAGAACATTAAAAGATAATGAAGCTCCTAGTACTCCTTTAAATTTAGCTATTTCTAACCTTACTTGTACTTCAGCAAAATTGAGCTGGGGTTCATGTAACGATAATGTAGGTGTAGCTGGTTATGATGTATATTTAAATGGAACGTTGGTAGGTACAACATCTAATACATCTTTTAACTTTACTGGCTTAAGTGTTAACGCTTCATATACTTGTGCTGTACGATGTAAAGATTCCTCTGGAAATACTTCTACTTCTGCCAGTACCTCTTTTAAAACACCAAAAGATGTAGATGCACCTACGAAACCATTTAACCTAAGAGTATCTAATTTAACTTGTTTATCTGCTAAGTTAAGCTGGGGAGCCTGTAATGACAATGTGGGCGTAGCTGGTTATGATGTATATAAAAATGGAGCTTTGATAGCTTCTACATCAAGTACTTCATTAAATCTTACAGGATTATCTGTAAACACTCAATATAACTGCTCTGTAAGATGTAAAGATGCAGCTGGAAATGTTTCTGCAGCAGCTTCTGTTACTTTTAGAACACCTAAAGATGTAGATGCACCTACAAAGCCATTTAATTTAAGAGTATCTAATGTTACAAAAACTTCTGCAAAATTAACTTGGGGAGCTTGTAACGATAATGTAGGTGTTGCAGGATACGATTTGTATAAAAATGGAGCTTTAATAGCCACTACTTCTAACACAAATTATACATTAACTGGGTTAACTCCAGGTACAACCTATACTTGTAAAGTTAGATGTAAAGATGCGGCAGGAAATGTTTCTGCAGCAGCTTCTGTAACCTTTACAACTATTCCTAATTCTAATTTTTGTGTAGCTACTTGTAACAGTACAGCAGCAGGTTGGGTAGATTATGTAAACTTTGGAGGAATGACTTGTAGAAGTGGAGCTAGTAGTGGTTACGCAAATTATACGAATAAAGTTGCACGAGTTTCAAGAGGTGGTTCTCAACTTTTAACTGTAAGCGCTGGAACTGTGAACAGTCAAAATGTTTTATTCTTCGGAGTTTGGATTGACTACGATAAAGATGGTCAGTTTGAAGATGATGAAAAAGTGATGTCGAATGCTTCTACAGATGGTGGTTATAGATCTACAAGCGTTTCTGTTCCTGCTTTTGCTAAATTAGGTTTAACAAGAATGCGTGTTATTATTAAACTTGGAACTGAACCAGATCCATGCGGAGTATGTGATTATGGTGAAGTAGAAGATTATACTGTTAATATTACGAATACCGCTAATAAAGCTAAAGGTCTTTCTGAATTATCAACATATCCTAATCCAGTTACAAATAGTATTCAAGTAAAATCGCTATCTAATTCTAAAAATAAAGTTTATAGAATTCTTACTACTACTGGACAAGTTCTGGCTTCTGATAAGTTAAAAACTTCTACACTTAATATTACCCATTTGCAAAGTGGTGTATATATTTTAGAAGTAAACGATGGTCAGAAATCATATACAACTAAATTTATCAAGAAATAAAGGGGAAAGATTTAGTTGAATGTTGAAACCCGAGCATTTGCTCGGGTTTTATTATTTTAATATGTTATGAATACTTTCTACTCTTTAATGAATTTTTTATGTTTTGTTTTGCCGTGTTTATCTTTATAAATAAAGAAATAAACTCCTGGTTTGTATTTAGAAATGTCTATTTGAAAAGAGTTACTTCGTTCTAATGTTTGCTGTTCTAAATGAGTTCCTGCTGTATTGGTAATTACAAACTCCTGAATTATTTCATCACTAAATATTGAAATTTTATCTGTAGACGGGTTCGGTAGTAATAATACGTTTTGCGAATCTTCATTTTTATTTGTACAACTTGGAGCATTGCTAGAACTACTAAACAAAATTGCAAAATCTCCATCTACTTGCACCAAAACAAAAGCACTTCCATACCAGTTTGCATAATATGTATTATCTAAGCCTGCAAATCCTGAGTTTGAAATTGTAATTTCTGGTTCGTTTTGCTGTAATGAATGCTGAATTTTACCTAAAAGATTTACATACCAACTAGGAACCCCATTATTTGTGTGTAATGCAAATTGATACAAACCATTATTGACTTCATCCCAATTAAAAGACAATTTTGTAACGTTATCTAATGTAAAATCTCCATCTAACACATGAATATTATTAAATTCTGTTGTTTGACTAGTGGATGGTAGCGAAGAGTTTCTTGGTACATTAAACAAATCCAACCAACACGATTGTCCACCATCATCTGCTGTTGCTTTAATCGTTATACCTATAGTATCTGTTAAACCTTCATCATCTGAAACTTCAAGCGTAACTGTGTATTCACCAACTTCAGTAAACACTGTAGTAAATTCATTTGAAGTGCTTGTACTTCCATCTGGTAATGTCCATGTATAACTTAAATTATCACCATCAGGGTCAAATGATTCATTTGCCGACAATTCAACTTCTAATGGAATTTTACCTGACTTTTTAGATGTTTTTATTTTTGCAACAGGTTTGTTATTCGCTCCTTTAGGTGGTTCATTTCCAAAAAATAACGTCCCGTTGACATATACAGGAATATTTGCTGTTTTCTGCTGATCTGCAGGTGTGATACCTTGCCTGCTAAAGTCATTTGCTCCATTCCAATGACTTGTCCAATTAGCATCTTGAGCTGCAATTAATGCAAACTGAATTTCCCTTGAACCATAAAAATAGTTTTCAGCCCAATCAAATTCTACGTAGTAAATACCATTTGCAATATCCCAAGGCAAAATAGCACTTACTTTAGTTGGTTTACCTTCAAAATCACTTTGATCGTAATAAACTTCTATAGAAACATCATTTATTGTTTGTCCAGCAGCTAATAATTCTGAAATATTAAAGAAATAACGCGCTTTTACATCTTCATTCATTCGTGGCGGATGAATAGATACATTTTGCGTTGCTATGGTAACTTGCGTACGTTCATTATTTTCTTGTTCAATCTGTGCCTTCACATAATATTCGTCCGTTTCTGGCTCTTTT
Source organism: Tenacibaculum amylolyticum (assembly GCF_964511145.1). Lineage (NCBI taxonomy): Bacteria > Pseudomonadati > Bacteroidota > Flavobacteriia > Flavobacteriales > Flavobacteriaceae > Tenacibaculum > Tenacibaculum amylolyticum. The sequence continues at coordinate 306,446 of NZ_CAZEFZ010000076.1, forward strand.
GGAGGAAAATTATCTAATGGAGTATCTCCATCACCATAATACGTGTAATGTCCTGCTATAGCCCCTACAAATCCCGCATTATAATCAATTGCAACTTCATTATAAATATAATCGGTTGTATCATCTACATGATTATCGGTAACGTCTGGTCCTCCAACCAAAGCTCCCCATAAAGTATGTTTGTGCTCTACTGGATCTACCATGCTATTTGTTGAAGATCCATGCGCTGCTCGATGATGTGGATACATAGCATGATTATTTGAGTATCCTACTAAATAGGATCTGTTTAAAGGGTTGCTTCCTAAAATATAATCCATTTGTGTTTTAGCCCAATCTGCAAAATCAGTTCTATCTGTATATTTTCTATACACAAGTGCTTGAAATTGAGCTGCGGCATTATAACGAGCACTTCCCCATCCGTTCAGAAAAGAAAAACCAGCTGGGCTTTTTTCTAAATATGCATTATCACTAGTATCTACATGTGGAATTCCAGACCAATATTCTAAATTCCAACGAAAAATATACCAATCTCTATCTGTATTTGTAATAGGTGCCAATTTTGCAAACATTCCTCCCCATTTAGTATCCCAAGAATGTACCCATATATTTTGCCAATCGTCTTGTACAGAACCAATAATTTTACTTAACCAACCTGTATATTTTCCAGTAGCGTCTACTCGTGTAATATCGTCTATATAACTTTGATTTGAAGTAGCAGTATGCAACCAAACAGCAGCCCAAGCAAGTTCATCTTCGTCAAAAGACGAGTTATAAAAACCACCATCGTACCCTAAACCTCTATGTTCAACTGCGAAATCGTACAAAGCAATTGCGGTTTCTAAACATTTTTGCGCATACGGCAAATCGGTATCTTTAAAATTCAGATAGGTAATTGCTAAAGAAGCTGCAGCTCCTGCTGCTTGATCGCTAGCAGGCGTATCTGCTGTAGCAAAATATGCAGGACGAGGATAGGTTTCTACCGATTGTAATTCTGGTGGTCCCCAATAGTTATGATCTATACTTCCTTCTCCAACTTGGTAGCAAAATGCAAGTATTTTACCATCTGGAGTTTTAAATGTACTACGTAAATAATAATCGGAAAACCAACGCAAAATATCTTCTATGTGATCTTGTGCTCCAATAGCGTGAAACGCACTTCTAAATTCGTAATATGCCCATTCTAAGGTTGATGAAGAATAACTTTGTGGCAAGCCAAATTTTACATGGTCACCTGCATCGTGAAAACCTCCGCTTACATCTACTGTTCCATTACCATCTGGATCTAAAATATTACTGTATTGTGCAATAAAACTAGCAGAGAGGTTTGTTGATGTTTCATTTAAGGGAATTTTTGCATCTTCAACTTCAGAATCGCCTCGCCATTCTAAACGACCGCCCGTAATTCCTATTCCGGATTTTTCTGCATCATAGAAATACAAGGATTTTTGAAGAGCTTCTGCATAATTGTGATCTTGTGAGGATACTTTCCATCCTAATAGCATTAGGACAGTTAAAAAAACATGTTTGAGATTTTTCATAATTTATCTGGGTTTTTAAGTTTCAATGTTAAAATGAGTTTAGAATAGAGCTAACAAACGAGCGTTTTATACACTCCCTTCTCTTAAGAAATTTTTCTATCACCCATCATTGAACCCTAAAAAAGCAACTAGTTGTTATTCTTTAAAACCTCTAGATTTTTTATGAATTTAGGATTTATATGTATTGTTCCTACTGTAAAATTAGGCACAAATAGATCGTATTCAGAAATGCTTTTTTATCATTTTTTTGACTATTTCATTTAAATATACATTTACTAATCATTCTTAAAATAATCACATAAAAAAAGCATCAAATATTTGATGCTTTTGTGTTTTTATAATATAATTCAATTTTTACTTTCTCAGTAAAATGTTTTAAAACCATTGGCAAATAATTCCTCCCATAATGGCAAGTGTTACAATCCAATATCCTGCATTTATGGCTATGTATTTAAAACTTTTTCTTTCAAACATTGCTTGTATTGCTAAAATTGGCATTGCTATAAAAAAGCCTACAAGTCCACCATGTAAAGCTCCGTGTTTAAACGTTCTGAAACGATCTCCGTAATTTTCCATAAAAGAAGAAAACATTTCATAGGCTTCTCCTGTTTGTTCATTAAAACCTGGCTCAGCTACCAAAACAGAATATGTTCCCATTTGATGAATTACGGCTGGCATTAATCCTAAAGAAATAATAAAACCTAATACATAGCTCAAACCAAATATTAGTGCCATGTTAGCTCCTTTCATGCTTTCTTCTGTAAAATTCATCTCCTTCATCCAAGCATTTTTAAACAATGGTCCGTACCAAATAAAACCAGTTATCAGAGGAATTAATGCTGAAACCATCAATATTAAATAATTGAATTCCATAATGTTATATTGTTTTAAAGTTGATTAAATCAAATATAAAAAAAAGCAGCAAATATTTTTGCTGCTTTCATTTTTAGATATATAAACAAACGTTATTTAATCTTCATAGACTTTCCAATAGCTTCTAGTTCAAATAAAAAGTCTCTTTTGTTTACCGAAGGCGCATAAGTAAACCCTTCAAAAACAATTAACCTATTATGCTTTTTATCCACTATCGTATAATTTAAAAATGGCCCAGCCATAAAATCATTTTTCACTTCCCATTTCCCTCTGGTTTCAAAAGCTTCTTTATGATCTATTGTTGTTTTATACGTAAATGGTGTGTATGCTTGTTCTGTAATCATATACATTCCTTCTCTAGCTCCAGGAATATATCGTTCTCCAATACTATCTCTTACTCTTGTTATATTGTCTGCTATGGTAGTTTCATCATTTAATGGCACTGAGTAAATCAAAATATTATTTGTTCCATCACCTCTAGCTATACCGCTTTGTAAATGCTGACGTAACCATAAAAACTCTCCTGTATCGTCAACTGTTCTATACCTCTCTGGAATATCAATTGTAATTCCTAAATTTTGTAATGTTTTAAACTTTGCAGGATCTAATCGTTCTTTTTTAAAAATTTCTTGAACAAACTTAATATCTTCTTTTTGGAAAATTTTAATTATTTCTTTTCCTCTATTTCTAATAAGATCGATCATATCTTCCTCATCTGCTGCAGTTGCTACAACAATTACTTGAGGTGTTGCGTATTTATTATGTGTAATTGAAATTCCAGTAGTATCTGACTTCTGAAACATTAAAACAGCTTTATTTTTTCTTATAAACCCACCGAAACCTGAAGGATCTATTTGGGTTACTGATAATAATGTTTCTGGTTGCGGTAAACCTACTTGATGTTCTCCAAAAATTTTTCGCAACTCATCCCCCGGTCTGTTTAACCAATCGTAACCTTTCATTACTACTAATACTCTATTGGTATTTCCTGTAGAAGTAGGCAGTATAAAGTCGTTATTCTTTTTCCCATCTTCTTTACAGCTTACAAAGCTTATAATTGCGATTAGAAGTATTACTAATTTTTTCATGTTAGTTTGTTTGATATGATCTTTATGTTGTCAAAAATTGTTCCATTTACATTCTTCGTGGATAAATATACAGTCTTTGACCTATTCTTAAGTTCGTAGAGCGCATATTATTCCATCTTTTAATGTCTTTTACTTTTACTCCAAATCTTCTTGCAATTTTACCTAAAAAGTCTCCAGACCTAACTCTGTATCGGATTCTTTTATCCATTTCAAAGTATTTAGGTAATGGTTTTTCTCGTTTTGCATCTTCTTCCGCTGCAAGTGCATAAATCTCAACTTCTTTGTCTAGAAAATCTATTACTTTGTCTCTAGGCAATCTAACTTCAAATTTTTTCTTCTTTACGAAAGGTATAACATCTATTTTATATTTCGGATTTAAAAACGATAATACTTCTGTTTCTATCCCTGTTTTTTCTGAAATTTGATCGAATGATACCGTTCTTTTAACCTGAACAGTATCTGTTTGGAAATTAAATATTTTAGGTGATTCTGGATAAATTCCAAGTTCTGAAGCATATTTAAAAATATACATCGTAGCATAAAAAGCAGGAACATATCCTGCTGTTTCCATTGGTAAAAAAGGACGTATATTCCAATAGTTTTTATAACCACCCGAACGTTTAATTGCTTTTAATACATTTCCTGGTCCTGAATTATATGCCGCTAGTGCTAAATCCCAATCATTAAAAATACCGAATAAATAGCTCAAGTATTCACAAGCGGCTATGGTTGCTTTTACGGGATCTTGTCTTTCGTCTACATAAGAATTTACGGCTAGTTTATACTGCTTTCCTGTTCCATACATAAATTGCCATAATCCTGTAGCACCTACTCTAGACTTTGCTTTTGGACGTAATGCAGATTCTACAATCGCCAAATATTTCATTTCTAATGGAATATCATATTGATCTAAATACTGCTCAAACATAGGGAAGTAGTATTTAGCTCTTGCCATTAATGCAGGATAATACTTTTTCCTGTATTTTAAATAACTATTTACAACTCTTTCTAAAGCTGGATTAAATTCTAAGTGAAAAGGAGTTGTTGCGTTGATTTCTGAAAGTCGTGCTTTTAATAATTCTGGTGTAACAATTTGCGGAATTGTTCCAACAATATCTTTATCATTAAGCACATAAGCAGTACTATCAAATAATGGTGAGTTGAATTTTGCTTCAACTAACAAACTATCTATTCTTTTAAGGTCGTCGGTATTATAACGTGCCCGAAGTCCTTTTCTCACAGAAATTGAATCTACAACTGATTTTAGCGTTGTATTAGTTTTTATAATAGTGTCTTGTGGTTGTTGTGCAAAAATTGAGACAACACAAAACAATGCGATAAAAGTATACTTTTTCATATATAGATAACTATCTAATGCTTTTAGAGCTTGAAAAGTTCAAAATTAACAAGTTTAGAGGTTGATTTTTATTACGCCATAGAAATCCTATCCTCAAAAACACTAAAGTTACTGAGGTTTATCATTTTAACCTTCATAATTTATAGGTTATAACATTTTTCTAACAGCTTTTAACAGTTTTAAGAATGAAAACAATTAAAATTCAAACTCAACTGCTACTGGACAATGATCTGAGTGTTTGGCTTCTGGTAAAATATAAGCTCTTGAAATCTTATCTTTAAGTAGTTCTGATACCATACAATAATCTAAACGCCATCCTTTGTTATTTGCTCTTGCATTGGCTCTATAACTCCACCAAGAATATTCTTGACGTTCTGGATTTAGATATCTAAAACTATCTGTAAAACCACTATCTATAAACTTACTTAACCATTCTCTCTCTTCTGGTAAAAAACCAGAAACACCTTTCATTTTAGGGTTGTGAATATCTATAGCTTCATGACATATATTATAGTCTCCACAGATTACTAAGTTAGGAATGGTTTTTCTTAATTCTGTAGCATATTCTAGGATTTCATCCATGTATTTGAATTTATAATCCAATCGAGCATCGTTTGTTCCAGATGGCAAATACATACTCATTATTGAAACTTCATCAAAATCTACACGAAGGTTTCTCCCTTCAAAATCCATAGATTCGATTCCTGTTCCGTATTCAACATGTTTTGGTTCTTTTTTACAGAAAATTGCTACTGAAGAATAACCTTTTTTTTCTGCTGAAAACCAATAATGATATGGATATCCTGCTTTTTCAAATTCGCTTACGTCTAATTGTTCTTTATGTGCTTTGGTTTCTTGAATACAAATTACATCTGGACTTGCCGCTTGTAACCATTCTATAAAACCTTTTTTTAAGGCTGCACGTATACCGTTTACGTTATATGAGATTACTTTCATAAAATACTTATCTCTAATAAAATTAAATATTTCTATTTTTTAATATTTTCAATCCTAACTTTTTTGAAATAGGCCAAAGATGAATTTCATATGAATCTTCCCCTTCCAACCCATCATCACTTATTTTATCTAAGTCTTTGTAATATATTCTAGCCCTAAATAATCCTTTACCAATCTTTACACGATGTGCATCAGGAAAATAATCAGTACATCCAGCGACAACCATATTCTCAGATTCCATAATAAAATCACACTCATTTATTTGATGTATAGAAATACTTTCAGCTAATATATCTGGTTCTTCATCGTATATTCTAAAAGTTGTCAAAACATCCATATTTCTAACCGTTCCAACTCCAATCACACCATGATTTAATGCTAATAATCGTTCTACAGCAATATCAGTCCATGCTTCAGTTAAATCTCCTGAAACACTTTCATCTTGAATATAAAATTGAAAATAATCTGCAAATAACTCGAGTGATATTTCTTTAATTAGCATTATTTCGCCTTTTGCTAAATAGTCTTATATACTCATCTCAGGAATTTCTCCATTTACAATTAACGTTCCTTCTGTAGCTTGTTGAATTTCTTCTACGCTAACTCCAGGCGCTCTTTCTACTAAATGAAATTGATTGTCTTTTACTTCTAGTACTGCAAGATTGGTTACAATCTTAGTTACACAACCTACCCCAGTTAATGGTAAAGAACATTTTTTAAGTAGTTTTGATTCTCCTCTTTTATTGGTATGCATCATTGCAACAATAATGTTTTCTGCAGAAGCTACTAAATCCATCGCTCCTCCCATACCTTTTACCATTTTCCCTGGAATCTTCCAGTTCGCAATATCTCCATTTTCTGCTACTTCCATAGCTCCTAATATTGTCAAGTCTACATGTTGTCCTCTAATCATAGAAAAACTCGTTGCAGAGTCGAAAAAACTAGCTCCTGGCAATGTTGTTATAGTTTGTTTTCCTGCGTTAATGATATCTGCATCTTCTTCTCCTTCGAAAGGAAAAGGTCCCATTCCTAACACTCCATTTTCGCTTTGAAACTCTACTTCTATATCCTGACGAACAAAATTGGCTACTAGTGTTGGAATTCCAATTCCTAGGTTTACATAAAATCCGTCTTTTACTTCTTGTGCGATTCTTTTCGCTATTCCGTTTTTATCTAAAGCCATAACTAGTTCTTTTGTCTTACAGTTCGTTGTTCTATTCTCTTTTCATACTTTTCTCCTTGAAAAATACGTTGTACAAATATTCCTGGAATGTGAATTTGATTTGGGTCTAATTCTCCAACTGGAACTAACTCTTCCACTTCTACTACTGTAATTTTAGCCGCTCCACACATATTCGGATTAAAGTTACGTGCTGTTCCTTTAAAAATTAAGTTACCTGCTTCATCTCCTTTCCATGCTTTTACGAAACCAAAATCGGCTTTAAATGCTTCTTCTAACACATACATTTTACCGTTAAATTCTCTTGTTTCTTTACCTTCTGCTACTTCTGTACCGTAACCAGCCGGTGTATAGAAAGCAGGAAAACCAGCTTGTGCCGCTCTACATTTTTCTGCTAAAGTTCCTTGAGGTGTTAATTCTACTTCTAATTCTCCAGAAAGCATTTGACGTTCAAATTCGTCATTTTCTCCTACATACGAAGAAATCATCTTTTTTATTTGGCGGTTTTGTAGTAATAATCCTAAACCAAAATCGTCTACTCCTGCATTATTAGAAATACATGTTAATTCATTTACACCTAATTTTACTAGCTCTGCAATTGAGTTTTCGGGTATACCACATAACCCAAATCCGCCAAGCATCAATGTCATTCCACTAGAAACTCCAGCTAATGCTTCTTGAACGTTTGTAACTTTTTTGTTTATCATTATTTAGTTGTTTGTTGTAGTTTAAGGAAGATGTTTTATAAACACATATTAAAAATCATCCTCGTCTTTTTGCTCATCTTTTTGCTCCCCTTCTTTACTTTCATCTTTCTTATCGTCGTGCTTTTCACAATCTATATTGATAGAAAGTTCTGAAGGTTTTTCAAAAGCCTCTTTGCTTATATGTAACGTTTCATCTTCATAACACTTGCGCATAAAAATAGCCCAAGTTGGTAATGACATTGCCGCACCTTGTCCTTTTCCAATTCCTGCAAAGTGTATAGAACGATCTTCTCCACCTGTCCAAACTCCAGTTGCTAAATTTGGTACAATTCCCATAAACCAACCATCTGTATGGTTTTGTGTAGTTCCTGTTTTTCCTGCAATTGGATTTGTAAATCCGTATGGATATCCTGTAACATATTTAGGTCTGTTATACGTTGTTCTTAATCGAAGTCCAGAACCGTTTTGTGTTACTCCTTCTAATAAATTTAAAACTACATAAGCAGATTCTTCACTTAATACCTCCTTAGTTTCTGGTACAAATGTTTCTAATACAGTTCCGTTTTTGTCTTCTATTTGCGTAATAAACATTGGTGCTACTCGCATTCCTTTATTCGCAAATGTTGAATAAGCACTTACCATTTCTAACAAGGTTAAATCTATAGCTCCTAAAGCAATAGATGGGTTTGCTTGAAACTCTGTTTCTATACCAGCAGATTTAGCTAATCTAGCAACATTTATAGGTGAAACCTCATCTATTAATCGTGCCGTAATTACATTAATTGAATTCGCTAATGCTTCTTTTAATGTTAATTCTCCTCCGTATTTTTCTCCTTCGTTTTTAGGAGTCCAATCGTCTTGCATTCCATACTTTTCTTTTGGAATCGTATATGGTGTGTTTGGTAACTTGTCGCAAGGAGACATTTTTAACTGATTAATTGCTGTTGCGTATACAAATGGTTTAAATGTAGATCCTACTTGACGCTTTTGCTGTCTTACAGCATCGTATTTAAAGTGTTTATTGTTAATTCCTCCAGCCCAAACTTTAATATGTCCTGTTTGTGGTTCAATAGAAACTAACCCAGAACGTAAATAATGTTTATAATGACGAATAGAATCGTATGGTGTCATAATCGTATCTCTATCTCCTTTCCAGGTAAAGACACGCATATCTACTTTTGTATTGAAGGCTTTTTCTATTTCTTTATCAGACTTTCCAGCAGCTTTCATTCTCTTATATCTATCAGAGTTTTTCTTAGCTCTGTTCATAATCTTTCTGATATTTTCTCTATCAATATCATAGAAAGGCGCTGTTTTGTTTCTCTTTTGTTCCTCTGAAAAATACTTTTGAAGGTTTGACATATGCTCTGTCATTGCTTCTTCTGCATATTTCTGCATTCTAGAATCTATTGTTACATAGATTTTAAGACCATCTTTATAAATATCGTATAACTCACCATCTGGTTTCGGATTATTTTTTGCCCATCGCTTCATGAATTGTTTTAAATATTCTCTAAAGTATGTAGCTAAACCATCGCTATGACTCTCTGGTGTAAAATTGATTTTTAATGGTAATTTTTGAAGTGAGTCTTTTTGTTGTTCAGTAATAAATCCACTCTTTTCCATTTGAGAGAAAACCACATTTCGTCTAGACAATGATTTCTTTCTAGAAACTTTTCTGTGCGGATTGTATTGACGTGGGTTTTTAAGCATTGCTACTATAATAGCAGACTCTTGTAAGTCTAAATCTTTCGGTTCTTTTCCAAAATAAATTCTAGCTGCAGAACGAATACCTGTTGCATTGAATAAAAAACCTTGCGTATTTAAATACATGGTAATAATTTCCTGCTTAGTATATTGACGTTCTAATTTGACTGCTACTACCCACTCTTTAATCTTCTGAATAATTCTTTTAATCTTATTCTGAGATGCTCTTTTGGTAAATAAGTTTTTAGCTAATTGCTGCGTAATAGTACTAGCTCCACCTCCAGCTCCAAGTTTAGCAACTGCTCTAGCTAAACCTCTAAAATCGATACCAGAATGCTCATAAAAACGCTCGTCTTCTGTTGCTACTAATGCTTTTACTAGATTATCTGGTAAATCTTTATAATGAATTGGAGTTCTATTCGCTTTTAAATAGTATTTTCCTAGTGTTTTACCATCAGCAGAAATAATCTCTGTAGCTAAATCATTTTTAGGATTTTCTAATTCTTCAAACGTTGGAAGCGTTCCAAAAGCTCCCCAAGACGCTAGTAAAAAAATAAAGCAGATTAGAAAAAGTCCTCCTAAGACAATTCCCCAAAACCACTTAATGTATTTTGTAAAGTTTGTTGTTGCTTTCTTTGTCATTTTATTTTGTTTTTTCTATTCTAAACCCTACATCTGTTACTCCATCTAGTACTGTAACACCATCTATTTCTCCGTTTTTTCGCATTGCTTGAGAAATTTCTAATTGATAGGTTCCAGTAACTGGAAATAGGATTTGTTCTTTATAAAACAGTTTATTTTCTTTTAATTCTGAATAGCCTTTACCTAGAAACTTTCCAGTTTCATCGGCCATATCATATTCTAATGTGTCTATTACACTTTGCCCATCTGGGAATTTCATTTTCGTTATAAGAAACAAGTTACTGTATGGATATTCGTTATTGTTTCTAATATTGATAAACAGATTTCTTTTTGCTAAAGTATCTGTTACCTCGAATTGATACGTTATAGGATTGTTAATTCCCCATTTTCCTCCTTTGATAGATGTGTACTCATCATAAACTCTTTTAGAGTCGCAAGAGCTTACCACGACAAGCATTATTAGGATTCCTAAGAAACTATTTTTTTGGATTGTTTTTAGCATTCTTATTTCCCGAGTTATTGTTTCGACGTTTATTTCTTCTCTGCTGATTATTCTTATTTGTTGGCTTATTGTTATTAGACGGAGAAGTATTTGACTTATCGTTTTGCTTATTTTGTTGTTTATTGTTCTGCTTATTATTCGTTTTTCTCCTCTTATTTTGATTCCCTGTTTTTGTGTTTTTAGGTTGGGATTCTTTCTTTTTAGGAGTAGTATTTTTTTGCCCTTCTGTTTTTTGCTTATTTGCAGGCGTATTATTTCCTCCTCCTTTTTGGTTTGAGTTTCTTCGTCTTTTATTACGGTTTCTTCTCGGTTTCTTTGGAGTATCGAAACGTGTTAAGCTATCTTGGCCTACTACATTTTCAAAATCAACAGCTGTTTCTTCTGTAATTTCTGCTTCGTAGTCTTCTAAAGGCGATCCTAATTCGTCTCCTTCATTCAATTCTATAATTTCTGTAACTTGCTCTAATGATAATTTATACCATTTGAACTTTTCTTCTTTGTATGTATACCAAAGGAGTTTTTTAAAGATGTCCATTTTCACAAAAATGGCTTCTCCTTTTTCTGTTTTTAAAACAACATCTTGCTTTGGAAACGATTCTAACGCATCTAAGTAAGAATCTAATTCAAAGTTTAGACAACATTTTAGTTTCCCACATTGTCCGGCAAGTTTTAACGGATTTAAAGATAGTTGTTGGTAACGCGCTGCTGCGGTATTTACCTTTCTAAAGTCTGTAAGCCAAGTAGAACAACACAATTCTCTTCCGCAAGAACCAACTCCTCCTAATCTAGCTGCTTCTTGTCGCATTCCTACTTGTTTCATTTCTACTCTAATAGAAAAAGCACTTGCTAAATCTCGGATTAATTGACGGAAATCTACACGATCGTCTGCAGTATAGTAAAACGTCGCTTTGTTTCCATCTCCCTGAAATTCAACATCAGAAAGCTTCATTTTCAATCCTAATTTGTTGATAATTTCTCTACCTCTTCGTTGTGTTTCTAACTCTCTATCTCTAGCAGTGTTCCAAACATCAATATCTTTTTGTGTTGCTTTTCGGTAGATTTTCTTAACATCGTCACTATCTAAAGCGACTTTTCTTTTTTTCATTTGCACTTTTACCAGCTCTCCAGCCAATGAAACTACTCCAATATCGTGACCAGGATTCCCTTCAACAGCCACAACATCTCCCATAGAAATTGGGAGTTTCTTGTCTGTTTTTTTATAAAAATGCTTTCTTCCGTTTTTAAAACGTACTTCGTATATATTAAATGGAGCTTCACCTGTTGGTAAAGTCATATTCGATAACCAATCAAAAACAGCTAATTTATTTCCGCTTCCGCAGGTTCCAGTAGCACAATTCCCATTACTTTTACACCCTCTTGGAACACCGTTTTTGTTAGTTGAGCAACTGCTACAACTCATAAATAAAATATATTTTTAAACAGTTTTTTAAACCTGAGTGATTTTCAGCATCAAAAAACCATTTTATTTGTTTGATTTTTAATTAGATAGAAACACATCCCCTGTTTCTAATTAGTAAGTAAAGATACCAATTCTATTGGAATCTAAAAATGCAATTTAAGATTCGTCTTTTTCCGTTTCTTAAAACGTAATCAACAACTGCTTTACTTATTGACTTTCAATCACAAAATAGCTTCTATCTCTAAGCCTATTTAACTTCAAAAACAATACCTAACTATGGTCTCTAGTTTATGTACTAATTTATTGTCAGTTTTATTAAAGAATTTATGACGAATTGTCTGAATACAAAACAATTATTCACTAAATATTCTTTTGAAAGGCTTTCTAAAAAACTCATACAAACTATAGTAAGATTTTGTATTAAATATGAAATAACGAATGGCATAAAATGAAACGTAGTAGCATACTTTTAATAAGCAATATATTATTCTGACTTTAATAGAGAACTATCGAAAAACTGATTGCTTCGCTTTCCTTGAGCATACTCAGGAAACGCTCGCAATGACGTAAAGAGTTTATAAAAATATTTTTAAACAGTCTAGATTTTTGCTTTCACTTCGATGTACTCAGAAAACACTTACTATTATCTAAAAAATAGAGAACTACTGTTATTTATTCTGATAGAAAATCAACACAATAAGTAACAACCTCCTCTAAAGCCAAAGGCATTGTTTTTTCTTCCCAAGGATGTTTTGCCTCGAATACGTGATTTGCATTTTTAATGATTTTTAATTCACTGTTTTTATTCCACGAATGCAAGTCATATGCTTCTTGTATTAAAACCGAAGTATCTGCATCTCCATGGATAATACTAAAAGGTTTTTGTAAATTTTCTACGGCTCTTTTAATTGTTAATCTTTCTTCATGTGCTATAAAATCTTCATAGAACTGGTAAAAATGTGGCATTTGTTGCTTGGTTCTTCCGTTCAGCACATATTTTACTCCAGTTTTTTTCCAGTTTTCTAAATCTCCTGTAGTTGCAGTCCTTCTCTTAAAATCTGAAACTCCTGCTAATGAAATTACTTTTGTTACTCTGTTATCTTCTTCGGCTTTAATGCATACAATTCCACCTCCACGACTATGTCCTATTAAAGAAATATCTTCAAGATTAACCTCTTCTTTATAATCTTCTTGTATTGCACACCAATCAATAACCGTAGCTAAATCATCTAGTTCTTTCGTATAATTATTATTTCCAAAAGCCTCTAAATCTGGAAAATCTATAGGTTGTGCTACTGTTCCTCCGTTATGTGAAAAATTGAATTTTATAAAAAAGAATCCTTGTTTAGCAAAAGCTTTAGCCATTAAATCCCATGCTCCCCAATCTTTAAAACCTTTATAACCGTGACAAAAAATTACGATTGGTTTGGGGTGGCCATTTTTATTATAAAACACGTCCAACAAAATAGGTTTTCCGTGTTTTCCTTCTAAAACTGTATTTTTTATAATCTCCATAGTGTATAATACCATTTACAAATTGTAAATTACTGGTATAAAAATAAAAAAGCTCATCAGTTACTGATGAGCTTTTTGTGTAATTTATTGCAATTCTTAAATAATTCCTTGCGCTAACATTGCATCTGCAACTTTTACAAATCCTGCTATGTTTGCTCCTTTTACGTAGTCTACATAACCAGACTCATCTGTTCCATACTCAACACAAGCTTCGTGAATATTTTTCATGATTGATTTTAATCTTTCATCTACTTCTTCACGTGTCCAGCTTAAACGTAATGAGTTTTGACTCATTTCTAAACCTGAAGTTGCAACTCCTCCTGCATTTGATGCTTTTCCTGGAGCGAATAAGATTTTGTGCTCGTGGAATGCAGCAATTGCTTCTGGAGTAGAAGGCATATTTGCTCCTTCACTTACACAAACACATCCGTTATTGATTAATGTTTTTGCTTCTTCTCCGTTTAATTCGTTTTGGGTTGCACATGGTAAAGCGATTTCACACTTTACAGACCAAGGACGCTCTCCTTTAAAGAATTTTGCTGATGGATATTTTTCAACATACTCGTGAATACGTCCACGTTTTACGTTCTTTAATTCCATTACAAATGCTAATTTCTCAGCATCAATACCAGCTTCATCGTAAATATATCCAGAAGAATCTGAAAGCGTTACTACTTTAGCTCCTAATTCTGTTGCTTTTTCACAAGCGTATTGTGCTACATTACCAGAACCTGAAATTGCTATTGTTTTTCCTTCGAAAGTATCACCTTTAGTTTCTAACATGTTTTGAGCAAAATATACAGCTCCATAACCTGTTGCTTCTGGTCTAATTAAAGATCCACCCCAAGTTGCTCCTTTTCCTGTTAAAACTCCTGTAAACTCATTTCTAAGTTTTTTATACATTCCAAACATGAATCCAATTTCACGTCCTCCAACACCGATATCTCCAGCAGGTACATCTGTATTTGGGCCAATGTGTCTAAATAATTCACTCATGAAGGCATGGCAGAAACGCATGATTTCGTTATCTGATTTTCCTTTAGGATCGAAATCAGAACCTCCTTTTCCTCCACCCATTGGTAAAGTAGTTAATGAGTTTTTGAATACTTGTTCGAAAGCTAAGAATTTTAAGATACTTGCGTTTACTGTTGGGTGAAAACGAAGTCCTCCTTTGTATGGTCCGATAGCAGAATTCATTTGAACTCTATATCCTCTGTTTACTTGAATTTCTCCTTTATCATCTACCCAAGACACTCTGAACGAGATTAAACGCTCAGGCTCTACCATTCTTAATAATATATTTTTTCCGTTGTAAATCTCTTTACTAGCAATATAAGGGATTACTGTTTCAGCAACTTCTTGCACAGCTTGCAAAAACTCTGGTTCGTGGCCATTACGTTCCTTAACCAGGTCCATAAAAGCATTTATTTTAGATTCCATAATTTAGTTATTCGAAAAATGTTTATTTAATAAAAATAATGTACAAATATAGTTAAATAACTAATCTGGTGCTTCAAAAGGACGGTTTTTTTGCGAAAACGAAAACGATGTAGTTAAGACTGGAAATAAAACGTTTTTTTTCGCAAAAAAGCGTAAATTTGCGATTCAATTTTTTTGAAGGATTATGTTAGATAAAGTAAAAGAGCTAATTGGTGATGTTCAAACATTTAAAGCGACTACTAAAGATGAAGTGGAAGCTTTCAGAATTAAATATTTAGGTAGTAAAGGTTTGCTTAAAGGTTTATTTGCTGAGTTTAAAAATGTTGATGCAGAATTACGCAAGGATTTTGGACAGGCTTTAAATAATTTAAAAAAGTCGGCAGAGTCTAAGGTTGCTGAATTAAATGAAGCTCTAGAAAACGCAGTTGAGGAAAAAGGAAGGTATGGTGATTTAACAAGACCTTCTGAGCCTATTGAATTAGGTTCTCGTCATCCTATTTCTATTGTTAAAAATCAGATTATTGAGGTTTTTAATCGAATTGGTTTTACAGTTTCTGAAGGACCAGAAATTGAAGACGATTGGCATAATTTTACTGCTTTAAATTTACCAGAATACCATCCAGCTAGAGATATGCAGGACACTTTCTTTATTGAAAAAAATCCTGATACTTTATTAAGAACGCATACTTCATCTGTACAGGTGCGTTATATGGAGCAAAATGAGCCTCCAATTAGAACTATTTCTCCTGGACGTGTTTTTAGAAATGAGGATATTTCTGCTAGAGCGCATTGTATCTTCCATCAAGTAGAAGGTTTGTATATAGATACTGATGTTTCTTTTGCTGATTTAAAACAAACGCTTTTATATTTTACAAAGGAGATGTTTGGAAAGTCTAAAATTCGTTTACGTCCTTCGTATTTCCCTTTTACAGAGCCTAGTGCTGAAGTTGATATTTATTGGGGATTAGAAACTGAAACAGATTACAGAATTACCAAGGGTACTGGTTGGTTAGAGATTATGGGATGTGGAATGGTAGATCCGAATGTATTAAAGAACTGTAATATAGATCCTACGAAATATTCTGGATATGCTTTTGGTATGGGAATAGAACGTATTGCGATGTTATTATATCAAATTCCAGATATTAGAATGTTTTATGAGAATGATGTACGTTTCTTAGAACAATTTAAATCTGTTATCTAAAAAATAAACTAAGATTATATAAATAGAAGTTGTAAAGTTTGATTTAAATTTTACAACTTTTTTAATGATCATAATTAAAAATAATCATGAAGAAAGATATTATTATTCCTGAGGTTACTGGATTACAAATGGCTGCTGTGTTAGAGTATAATGAAGTAGATGATACGAATGATTGGTATGTATATTTGATAAACAATAAAGAAATTGATCTAGAAATGGTTATGATTGTTTCTCAAGGTTTTTCGGAAACTAAAACTACAACTGTATTCCGAAAGAAGATAACTAAATTGCCTGCTCATTCATACGCTAAGGTAGAAATGATTCATCCAAATGTTTTTGCGTTAAAAAATAGATTTCAGGTTTCTTTTTTTGAAGGAAATCAGATTTTTGAAAAGACATTTACTTTTAATGAAAATACGATTACAGAAGAAGCGCTTACGATGATTCCTTTGCTAAATAAAAAAGGAGTATCTAGTTCCTAATTTTCGCTTTTTCTTACTTTTAAAACATAAAAAATCCTTTTACTCGCCTCCCAAACTGTAAAAGGATTTTTATATTAACCAAATAAATCTAAACCTTGTCTTAAATAATGAAAATTTTACTAGAGGATTATTATTTCTAAACCTGTTTTTCTATTACTTACACTTCAAAGATACTAGCTATTCCTCCTTCTAAGTCTTATTTTTCGTTAGTTGATTTCTATTTGTAGATTAATGGTTTATAGCTTTCGATAAATTGTTTTCAGCGATTATTATTCGTTGGTGAACCTCTTAATTCCTTGTGTTTTTCTAATTCTTATATTTCATTTTTTCAAACTTCACAATGAGGCATAAAAAAACCCTTCTACATTTTGAGTTTGCAAAAGGGCTTATTATTAATCAACCAAATAAATCTAAATCTTGTCTTAAAAAATAAAGTGAAAACTTTAATTAGGGATTTTATTTTTTTAAAACTACTTTACTACTATTTACACTTCAAAAGTACAATGCTATTGCTTTTTAAATTTCCGTTTTTCGATCTGTGATTCTCTTCTATAGACTAATGGTTTATTTCTAACGATAATATGATTTCACCATTTATAAATACAATTTATTATAAATACTATAGCACTGTTTTTTAGTGTACAACTAAAAAAAACCCTTTTACATATAAACATGTAAAAGGGTCAAATTACCAACTAAGAGGCTTGTGTTTTAAAAAGTAATATGTGGGATTCAATTTTAAAACTACTTAATTATTACCTATTTTAAAATACTTACTATTTACACTTTCTTCTTTCGTTTTTCGATATAGTTTCTATTTCTTTAGATTAATCGCTTCCTTAAAACGATTGTTCTATACATTTTACACCTACAACACCTGTTATTACCATGAAATAAGCACCGATTTAAACATAAAAAAACCCTTTTGCATTTAGGTCTACAAAAGGGTTAAACTATTAACCAAATAATCTAAATCTTATCTTAAAAACGAAAACTTTAATTCAGGATTTATATCTTTTTAAAAACTACTTTTCTTATTACTTACACTCCAAAAGTACCATCTATTTACCTTCGTATTTCCTATTTTTCGATCTATGTTTTTCTTCTGTAGATTAACGGGTTCAATAAAACGTCTATTAGACATTATTTATTCTTTTTAAAAACACTTCCGCTACATAAGTTAGATGAGTTCAATAATTACACATAAAAAAACCCTTCTACATTTGGGGCTTGTAAAAGGGTTAGAATATTAATCAACCAAATAAATTTAAGTCTTAAAAATAAAAAGCGAATACTTTTCTAGGGGATTATGAGATTTTTAAAACTATGTTTTTGTACTTATTTGCGGCGCGAAATTACGATAGGTTTCCTTTTTCTTATTTCATTTTTCGTTCTGTCTTTTTACATGTATAGCCTAACTACAAAAAAGTATCGATAAACTGAACTAAAACACAAATAAAACAATGATTTACAGAACAAAACAACATTAAACCTCAAACTTTAGAGCATAAAAAAACCCTTTTACATTTGGGGCTTGTAAAAGGGTAAGATTATTAACTAAATAAATTTCGTTTTAAAAAAAGGAAAGTATAAACTTTACTTAGGGATTAAGTTTTCTTTAAAACTATTCATTACTTATAAGCGGCGCAAAATTACAAACGTTTCGTAAACAATTATTTACAAATTCGATGTTTGTAGTTTATCTGTAGATCAATTGACTTTTTGAATCGACCAATTGCACCAAAAACATAACACACTGACTATCAAACTAAATAGACTCATACGTATCTACCGTAATATCAGCAATTACATCTCCTGTATGTTTGGTTGAAAGTGGTTCGAATAATAAAAGATGAACTTCTTCTTTTGCTATTGGTTTATGTAATACTCCCTTAGGAACTATATAGAATTCTCCTTCATTTATAATTACTGAAGAATCTTCTAAATCCATTTGTAGCTGCCCTTTCATCACCATAAATAATTCATCTTCATTATCATGTTTATGAAAAACAAACTCTCCCTGAATCTTTGCTAATAAGATTTGTTGTCCATTTAATTCTGCTATTTTCTTTGGTGACCATTGGTCTGTAAACAGATTAAATTTTTCTTTAATGTTAATTACTGATGACATAAGCTTGTTTTTATGGAGTTGCTAAGTTTATAATATTTTCTGTTTTGATTTTTGACACTTCTTTTAATGCTCCTTTCTCAAATAACGCAGGTAAATCTGCTAATGGAGTCCCAACTTCTGCCTTATGATTTATATAATCCTGAAAGATAATTCCATCAACTACCCTTCTATTATACGCACTTCTAAATCGAACTCCTCCATTATTTACACTATAGTTATAGGCTAAATAATCTATTGCATGTGTTTTTGTGTTGATCCAATAGTAATATTCATCATCAAAGTCTTTTCCTCCTCCGTCTTTATTGAACGTTATTTCTACCACATCATATTCTTCTCCTTTTATGGTTGTTTTGCCCTTATATTCCTTATTTACGGCCTTATCTTTTAATTTATGAGGTAACGTAGCAAAATAAATTACAGAATTTAAAGATTCTTTATATCTTCCTTTATCTCTATCTGAGAGTTCAGTTGTTTCACCATTTACTGTTCTAGATATTGCTCCATTATCTAATACATCTACAATTTCTTGATTGTCTTTATTTCTCTTTACAGTGTATTTGTATTTGTCTTCGTTATTTGTAAAAGTATATTCCTTATCTCTAAACGTGAATTTATATGATGCTGAATCATATTTATTTCCTCCGTGTGCAGTAATCGCTAAATTAATTATGGAATCTCCTTTACTTATTGGTTTTTCTTCAACTACCTCTACTGTTTCTTGTTCTTTTACTACTGGTTTCTTTTCTGTTTTACAAGAAACAACAGCAATGAATGATACAACGAGTATTGCAGCTCTAAATATAATTTTCATTTGTATTTGGTTTTGGTCTTAAAAGTTATGTCTAGTTTTTAGATATAACTTACAGATCTAGTTGTTTGAATGACTAATTTAACACAGATCGCTGTAATACATTTAAATTTTAAGGATTCTAACATAATTTTAAGACTCCTTTTTACTCTTATAAACAGTCTAAATCTCACTTCAAAAGATTACAAAAAAAGCCCGAGCAGTTTGCTCGGGCTTACCTGTAGTTATTATGTTTTTTGAGATTACCTCTTAATAAACTTCTTAGTTACAGTACTGTCTCCATCATTTATTTCAAGTAAATAAATACCAGCTTTTAAAGTAGCAACATTAACTTCCTCCTTTAAATCGCCATTTTGAACAGTTTGTCCTAAAGTATTTAGTACTCTAAATGTTGCTTTATTAATTCCTAAAGCTTTTACAAATAACGTATTTCCTTCAACTGGGTTTGGATATACAGCTACTTCTAATAAACCATTCGTTCCTGAAAGATCTTCTCTTGTACTCGATGATGATGTATAGCTAGCAGCCCATCCTGCTCTTGTTACCGAAGTATCTGATGTAAATCTTACTAACATTACTCCACCTGTAGAAGTTACAGCACTTGGTCTAGATGTTCCAGAAAAACGTCCAATTTGTCTTGCACTTGTAGTTGCACCGTCGTAAACAGTTACGAAGTCATAACCACTTTCTGTATTGAAACTGCTAAAGTTTAATGTTACTCTTCCTCCATTTGAAGGTCTGATTAACCATGTACAATCTCTATTATTTTCATAGTTGCTGTTTCCACTACCGTCTACAAATGAACCACTATTTGCTGTTAATGTAGCTCCTCCATTGCAAGGGTCAGAAGATGATGCTACATTAGATGTATAACTAGCAGACCACCCTGCTGCATTTACAGAACCATCTGAAGTAAATCTTACAAATAATGCATTACCTGTAGAAGTCACTGCGCTTGGTCTAGATGTTCCTGAAAAACGTCCTAATTGAGTTGCATTTGCATTAGCTCCATCATATACTGTTACGAAATCATAACCACTTTCTGTATTAAAACTATCGAAATTTAATGTTACAGTTCCTCCGTTAGAAGGTCTGATTAACCATGAACAATTTCTATTATCTGCATAGTTACTACTTCCACTACCATCTGCAAACGAACCTGTATTTGCTGTTAAAGTTGCACCTCCATTACAAGCATCTGATACTGGTGGAGTAGTTGTTGCAGTTCTAAATGTAACTGACCCTGCTGCTGATTCGTTTCCTGCTGCATCTTTCGCTCTAATAGAGAATGTATAACTTGTATTAGCTGTTAATCCTGTAAGGTTAACTGAAGTACTTGTTCTAGATCCTAAGTTATTACTACCTTGGTAAATATCATACTCTGTAACTCCAACATTATCTGTAGAAGCTGTCCAGCTAAGTGTTGCTGTTGTTTGTGTAACATTTGAAGCACTAACATTTGTTGGTCTAGATGGTGCTTGTGTATCTGCAGTATTTGTTGCTGATGTATAACTAGCTGCCCATCCTGCTGCATTTACAGAACCATCTGAAGTAAATTTAACATACATTGCACTTCCTGTAGAAGTTACAGCAGCTGGTCTAGAAGTCCCAGAAAAACGTCCTAATTGAGTTGCGCTATCATTTGCTCCGTCGTAAACAGTTACAAAATCGTAATTGTTTTCTGTATTAAAGCTAGTAAAGTTTAATGTTACTCTTCCTCCGTTTTCTGGTCTAATTAACCAAGTACAGTTTCTATTATCTGCATAGTTACTATTTCCACTACCATCTGCGAAAGAACCTGTATTTGCAGTTAATGTTACACCTCCATTACAAGGATCTGCTGCAGGTGGGTTTCCACCGCCACCATTTCCAGTTTTGTCAGATAATGCTAATGCACGTCTAGAACCTCCAGCTTGTAAATAGGTACGCATTTTATTACGTTGTCCTGTTGTAAATAAGTTTAAACAATTATCATTTGAATAATCCATATAATTCTCCGTCATATCTGGTGAACCACATGTTTCTTTTCCAACTCCACAACCACTAGTTGCTTGATTAGATCTAGGAGTATCGTCGATACCATCATCGTCAGCACAATTACTGCTATCACCCCAAATATGACGTAATCCTAAGTAGTGTCCTACTTCGTGTGTAGTTGTTCTACCTCCATCAAATGGTGCTTGTGCAGTACCTGTGTTTCCAAAGTATTGATCTGCCATTACAACTCCATCATGCACTCTATCGTTATCCCAAGGGAATTGTGCATATCCTAAAATTGTACGACCTCCAAAACTCATATTGTCTACAACCCACATATTTAAATATTCCGTTGTATCCCAAGCATCGACTCCTCCTGTAGCAGAACGCTTCATGATTTCTCTTTGTGTCCAAGTAGATGTGTTTACTCGAGTTCTTGTTATCCCTGTAGTTGGATTACCATTAGGATCTACTTGTGCTAAATAAAATTCTATTTCTGAGTCTGCCGCTTGTGGCCATCTATTTGTTCTATCTGCATTTGTTCTACGGAAATCTGCATTTAAAACATCTAATTGACTTTGAATTTGAGCGTCACTAATATTATTCGTACTGTTTGTATATAATATATGTACTACTACTGGAATTTGGTAAACGTTACCTTCGATTCTACGATGTGTGTTTGCCATTTCCAGCATTTTTTTCTTGGTCTCTTCCTCCATTTTATGCATGCGCTCTTTTAAAGCTGGGTTGCTTGCCATTTTTTGTTCTAAAATGTCATGCGCTGCACAATCTCGTTTTACGGTTTCGACCTTATGTTGTGCATAACCAACGGTTCCTGCAAACAAAAGCCCCAGAAGGGATAGGGTAATTTTTTTCATTTTGTTAAGGGTTTGACTTTTTTAATTTGTTTGATTTTTTCAACTTCACGATTTTACGAAAAAATCATAATAACTACT
Source organism: Tenacibaculum amylolyticum (assembly GCF_964511145.1). NCBI lineage: Bacteria > Pseudomonadati > Bacteroidota > Flavobacteriia > Flavobacteriales > Flavobacteriaceae > Tenacibaculum > Tenacibaculum amylolyticum. Next base: position 328,930 of record NZ_CAZEFZ010000076.1, read on the forward strand.
TTAGGTTTATTAAAATGGTCGCCAAAAATATATTTATTACACATTAAATGCAAACAAAATGTTAATTTTATGTTATTTTTACTTTAAATATCACTTCAGAAATAATTGTTGTTCTAAACAATTAACCTCTCAATTTTATCATTAACCATAACTAAATAAAGTGCTGTAAAAGCAATGAGTATTTTGTAAATTGAAGTAGTGTTTTTAGTAATTTTAAAATATAAAAATTATAAAAAAGCCCGAGCAAAATGCCCGAGCTTATTAGTAGTTATTGTGTAATTGGGATTACTTCTTAATAAACTTTTTTGTTAAAGTTTTCTCTCCGTTATTTACTTCAAGTACATAAATACCAGATTCTAAAATAGAAACATTTATTTCTTCTTTTAAATCTCCTTTTTGAACTGCTTGTCCTAAAGTATTTAGTACTCTATAAGTTGCTTTATCAATTCCTAAAGCTCTTACAAATAACGTATTTCCTTCAACTGGGTTTGGATATACTGTTACGTTTTCAAATAATTCGTTACTAGCAGATGTATTAAACTCAGAATTTGATGCTGCTGTTGTATAACTTGCTGCCCATCCTGTACTTGTTACAGATCTATCTGATGTAAATCTTACGAACATCGCTCCACCTGTAGAAGTTATCGCTGCTGGTACTGAAGCTCCTGAAAAACTTCCTAATTCTCTTGCATTGGCATCTGTTCCATCGAAAACTGTTACAACATCGTAACGATTTTCTGTATTGAAACGACTAAAGTTTAAAGTTACTCTGTTTCCGCTTGTTGGTCTAATTAACCAAGTACAGTTTCTGTTATTAGTATAGTTACTGCTAGTTGCACTACCATCTGTAAAAGAACCATTATTTGCCGTTAATGTTACTCCTCCATCACAAGGATCACCTGCTGCTACTTCATTTGACACATAACTTGCTGACCATCCTGCTGCATTAACAGAACCATCTGATGTAAACTTAACAAATAATGTATTTCCTGTAGAAGTTACTGCAGCTGGTATTGAAGTTCCTGAAAAACTTCCTAATTCTCTTGCATTAGCATTTGCTCCATCATATACTGTTACTTCATCATAATTTCTTTCTGTATTAAAGCTATCAAAACTTAAAGTAACTGTTCCTCCGTTTGAAGGTCTAATTAACCATGAACAATTTCTATTATCTGCATAGTTGCTATTTCCACTACCATCTGTAAATGAACCACTATCTGCTGTTAAAGTTGCTCCTCCATCACAAGGATCTGATGCTGGTGGTGTAACTGCTAGAGTCCTAAATGTTACAGAACCTCCTGCTGATTCATTTCCAGCTGCATCTTTTGCTCTAATTGAGAATGTATAACTTCTATCTGCAACCAATCCTGTAAGATCAACTGTAGTACCTTCTCTAGAGCCTAGATTACTTGTTCCTCGGTAAATATCATAACCAGTAACTCCAACATTATCTGTAGAAGCTGTCCAACTAAGTGTTGCTGTGGTTTGCGTTATTTCAGTAGCCGTAACATTAGTAGGTACTGAAGGCGCTTGCGTATCTACATTTGCTACTGTAGATGTATAACTTGCAGACCATCCTGCTGCGTTTATAGAACCGTCAGATGTAAACTTAACATACATTGCATTACCCGTAGATGTTACAGCTGCTGGTCTAGATGTACCAGAAAACTCTCCTAATTCAGTTGCGCTATCATTCGCTCCGTCGTAAACTCTTACAAAATCGTAACCACTTTCAGTATTAAAACTGTCAAAGTTTAACGTTACTGTACCTCCATTTTCTGGTCTAATTAACCAAGTACAGTTTCTATTATCTGCGTAGTTACTATTTCCACTTCCATCTGCAAAAGAACCATTATTTGCAGTTAAAGTTGCTCCTCCATCGCAAGGATTAGCAGCAACCGGTGCTCCTCCTGCTAAACCAGTAACTATTAATGAGAAATTTTGACTTCCGCCAGTTAAATTTCCTTTGTGTGTTACTGTAATTGTATATCTTCCTGATGCATTTGAAATATCAACTCTTTCATATGGATCTACATTATTATCTCGTCTTGCACTAGTTGTAGGGCTAGTTAATTCATAAGGCATGTATGTATTTCCATCTTTTGTAATTCTTATATCTAAATCATTTACTAATACAGCATTTGCAGCATTTGCAGCTGTAGCTTCTGTAATAGCTGTACCAGGTCTATCTGTCCATGAAATTGAAGCTAAAAGTGGACTAGTTCCATCTGAATCAACTTCAATTGAGTAAGAATCTCCTCCATTTAATGTTAACTCTTCAATTCTAGATTGAGTTCCTCTATTAGTAATAGTTTGAGCTGCTTTTTTAGCATTTAACAGTCCCCAACCAAAAACAGCATCCGGACCAGCAGCACCTGCATCATCTGCAGTATGTAACGCTAAACCTTTTAGTGTAGCTGCTCTCATAAAAGCATTATGAGTATTATTATTATGTTGTTGTAATAATAATAACGAACCAGCTACATTAGGTGAAGCCATAGAAGTACCTGTAATAGTTGCATAAGCAGTATTACTATTTTGGTAAGTAGAATATACATTAGTTCCGTTACCCGTAATATCTGGTTTGATACGCATATCATCTGTTGGCCCCTCACTACTACTTGAGTTAATTACTACGGCAATTAAATTACCATTAGCATCAACATTAGCATCTTGAGCATTTGCTACCACTAAGTTATTTTTAGAAGTTGAATGTCCTGTTAATTTGTCCCATCCTCTTCCTCCTGTAGGATTAGCATTTGCAGCATCGTCTCTACCATCGTTACCCGCTGCAACTACCATTAAGTAATTAGGAGCATTAAACATTATTTCATCCCAAGCACGAGATTCTTCTATGTATCCTCCAAAAAAGTATTGAGGTAACCATACTTGACCTGTGTCTGGATTTCTAAAAGAGAATCCATAAGAGTGATTTGAAACTAACATTCCATTTCCTGTTGCTGCTGTAGCCTCTGCTTTATCGCTAGTCCAATCATAACCTACAGCTCTTGCATAAGGAGCCATTCCTTTTGCTCTTGCTTCTACACCTGATGAAATGATAGTACCTGTAACGTGCGCAGCATGCGAATCTAAAGAATTACTATTATCTCCTACAGAAAAACGATTTCTTCCTCCCGCTCCATCGTATTCTTGATGAGAGGCTCTAGCAATTCCTCCATCCCATACGTGTGCAGTCATACCTTGTCCGTTTAGATCTAATCCTAATGATCCACCAGAATTTAAATGATTTGTTCTTGTAGACCTAGCAGCATCTGCATTAAAAGTTGTATAATAAATAGGCTTTCCATTTACTACTTTTTGCAACTCTAATAAACGACCGTCTTTAGTGGTAATTTTTGTCTTCCATCCTTTTCTATTTGCTAATGCAAATGCTTCTTTTTTATCGGAGGTTGATTTTGTTAATAATTCTTTTTCTAATGTTTGAAGCTTTGACAAATTGTATTTATTACGAATTTGTTCTACTTGTTTCTTTGTTTGTGCTGTTGCATTTAGGGAAAAAAGCACAAACGCTACTGGAAGAAAGAGTCTTCCATAGTAACTGTTTTTCATTTTTTAAAGGGTTTAAATTTGGTTGATTTCTTCGACTTCATATTTTTTCGAAAAAACCACAATAACTACTATACTTTTATTAAATAGGGCGCCAAAAGTATATTTTCAATGAAGTATATGCAAACATTCTGTTAATTTAGCATTACTTTAACACTGGTAAATTTTTAACAGACTACCGCTTAGTTTATAACCATTATTCATAGCAATAAACATTAAAAAAGTTAAATAAAATTATTAAATCACTAGTTTCAAGACTACTATCTACACATCAACTTTAACACTAGTAAAAAAACACAGTATTTTATCGATTAAAACACTACAATTTAACGTAATTCTATGACAGTTCGTCGAACAAAAAACACATTTGAACGACAGCTATCTACTCAAATCAGACTTTACAATTATCTTGCTGATATAATCCCTAATTTCTAAAGGCGTCTTAATTTCATTATCCCTGTGTAATTTTAGTTAAGATGTTTTTTTATGCTCTTTTTTAAATATCAGAATACTATCTATGCTATTTAAATTACTTTACTTGTAAAAAACAAACTTCATTTAACTTGTTCTAGCTTCTGTATTTCATATTTTTGAGTATGATATTTTTAAACCTACATGATGCGGTGGCACAATTTTCCTCTTGGATTTGGGGAATTCCTTTATTAATCTTATTAATTGGTGGCGGCTTTTTTCTTTTTGTTTATTCTGGACTTGTTCCTTTTCGATATTTAGGGCATGCTGTAAATATTTTAAGAGGAAAATACGACAAACACAATTCTCCAGGAGATTTATCGCATTATGAAGCTTTATCATCTGCAATTGCTGCAACCGTAGGAATGGGAAATATTAGTGGTGTTGCTATTGCAATTGCTACTGGAGGTCCAGGCGCTATTTTTTGGATGTGGATGAGTGCTTTTGTAGGTATGGCAACAAAGTTTTTTACTTGTAGTTTGGCTATTATGTATAGAGGTAAAGATGAAGAAGGTAATATTAAAGGAGGTCCTATGTATGTAATTACTGAAGGTTTAGGAAAACAATGGAAACCTTTGGCTATTTTCTTTGCAGCTGCAGGATTGATTGGTACGTTACCTGCTTTTCAAGCAAATCAACTTACCCAAACATTAATTGATGTTTTTCAAGTAAAAGAAAGTAATGTTTTAACTTCTAAATTTCTTTTAGGAATTACAATTGCAATTATTACTTCACTCGTTATTTTTGGTGGTATTAAAAGAATTGGAAAAGTAGCTGCTAAGATGGTTCCAATGATGGTTGTTATTTACCTTGTTACTGTATTAACCATCTTATTTTTAAAGTTTGATCAAATCCCTACTATTTTTTCTTTAATTTTTGATGATGCTTCTTCGGGACGTGCTGTTTTAGGTGGCGCACTAGGAACGGTAATTATTACAGGAATCAAAAGAGCTGCTTTTTCTAATGAAGCTGGTATTGGTACCGCTCCAATGATGCATGGAACTGCAAAAACAAACGAGCCTATTCGTGAAGGTTTGGTGGCCATGTTAGGACCTGCTATTGATACGTTATTAGTTTGCACATTAACGGCATTAGCTATACTTGCATCTGGAGTGTGGCAAAATTTCGAAGGTAATGGAATTTCACTAACTCTTTCTTCTTTTGACAATGTTTTACCTTATGGATTAGGAAGCGTTATTTTAACTATTTGTGTGTTGATTTTTGCATTTTCTACATTGTTTACATATTCTTTTTATGGATATTCTTGCTTAAGTTTTTTAACCAATACTAAAACTGGAAAATATTACAACTACATATACATTATAACCATTGTAATTGCTTCAGTAATTAAACTTGATTTTGTCATTAATTTAATAGATAGCGGCTATGCTTTAATGGCTATTCCTACAGTTATATCTACCTTAATTTTAGCTCCTAAAGTTAAGAAAGCTGCAAATGATTATTTTTTAAAATTAAAAAACAACAAGCTATAGCTACTTTCATCTTTTAAAATAAAAACGAATACTTTTCCATAGCATAAAAGCACTAATTAATAAAATAAAAGTTCCCCACATCCAATAGGTTCCAAAACTGTTTTCTGCGATTGCCTGTGTATCTGAAATATGAATGGTTCCATTTCTTTCAAATTGTTTCGTAAACAAGTAATCTATTTGTAAATAAGTACTCAAAATAGACTGAAGTCCGAGGAATAAAACTGTAATTACCTCTACTTTTTTATTTTTTAGAAACGTAACTCCTATAAAGAAAATAGCAAATGCTCCTAAAACAATTATTCCCCAAAAAGAGCGAATCCAAAGTAATAAGGATATTATAATAACTGCCGTGAGTATTCTTAATAATATTGCAGCATATTTTGTAGATTTTGCTGAAATAATTAGTGTTGCACCTGCTATTGCTGGACCTAATAATCCTCCTGCAGCAGCTAATGCTTTACCTGATGGAATAGATATAAATTTGTTTGTAAGTGTAAAATAAGCCACACCACCTCCATTTTCATAAATTTCTAAATACTTAAAATCTCCACCAATAAACAAAGCCGTTAATCCATGACCCATTTCATGAAACCAAGTTCCCAATAATCGAAAAGGATATTGTATTTGTCCAAAATGGGGTAATTGTAATAACAGAAAAATGAGTACTGCTATTATTAATACGGTATAATCAAGTTTTTTAGAAATCAATTATTTAATTCTTTTTTTCATTTCAAATGCCAACTTTGTATTTCCTCGCTGCTCTAATTGAGTAATTACATTTGCATAACTTTCTTTATCTAGTCCTTGACTTAATTTGAAAACGGTATCTAATTTATCTGCTTTAATTTCTATTCCCACAATATGCGGCATCCATTTTTCTGTATAGTCGTTAGATAAATTATCGTAAATCGTAGGTGAGTTTGTATTTCCTTCTTCATGAATTAATGTAAAACGTTTCATAAAAGTAACTAATTTTTCCCCTTCAAAGAAATGTACTTTTCCTTTAATATGTACACTCATATAATTCCAAGTAGATCCTTTGTGCGGATTTGCGCACCAAGAAGCACTTACATACCCTTGTGGACCAGAAAACACTATTAAAACATCTGGATTTTCTTTAAATGCTTTACAATGATCTGTATTTTTCATCACATGTCCAACTACATATAAACCATCGTCTCTATCTTCTACCAAAAATGGAATTTGAGTAGCCACTGGTCTTCCATCTGAACCTACTCCAGTAATGAAAGCAAAAGGATACTCTTTTAAAAAGTCGAATATAACTTGTTGATCAGTTTCTTTGTATATCGGAACGTTGTACATATTTCGTATATCAATTACTTTTTAATAAGCGCTTCTTTTTCAAAAGACAATCCTTCAAATCCTGTTTTTATAAAATTACGAATATTTTGATGATCATTTCCTTCTGGGTTTTCTAATACATCTTTAAAATAATATTGCCCAAAACAAGCCAAGGTTTCCTCTTTTGTCAAACCTTCTTTTATAGCAAATGAAAACACTTTACAAGAACCTTGATTTTGACCTACTTCGTTCTTTATATCTCCATTTACAAACGCAGAAGGTGTGAATTCATATAATACTTCTATTACTTTCATTGTTTCTGAAAAATCAATATTTGTAGGATTGTTTTGTAATTTATCTTTGAATTTTTGTAATATCATTTTGTATCTGTTTATCTATACAAAGTAATTGATTTACCCCCTTAAAAACTAACTTACAGTAATTTTTCACAAACTAACAATTATAGTTAAATTTGCCATCTAAAAATTATCAAAAAATGTACAGATCGCATTCTTGCGGTGAGTTAAGAGCATCGCATATAAATACTGAGGTTACCCTAGCTGGTTGGGTTCAAAAATCAAGAGATAAAGGTTTTATGATTTGGGTTGATTTACGAGACCGTTATGGAATTACTCAGTTAATTTTTGATGAGGAGCGTACACCAAAAGAGATTATTGAAAAAGCAAAAACGTTAGGTAGAGAGTTTGTAGTTCAGATAAAAGGAACTGTGATCGAACGTCAATCTAAAAACCCAAATATTCCTACAGGAGATATTGAAGTTTTGGTTTCTGAATTAACCATTTTAAACGAAGCTAAATTACCACCGTTTACTATTGAAAATGAAACTGATGGAGGAGAGGATATTCGAATGAAATATCGTTATTTAGATATTCGTCGTAATCCTGTAAAAGACAGTTTATTATTCCGTCACAAAGTATCGATGGAAGTTCGTAAATATTTATCAGACAAAGGGTTTATTGATGTAGAAACTCCATATTTAATTAAATCTACTCCAGAAGGTGCACGTGATTTCTTAGTACCTTCTCGTATGAATGCTGGACAGTTTTATGCATTACCACAATCGCCTCAAACTTTTAAACAGTTATTAATGGTAGGAGGAATTGATAAATACTTCCAAATTGTAAAATGTTTTAGAGACGAAGATTTACGTGCCGATCGTCAGCCTGAGTTTACACAAATAGACTGCGAAATGTCTTTTGTAGAGCAAGAAGATATTTTAGAAGTATTTGAAGGAATGACCCGTCATTTATTAAAAGAAATTAATGGTGTTGACGTAGCTAAATTCCCAAGAATGCAATACGACGATGCTATGCGTTTATATGGAAACGACAAACCTGATATTCGTTTTGGAATGGAGTTTGGTGAGTTAAACGAAGTAGCACAACACAAAGATTTTAAAGTATTTAACAGTGCTGAGTTAGTAGTTGGAATTGCGGTTCCAGGTGCAGCTTCTTACACTAGAAAAGAAATAGATAAGTTAATAGACTGGGTAAAGCGTCCGCAAGTAGGAGCTTTAGGAATGGTATATGTAAAGTGTAATGAAGACGGAAGTTTTAAATCATCTGTAGATAAATTCTACGATCAAGAAGATTTAGCTAAATGGGCTGAAGTTACTGGCGCAAAACCAGGAGATTTAATTTGTGTATTATCTGGAAACACCAATAAAGTACGTGCACAATTAAGTGCCTTACGTATGGAAATGGCAGAGCGTTTAGGTTTACGTAAACCAGATGAATTTGCTCCATTATGGGTTGTAGATTTCCCATTATTAGAGCTTGATGAGGAAACAGGACATTACCATGCAATGCACCATCCATTTACATCACCAAAGCCTGGTCAAATTGAATTATTAGATACAGATCCAGGAGCTGTAAAAGCAAATGCATACGATTTGGTTTTAAACGGAAACGAAATTGGAGGTGGATCTATTCGTATTCACGATAAGGAAACACAAGCTATTATGTTTAAGCATTTAGGGTTTACTGAAGAAGAAGCAAGAGCTCAGTTTGGTTTCTTAATGGATGCTTTTGAATATGGAGCACCACCACATGGAGGTTTAGCTTTTGGTTTAGATAGATTAGTAGCAATTTTAGGTGGACAAGAAACGATTCGTGATTTTATTGCTTTCCCTAAAAATAATTCTGGTAGAGATGTAATGATTGATGCACCTGCTACGATTGATAATGCACAATTACAAGAATTGAGTATTCAATTAGATATTCAAGAACAAGAAGCATAGTCTTCTTCAACATATAATATTCAAAATCCCATTTTTATTTAGAAATGGGATTTTTTTATACTTCATTTTAAAATGAAGTATTCCTCAAAACGCATCTCTAGTTTTGCTAAAAACCTAGATAATGAAAGCGACAGAAATAGTTTTATTAAATTTTAAAGAAACTAGACGAAGAAGTGTTAACTTATGGAAAGGAATTCCTTCTGAATTTTTACATTGGAAGCCCGATCTAGATGCTATGAGTTGTATTGAAATGGTGAGACATGTACTAGAAGCAGAACATTTATTTCATACAATTATTAAAAATAGAGGTAATTTAGGTTCGTATGTTTCTCCATGGAATGATTTACCTTTTACCAATATTAATGATGAGATTTTATTTTCAAAACCATATCAATTAGCCTTTTACAATATGATTGCATCTTTAAAAAATATAGATTTACAGAATATTATTATCCGAAGAAGTGAAGTAAACCAGGTAAAGACTTTAGGCGACTATTTGAATAGAATGGTATATCATGAAGCCGTTCATACTGGACAACTTTTAGCTTATCTGAGAACTCTACAACATCAACGACCTCTAATCTGGGACTAGCGTATGGAAAATTTAGAACACGATTTTAGTGAAATTGCTGCTTTGATAGGAGATAAAGCAAGAGCCATTATGTTATGGAATTTATTAGATGGGAGAGCTTATACTGCCACAGAATTAGCTAATTGTGCTGAAATTTCTTTACAATCAGCTAGTAATCATTTAGCGAAACTATTACAAAAAAACATACTTTCAGTTGCCAAACAAGGAAGACATCGGTATTATAAATTTAGTTCTCCAGAAGTTGCACAAGTAATAGAGTCTATGGCAAGTTTACTGTCTTTACAAAAAGATTATAAACAAATAAAACAACCTAAAGCATCTTCTTTTACATATGCCAGAACTTGCTATCATCATTTAGCGGGCGAAGTTGGTGTAAAAATTACCAATGCATTATGCGCTAAAGGAATTATTTCTTTAGAAAATGAAAATTTTGTATTAAGTGATTTTGGAATACAGTGGTTTACTAAATTAGGAATTCAAGTAGAAATACTTCAGCAACAAAAACGCTCTTTTGCTCATCCTTGCTTAGACTGGAGTGAACGAAAATATCATTTAGCTGGTGCACTAGGTGATGCTTTTTTTTACTTTATGCTTCAAGAAGATTGGTTTAGAAAGCACAAAAACTCTAGATCACTTACCCTTACTGCTAAAGGTAAGCAACAATTAAAAGTACTTTTGGATATAGAATTATAACAAAGAATCCTTATTAACAACTCCCTTTTTATCTGTAAAGAGTTTTATTCCTCTGTATAATAAAAATAGAATAACTGTATACGACAAAAAGTTTATCGTTATAAAAGCCATTGTTTCCATTTCAAATACAGCGGTATCTCTACCTAATCCTATTATTTCAAACATTTCACTTTTAATGCCTGGCGAGAAAAGTAAAATCCCTCCCCCAATAATATATATCGCTCCCAAAATCCTCCTAAACATATGTATAAGTTAGTAATAGATTCCTTCTTTTTAATCAAAAAATAGACGAAATGAAAACTTGTATCGATTAGTAGTACATACATTCTTTCTTCCTGTTTGTACATTAAACTTATACTTTCAGAAATACACATGTAGTAAAACATTGCGTTTTCATTACATTTAATCAATGAAAAACAGAAAAATTCTAAAAATAGTTCTCTACTCCATAGGAATTCTTCTCTTATTTTTTGCGAGGTTTTTTTATTTATCTAACCCAAAATATGTTCCTTCAAAAAATAAATTTACAGAAAGAGTTGCTTATATTGATTCAGAAAAAGCATTGCTTTCTGAAGGTTTTGAAACCTGTAGCACGATAATGTTTGATTATTATAATCCTGAACGGGCTACATACAGCGAAGGAAAAAATGGGTTGCGTAAATTCATTTTATCAAATTATAAAAATAAATCTTATAACGAGTCAGGATACTTACACATCCGTTTTATAATTAATTGCAAAGGTGAAGCAGGTTGCTATATAATACATGAAAACAATCTTAATTTAGAACCTAAAGAATTCAACAAAGATTTAGTAGACCAACTTTTCAAGCTAACTACTCAATTAAAAAAATGGAATCCAAATGTTGTTAGTGGGAAAAAAAGAGATAGTTACATGTACATATCATATAAAATAGAAAATGGAAACATTACAGAGATTATACCTTAGCTTACTGCTTATTCTTTTTTTAGTGAGTTGTGAAACAAAAAAGGAAAAAATAGAAAAAGCAGCTAATTTTGGTTTTAGCTTTTACCAAGGAAAACCAGAACACATGAATGCTTTTGCATACGCTCTTGAATTAGATTCTACAAATGCTGAATATTGGCGAGAGCTTTCTGTAACTTACCTCAAAAGGGGAATACCACATATTTGGAAAAAGTATATAGACAAAGCCGTAGCATTAAACCCCGAAGTTTGGCAAGGCTACAGAGGTTACAACTACCTATGGTTTTACAGAGATTATAGAAAAGCAATTGAAGATTTTGATGCTGTAAATGCATTGACTCCTAATTTTACAGATGCTCCGCAAGGACATAGTGTTGATTATTGGAAAGGAATTGCTTATTTAGGATTGAAAGAATACAACAATGCTATACAGTCGTTCGATAAATATATTGCAGAAGAAACGGAAAATTTTGGTGTTGACCTTATAGAAGTAACTACATACTTATACAAAGGAATTGTGTATTATGAGCTACAAGATTTTGACAAAGCAATAGAAAACTTTAACTTGCTCTTGCAGTATTCTTACAATACTTATGGAGATGGGAAATATTATTTAGCTCTAATTTATAAACAACAAGGAAAACTAAAAGAAGCTAAACAATTAGCAAATGATGCATTAAAAGACTACAAAGATGGTTATGTAAATCAGCGTCCATATGTAGAAAGTATGAGAGAATTGTATTTAGAAGACTACGAGCAACTTATTAATCAATTAAATAATTCTACACTACAAGAACGTAGAAGCTCTAATAATTAAGTTTGTTTTAATTTCAATAGACTTACTTGAAAACGACTCTTCATTTGAGTCTATTTCTTTAATCATGTGCTGCATTGCCAACTTTCCAATTCTATTTCCTGGCTGATTTACTGTGGTTAAATTGGGTTCTATAATTGTTGAATGTGCAGAATTACTAAATCCAACCACAGCGACCTCATCTGGAACTGTTATTTTAAACTTCTTCAATGTTTTTATCACACCAATAGCAAAAGCATCCGTAATACAAAAAATAGCATCTGGACGTTCTTTTAAACAAAGTAACTCTCTTGCCAATCTTTTTCCTTCGTTTATAGAAGAGTCATCTGTACTTAATATCAAATCTTCATCAATAGGAATATTGTGCTTTTGTAATGCCTGTAAATAACCTTCATACCGCTTTTCAGAATTATACGAATCTTCTCGTTCTTTAATAATTGCAATTCGTTTTTTTCCTATGTTTATTAAATGCTCTACAGCATTTGCTGCTGCTGCAACTTCGTTTATTACAATTTGAGTACATGGTATTTTACTAGAAACTTTATCGAACAAAATTAACGGTCTCTTTTTTAGAGCATGTAACATAGGGCTAATATCCCTAGTGTGTTTTGATAGTGCCATTAAAATCCCCTCCACACCAAATTGTAACATGGTATGTAATACTTCCTTTTCTTTTGCGGGATTATTATTTGTTTCTGTAATAATGGTAGTATAGTTTGTTTTTTCTGCTTCTAACAAAATTCCTTTTAAAATAGTTGCCGTAAAAGAATGCGCTACACTAGGAACTATAATTCCAATAATATTTGTTTTATGTTTCCGAAAACCTTTTGCGAGAATATTAGGTACATAATGTAATCTTTCTGCTTCTCTTTTTACCTTACGTTTGGTCTCGTCACTTATATCTACATGATTATTTAATGCCCTTGAAACTGTTGATATAGATAAATTTAGACTCGTAGCTATCTGTTTTAACGTAGTTGTTTCTTTCTTCATTCAGTAAATACAATTACAAATTTCCATTAAATTTACATTGCAAACGTTCCCGCAAACGTTTGCATTAACTTTTCGTAAAAATACCGTAAAAAAAATAAACATCTATCAATAATTTTACAGTATAACAAACTAATTCATAATTTCATGAAAAAAGCATTTCTAATCTTACTGTCTTTTTATGGTTTTATTTCCATAGCGCAAACAACTATAAAAGGAACAGTAAAAGACAAACAAGGAGAGCCAATTCCTGGAGTGAATGTTATTCTTGAAGGTACTACTGCAGGAGCTTCTACAGATTTTGACGGAAACTTTACCTTGGTAACTTCCTTAACAGGAACTCAAACATTAAGAGCCTCATTTCTTGGATACAATCCCTATAGTGAAGTAATCACTCTAAATGGTGACACTCTTCAAAAAGATATTATTTTAGAAGAAGGAGGAGACGTTTTAGACGAAGTAGTACTTACAGCATCTAGTACATTTAGATCTCAAAAAAACGCTCCTTTATCTATAAGTTCGTTAAAACAAAAAGAAATCACTAAACTTTCTGCAAATAGCCAAGCAGATATTATTAGAAGCGTACCTGGGGTTACTGCAGAAGGTGGTGGTGGTGAAACAGCAACCAATGTATTTGTTAGAGGTTTACCTTCTGGCGGACAATATGTATTCAATCCTTTACAATACGATGGAATGCCTTTAATGAGTACGTTTGGTCTCAATTCATCTGCGCATGATGTATATGCAAGACCAGATATTGGATTTAAAGGTTTTGAATTTGTACGCGGTGGTGCCGCTGTATTATACGGCGCAGGTTCTGTTGCTGGAATTCTAAATTATACAAGTAAAACGGGCGATACAGATGCAAACAATATTATTAACGTTGAATGGGCTAATAAAGGGCGTGTAAAAACAGACTTCTACACAGGTGGTCGTTTAGGTGGTGAAGATTCTAACACCTTCTATGCATTTACTGGTTTTGTAAGATATGACGAAGGACCAATTGTAACAGGTTTACCTACCAAAGGAGCTCAATTTAGAGGAAATATTAAAAAGAAGTTTGAAAAAGGTGCTATAACCATTCATGGACAATATATTAATGATAATGCACAGTTTTTCTTACCATTACCGTTAGATGGAGCTACACGTTCTAGATTAAATGGAAACGATGGAGAAGAAGTATTTCAATTACTTTCTGGAGAATTAGCCAATGTTTCCTTTAGAACTCCAGGAGGAGTTTACGAAAGTCCTATTGAAGATGGTGTATCTACTAAAGGTGGTTATGTACTTACTGATTTTAATTATGATTTTAATGATGACTTAAAGTTGAAATCTAAAATTCGCTTTGCTGAATATGAACATAATTTTGCGTTATATATTGGTGGAAATGGAGCTAACAACAATCCAATTACGTTAAACGAATATGTAAATAACGTAGCACCAGGAAACACAAGTTTTGTAGCAACTTATCAAGGAAGTACAGAAACTGTTAATGGTAACGATTTAGTACTTGATAATTTACACATAGATCGTTTAAGACCCATGACAGATTATGCTGGAGAATTAGCTTTAGTTAAAAAAATTACTACAGATAATGGAAGCCACTCTATTACTTTAGGTACTTTTTTAGCTAGAACAGAAGCAGAAGATGTAAACTTTCAATATCGTGTACTTTCTGAATTTAACAACAATCCTAAGTTGATTAACTTAAGTTATACAGATGCAGGAGGTAATAATGTAATTTATTCTCAAGGTGGTTTATACAATAGAATTGGTATGACTGCTAATAGATTCTTATCACAAAATAGAAGTGCCGTTTACCTAACAGATGAAATGGTATTTGATAAGTGGCGTTTTGATATTGGTTTCCGTATAGAATCTACAGATGGTGTATTTAATAATGGAAGCATTACAGAAGAACAAGTGTACGACAACCCTGAGTTAACTCCTGAGTTGGCCAATGTAAGATATGCAGACGGTACTTTTACAAGAGCAGCGGTTTCTGCAACAGATTGGGCTGTTTCTTTAGCAGGTTTATATGAAGTAAGTGAAAAAGTAAACTTATATGCTAACTTTTCTAAAGGATACTTCTTTCCGCAATTAAGAGGTTTTGCACCCATCTCAACAGGAGTAACAAATAGCAAATACGATTCTGAACAAATTATACAGTTTGAAGCAGGAGCAAAATACGGAAGCGAAAAACTTTCAGGATCTCTTGCAGCATACTATGTAGGTTTAAGCGATCGTATTAGAATTACACAAGGTTTTAGTGGAGGACAATTGGTAGACTTAACAAGGTCTGATCAAAATACAGCAACAGTAGGTATAGAGGCTAACTGGGATTATAAGTTTGTAGAAAACTTGAGTTTTAGAGGGACACTAACGTACCAAGAACACGAGATTACGAAAAATGTAGATCAAGATTTGGTAACTGGTGCTAGCACTACTATAAACGAAGGGAATAAACTAGCAAGACAACCTAATTTTATAACTTCATTAGGCTTGCATTTTGATAATAAGAAAGTAGACGGTGTTTTATCTTTAAACTACACTGGAAGCAAATTTGCAGCAGATAACAACCTTGTTGAATTAGATCCTATTTCAATTGTAAGAATTGGTGCAGGGTATACTATGGATTTAAATGAGGAAAAAGACAACCTTCGTTTAGGGTTCTCTGTATTTAATTTATTGGATACAGATGGGGTAACTGAAGGTGACCCGAGAAATGTAAATCAGGCTGGAGATGCAGAATTCTTCTTTGGTAGACCTATTTTACCTAGAAGATTATTCTTAACTGCAACCTTTAACTTTTAATGTATAATTTGTTAATAATCCCCTTCTAATTAAAAGCATTGACTTACTCCCCAATCAACTTCATATGATAAGTCAATGCTCTCTTTTATTAATTTTTTTATGAAAAATAACGAACTAATTTCTAAAGCTCAAGAAGTTTTAAATAACAACTATCAAGAAAAAGGATTTACCATTCCTTGTAAAGGTTTGTATCCTTTCCAATGGAACTGGGATTCTGGATTTATTGCAATTGGTTTTGCTCATTTTGATATGGAAAAAGCCCAAAAGGAAATTAAAACACTTATCGACTCTCAGTGGTCTAATGGATTTATACCACATATCATTTTTCATAATGAAACCGATACGTATTTTCCAGGTGCAGATTTTCATAAATCAAACTTGAGCCCGTTAGCCAATAATAATGTACCTACTACAGGTATGACGCAACCACATGTACTCGGATTTACCTTAGAACGCATGTATGAAATTGCCGAAAACAAAGAAGAAATTCTTGATTTTATAAAGACTACTATAGATGCTGTGTATACATACAGCTTGTATTTCTACAAATACAGAGATCCTTTAAATGAAGGCTTGGCATATATTTATCATAATTGGGAATCTGGTACAGACAATTCTCCTATTTGGGACGATATTTGGAGTACTATGGAATCGCCTCAATATACATTTGAGCGTAGAGATACCACACATGTAGATGCTTCTCAAAGACCAAGTAATGAAGAGTACAATCATTACTTACATATTATTGAAGTAGCAAAGAAATATAATTATGACGATGCTAAAATTGCAGAGTTTTCTCCATTTTTAATTCAAGATCCACTTTTTAACTCAATGTTAATTGGCTCTAATCAATCCTTAATTCGTTTGTACGAAAAAATAGGAGGGAATGAAGATAAAATTGCCACTTTACAAGCATATACAGAAAAATCTATTCAAAGTTTTAATAGCAAATTATACGACGAAGAGTTAGGGGCATACTGTCATTATGATTTGAAGAAAAATAAATTGATTCGTTTTGTAACTTCTTCTTCTTTTGCGCCATTGTTTGCACAAGTTCCAGATAAAAAACGTGCTGATATTTTGGTAACTACCTTACTAGAAAAATTTGGAAACGAAGATCAATATTTATGTGCTTCTTTTGATCCTACAAGTGAAAGATACAAGCCAAAACAATATTGGAGAGGCCCTGTATGGATTAATTTAAACTGGTTATTGTACCATGGTTTAAAAAAGTATGGTTATGATAGGATTGCAGAACGAGTAAAAAACGATTCTATAGAACTCATTCAAAAAAATGGTTTTTATGAGTACTTTGATGCCAGAAAAGAAATGCACCAAAACAATACTGCAGGATATGGCGGAAATAACTTTTCTTGGAGTGCTGCACTTTTAATAGATTTATTAAGCGAATAACAACAAGATTTCATCCCTAAAACAACCTTTATGAACTGGCTCGACTATACACTTATTATTATCTATCTCATTGCGTTTATAGGAATGGGATATTTCTTTAAAGAAAATAAAACTTCTAAAGATTATTTCTTAGGAGGTAAAAGTTTGGGCTGGTTTCCGTTGAGTTTATCTACAATGGCTACACAATTATCTGCCATTAGTTTTATTTCTGCTCCTGCTTTTGTAGGATTAAAAAAAGGAGGTGGTATGAAATGGCTTACTTTCGAGTTTGGTGTGCCTTTAGCCATGATTGGAATTATGTTTTTCATTATTCCTCCTTTATACAAATCTGGTATTGTAAGTATCTACGAATATTTAGAAAAACGTTTTTCATCATCTACAAGAAAATTAATCAGTGTCGTTTTTCAAATTAGTAGAGCTTTAGGAACAGGAGTAATGGTTTTTACTATGGCGTTAATTATTCAAGCAGTAGTAGGTATTAGCTTTCATCTTACCTTACTTATCATAAGTGTTGTAACACTAATTTATTCGTATCAAGGCGGAATGAAAGCTGTTGTTTGGGGAGATGCTATACAAATGATCATTCTATTTTTAGGACTCATTATTTGTTTAGTAGTTGGATATAGTATGCTGCAAGATGTAGGACCTTTTCAAGGATTCAATCCGGAGCGACTTCAGGTTATTGATATTTCTAACCTAGGAATTTATAGCGGTGAAGAGTATGGTTTCTTTCCTATGTTATTAGGTGGACTTTTCTTGTATTTATCTTATTACGGGACCGATCAAACACAAGCACAACGTTTACTTTCTGCTAGAGATAGTACTTCGATAAAAAAGCTATTGGTTGCTAATGGTTTATTACGTTTTCCTGTTGTTTTTGTATACTCTGTAATGGGATTGATTATTGGGTATTTGGTAAGCAATATTCCTGACTTTTATGAGAGTATTGTCGCCACTACCAAAGCACATTATCCCGCAGAATATGCTAGAAATGGTATAAAGCCAGATTTAATGATTCCTGTTTTTATTACCAAATATTTACCTAATGGTCTTATTGGTATTTTAATGATTGGAATTATGTCGGCAGCAATGTCTTCTTTAAGTTCTACTATTAACTCATTAAGCGCTGTAACTATTGAAGACTTTTTTAACAACAAACATGCAATGTCTGAAAAAAGATATATGTTCGTTTCTAAAGCCTTAGTCTTATTCTGGGGAACGGTATGTATTTTAGCAGCTTATTTATTTGGGAATAGTCAAAGCACTGTTATTGAATTAATCAATTCTATTTCATCTTTATTTTACGGTCCCATTTTAGCAGCTTTTGTCATTGCTATTTTCTTTAAAAAGGTAAATCATATAGGAATGAATGTCGCAATTATTACCTCTGTAAGCATCAACTTAATTTTTAAATATCTTCCTGAAATCGTGTATGCATTTAATGAAGGTCATTTTTATAGCGGATCTGAAAACATACACACGGCACTTGCTAATATTAATATTCATCATATTCCTGATTTATTTTGGATATGGTATAATTTAACTGGTTTTGTAATTGCTGTTGTATTTGCCATATTGGCTAGTAAGCTTACAAAACATATTCCTGTAAAGAAAGTAGGAGTTGCATATTCAATTAATTTCAGAACTATTTTGACATTGGAAACAGGTATTCTTTTTACATTTTTCATCGCAATTCTTATTTTTAGTTTACTAATTCCGAGCATTTTTAGTTAAAAAGCAACATTATGAAAATAGTAATTGCACCCGATAAATTTAAAGGCACGCTTACATCATTTGAGTTTTGTGATATTTTTGAAAGTACATTTCAAAAACTACTTCCTAAAGCAACTGTAATTTCATTGCCTTTAGCAGATGGTGGTGATGGAACCATTGATATTGCTCAGCATTACCTAGGAGGTGAATTTATCAGTAAAGAAGTTCGAAACGCCTATGGTGTTATCGTAAATGCGAACTATTTATATTCAGAAAGTACAAAAACAGCTTTTATTGAAATGGCTGAGGCCTCTGGAATGAAGACCATTGTTCATAACGATTTGAATGTAAAAGAAGCGAGTACATTTGGAACAGGAGAATTAATTTTAGATGCTATAAACAAAGGTGCTGAAACCATCATTTTAGGTTTGGGAGGAAGTGCAACCAACGATTGTGGTATTGGAATGGCGAAAGCCTTGGGTTATTGCCTTTTAGATGAAAGCGGAAATGAAGTAGTTCCTATTGGAAAAAATTTACCTAAGATTACAAAGATTACTTCCGAGAATGTCCACACTCAATTGTTTGAAGTCAATTTTAAAATTGCCTGTGATGTTACCAATCCATTATACGGATCTAACGGTGCTTCTTATGTGTACGCAAAACAAAAAGGTGCTTCCGATAGCGATATTGAACTCCTAGAAAATGGAATGCAACATTTTTCTAAAGTGTTAGATGATTATTTTAACATCAATACGCAAGAAATTATAGGTGGTGGCGCAGCTGGTGGAATGGGCGTAGCTTCTAAAACTTTTTTAAATGGTGAACTCATTTCTGGTATTGAATTAGTTAAAGAGCTTTCTAATTTTAATGCTCATATTAAAAATGCAGATTGGATTCTAACTGGTGAAGGAATGTTAGATGAGCAAACCAAAAATGGAAAGACCATTCAAGGCATTCTATCTGTACGTCCTAGTCCTACTAAAATTGCTGTTTTCTGTGGCAAAATAGCTATTGCTACTAAAACTTTAGATACGTTAAATATTAACTATGCAAAGGACATACTAAGTATTGCAGAAGATCTCAATGATGCTTTGACAAATACAAAACAACATCTTCATATTCTGGCTGAGCAATTTGTGAAAAATGAGTTTGCTGAAGCTAATTTTGCGAAGTCTTAATGAAATTTATATCGTTTATTCTATCATAACGATTACTAAATATCTTTTTTTAAATATAAACATTTAGGTTTATAAGGCAATAAAGTGCCTTGGTTTAGGTAATTATTATATTCAAAAATATAGTACCTTGTCGTTTCTAAATAACATCCTTATGTTTAAAAATATCTGCTGCCTTATTTTAGTTATTACTTCTCTTACTTCATTTTCTCAAGAGTTAACTGGAAAAGAATTATTAGATAAAGCTATTCAATATCATGATCCAAATGGAAATTGGGCTGCTTTTAATGGAAAGTTGGTCGTTACCATGACAATTCCAGATAAACCTGAACGAGTTAGTACTATTCATATTAATTTACCAAACGAATTTTTCTCTGTAGCGGCTAAAAGAGGCGATAATACTACCGAATACATAATTGACAAAGGAGATTGTACTATTGCTTTTAATGGCCTTAAAAATCCTTCTGAGGCTATTTAAAAGAACATAAGTTAAGTTGCGATAGAGCCAAATTATACAAAAACTACTATACGTATTTATACGGACTTCCTATGAAGCTAAAAGATAGCGGAACCATTATTCACGACAAAATAGAACGAAAAACGTTTAAAGGAAAAGAATACTTGGTTTTAAAAGCTACGTACGATGCTAACGTAGGGAAAGACACATGGTTTTTCTATTTCAATCCGAAAACATATGCCATGGAGGTATATCAGTTTTATAAACAAGCTCCAGATAGTGGTGAGTACATTTTACTTTCTGGTGAAGAAACTATCAATGGAATTAAAATGCCTAAAACGCGTGCTTGGTATTATAACAAAGATGATGGATACTTAGGGACGGATACATTATCGAAATAATACGATTTACGATTAGTTTTTTCGCATATTAAGTAGTAATCGTCATTACGAACGCAACACAGTGAAGTGACGTAATCTGTTTATCATTATTTAAAAATAGAATTGTGAAGCCATACATTGATATAGATTGCTTCTTTCGTACCTTCGAGTTCCCTTCGATGTAACTCAGGTAGCGCTCAGGTACCTCAATCGCAATGACGGCTTTTACGAGTTTTCATCCGTAAATCGTAAAAAATCTTTTAATAACTATAACGTCATTACAATTACGCCCTTCGACTTTGCTAGGGAACTTAATTGTAATGACGTTTTTTATATTATCGTGTAGATATAAAATATGGTTCTGGATAGGTTTTTACGGGTAAACCATTTATTATGCTGAATGCAATATTGGTTACTAAAGCTGCTGCTAAATTAGAACCGACTACTAACTGTGGAGGAGTTATTTGTGTAGATTTTTCTTTATAAGCTTCTAATAATTTATACAACCAATTCAGTTCTAAATCTTCTCTTCCTTCTAAATAACTCAGTATATTTTGAATCAATACTAACTCAAACCTTCCTGTGCTTCTCGCTACATTGTAAATTTGTTCGCTAGTAGGCGTTACCACATACGCTGCGCCTGCCCAACCAAAGTTTAACGGATGAATTACTGGAATTCCTAATTCTTTACAACGTTCATCAAATACAAAAGGAGTTTCTAAACTATCAAAATCAATAGCGTTAATTGCTATATCGCAACCTTTTACGTATTCTTCAATAGTGTCTGGTTCTAAGAATAAATGATGATATGCAATTTTTACTTCTGGATTAATTTCTTTCAATCTACTCGTAATAGAAGCTACCTTAGCATTTCCAATATGTTGCTCTGTATAATTTTGTCTGTTTAGATTAGAAGCTTCAACCTCGTCTCCATCTATAAATACAAAATTTTCAAAACCTAAACGTAATAACGATTCAGCAATAACACTTCCTAAACCTACACCTCCAAAGACAATTTTAATGTCTTTAATTTTTTCTTGTTCTTCAGGGGTAATGTACAATACATTTTTATGATACCTCGGATCATCGTGCATCTCTGGTAACGCTTTCTTTACTTCCATCATTTTTTATTTTTTTATTTTATTTGGTGTTCTATTTGGGAAGATAACCATTTTCGAATTGTTTTTGAAGTTAGTAATACAGGGTATGTTGGACTTCCTAAAAACTCCTTTTTTTCTCCTATAATTTCCATATATAAACCTAATTCATCAAAAATTTTATGAATTAACACATCTGACTCTGCTAGCATTAAACCTTCTGGATCTGAAGCTATGTATTGCAATGAGTGTATTAATAAATGCTGAATAACTTGCCTACTCGAAATATCTGGATGATTTGCTTTTAAAACATCCGATGCAATGGCAAGTCTTCCTAAATGCCATATACTATTTACAGGAAAATCTAATGTGGTAATGAGTTCATCTACCACGATATCAAAGTCTTTTTCAATCGAAAATTTTTGATGATTTCTTTCGCTTACTTTAATTGTACCTAATAGTCTTCCGTGGATATCTCTAAACCCTAAATAAACAGAATCTTTAAACTGATCTACATCAGATTTATACATTTCTTCTGCTACTATTTCTTCTGGTTCCCATCCGTATTTCTTATTGTAATGATATGCGTACTTTTGAAACACAAAATTCGAGAATTCTTTAAGGTTACTATAACCTATTTTATACAAGTATATATTGTTGTATACTGCTAAAAGTTGATCTTCTTCTAACTTTCTTTTTTCTAAATCCATACCTATACACAGTCTTTAATAATGATTAAATATTGTATGTTACTATTTATAGAATATGAAAAACTGTCCCCCGTTTTTCGCTGCGAAATTACAGTGGCTCACAAAAAAGAAAATCACCCATTTCGGGTGATTTTTTACTTATTTACAACTTTGATTTATAGTGTTTTAAGTTTTAAAGGGTAAGAATTCGGGTAAAAGTGGAGTTTTTTTATGTTTTTTTAGAAAAAACTGTACACAAAGATAAAAAAAAACTAAAATATATAGTTCAATCTAGGTGCAAAACCATCAATTTTTATTTCAAATCAAAAGTCTAAATGATTTCTTTAATAAAATTCTGGCTAATGAAAATTTTAAATTTTCGTAAATAATGACTCATAATATTGAATTGGTTTTTGATATGAACTACTAATATTTTTTAGATTAACGGAATAACATTCGTTTTATAAAAATAATTACAAATCTAAAACATTAACAAATAACTACACTTCAACTGTTTTATGAGTTTTTACTATATTTGGATAACCGCCATAATTAAAAGAAAGATATACGTAATGCGTATATTTGGGTGTTAGAGACCATATGAGATCGCACGTTGATACAATAATGTTCTGTAGATATCTTTATTTGAACAGTAAAGACTATGCACCGTATACTGACTCCCAGATCAAGAATGCAGACCAACAAGAACTCTATGAGATATTTCTAAATATTCGGAAAAGGAATTTAAAAGTAGGAGCATTAACCTTTCATGAAAATTACCATTATTGGCAAGGTTTAAGATTGCCTTACATGTTTTGGTCTTCATTCATTAGCATAAATCATACATTCAAATCATTCATAAAACTCTCAACAAATAATCAGGATTATTTGAGATGGAACGTGACCATCCCAACATTGAGCATCTATTCAAAAAAGCATTCGGTTGTCGGTGAACTTGGATCTCTTGAGATAAACGATGAAGGTAATACAATTGCTAATTTATCAATCATTGATTTACTCGAAGCTGCTACAACTATGGCTGAATTTCAGGTATCAGTTGGATATACTGATAGGGTTGAACCAATAGTTTTCTCAAGGTGGTGCAAAAGAAATCCTTCATATACAAATGTTTTTAAGTTCGTTTCGAAATTATTCAATGATGAAAAATTGGTTTTAAGGTTATTAATTCCCTTTGTAAATGGTGCTTTTTTCACTAGTCAACCTGTAAAAGCATTCATATACCTACTTAACAAATTTGAAACTTGGCAAAAGAATGACTCGTTTGCTCATGAATTTCTTAGCCAGAAAGAACCATGTAAATGGAATTTATTGGTTGAACAATTACTAGATAGTTTGTTGTTTGAAACCGAAGAGAACAGTTCGAGTAATATCTTTGATCCACGGTTTTTTAAACTTACACTTGAAAATTGGGTCAATTCACACTTTATCTTTCAAGGCGTTCAAAAACTCCATCATCCATTTATAAATAAACAAGCTGATAAATGGATAGAATTATGCAAGGTTAATGAGGGGTTTAAGTCGGTTTTGGATTATCCAGGGTATCTCAATGATCAGATAATTAAGTATGTATCACAAAAGTTTAACCCAGCTGTAACTTTTGCTAAATTCACTTTTGCTTCTGGAGAGAGCAGAGTATTAACTTTTGGTCAATTGGGTTATGGGGTTGAGTATGACTGGCCTCTTCCCTTGATTGATTTATTTACTATTTACAGCACAATGAAAAGAGCTGCTATGATTCAGTACTTTGATAAACATAGAATGTGTGGTCATAAGAATTGTAGTTTTTTTGAAAGCAATTTTTGTAATAGCTATCCTGTAATTCCAAGGGATTTTAATGAGTGTGGATTCCCAAATCGAATTAATTATTTAACAAAAGCAATTAATGAAAGAGCATAAAATTTACATAGACAATGGAGAAGAAACAGAAGATCTAATTCAGTTCCTTCTTAATGAACTCTCAGATGCAGAAATTGATAACTTAGAGATCGATCGAAAATATGACGAGACTCAAAGTTATGCAGGCGAACCATTAACTACAGCAGCGCTGTTAGGTCTTGCAACTACAGCTACAATTGGTATAATTCGAATAATTGAAAGGTGGTTAGAGTATAAAAAACAAGAGAGACAAATCATTCTTGTAATTGAGGGGTTTAAACAGTCCGATGAAGCAGGTAAAGCAGTGAGCAAACTTGCTGAGAATAACAACAAAGTATCAATCGAATATAAACTAACGAAAAAATCTGACCTAAAATAAAAAATAGACGGTCTCTAACAATATATATATAAAATAGGCGAAATAGTGGTATAATGAATGTTTTTGGGTCGTGACAAACTAAGTGTTTAGCTAAATTTTTAGAGCTTCGAGATCGCCTACTTTTCATATACCAAACGTTCGTATTAATTTGAGAAATGGATAAACTAATAGAAAGAATACTTAAATTTTTTGAAAATAAATCTATTCATTTCGGTTTAAGAACTTCTCTTTTCATTATTTCTATCTTTGTTTTAACTACTTGCGATTACTATTTTAATTTCTCTTACGACATTCATCTGAATAATAAAATTGAAAAATTAGAATCAATTGACAAACTAAAGAAAATATATAAAACGGACTCTCTAAAACTGGCGGAACTGACTGAATTAGAAAATCGGATTTTTAAAAGAACTCATTATTCCGACCGATTACGCAACTTGGACTTAAGCCAATTTAAAATCTTAAAAAAATCGGACACCACCGAAATTAAAAGCCCAATAATTAAGAACGATAATACTAGTATAAATAACCCTATTCGCTCATTATTTTGGATGGTTTTTACATCTGGTTATTTTTTCATTTTTCTAATAATTCTACTTTTTATTTTACCATTTAGAGGTTATCCTCATAATGAATTGAAAAACGTATTAGGCTCTATTTCTGGAATCATCATATTGATAGGTGTAATTGGATTTTTAACTTGGGTTGCCTATAGAATTCCTCTCATTTCATCAAATCATCCATATTTGAATTATATATTAAATGCTATTTTACAATCACCATTGATTTATTTAATATTTTGGTGGAATAAAAAAAGATTAAAAAACTAATGCCAACAATGTATAAAAATAATACGTAGTTTAGTGCTTAATCAAGAATTAGTGCATTTTTTTTACATCTGATTTTCCTTTGGAAAATCCTTGCACACAAAACCGCACTATTCTTATACAAAACCGTTAGCAAACATAAAAACACGCAATTGAAACACTTAAAAGCATTTTGTTACAACGGAAAAGAATATGAACCTTCCGATATAAAAAGTAGAAATAAGCTTGTCGAAATGAAATATTACAGATTAACAGATTTAAATCGTGAAAATATTTTAATAGCTGTAAATAGTGAAACCCCATACTTCAGATATAAAACTCTCCAGATAAATGTTTAACAAAAAATGAACAAAATACAAATCACGAAATTGTAAAAAATAAAATCATTGAAATTCTAAAGAATTCAGATTCTTTAAGTGTCTTTACAAATGAGTTTAAAAAAAAATAAAACAAAAAAATTTAATGGTAGAAGAACACCCAATTTTTAATGCTCCCGAAAATGAAAATGTAAAAGTCTGGAGATATATGGACTTTACTAAATTAATTTCTTTGATAGATACTAGACGTTTATTTTTCTCTCGCGCAGACATGTTTGATGACCCCTTCGAAGGTTCATATCCTAAAATTAATGTTGAAGCTAGATCTTTGCATCCAGAAGACATTACTGATGAAGGGAAACAAAATTATCTTGAATTAATGAATAAAATGGGAGATATAAATAAGCAATGGCCTAGATACATAGCAATCAGCTGTTGGCATATGAATGAATTTGAATCTGCTGCTATGTGGAGTCTCTATCTGAAAAGTAATGAAGGGATTGCTGTCCAATCAACATTCAAAAAATTAAAGAAAAGTATAATCGATGACGAGAAGGTTTATCTTGGAGTTGTTAAATATATCGATTACGAAAATGATAAAATTAATGGAGGGAATATTCTAGGACCTTTTGTCCATAAAAGAAAAAGTTTTCAGCATGAAAGAGAACTTAGAGGTCTCATTATGAAATGGCCAACAGGTTCAGAGAAGGTGAATTTCGAAGAAGAAACAATCATAGGAGGAATACCAATAAAGGTTGATTTGGAAGAACTAATCGAGAAAATTTATGTTGCACCAAATGCACCTAGCTGGTTCGCTAAATTAGTAAAGACAGCAGTAAAGCGTTACGGGTATGATATAGAGGTAATTCATTCGGAGATGAATAACGAACCGATGTTCTAGACAAAAGAATATAACCAAAGTATTGGATGTAATTATGATATAAAAAGATGAATATTCCTGACACAGTACTTTTTTCTACTTCAATATCTATAACAACTTTTTTTCTTGGATTTATTATTCGAGAGCGAATTCTTATTTATACAAAGAACAATAAGTTAAAAAGTTCAAATGGCTTTATAAAATGGCAATTTAAAAATTTGTTAGAATCAATACCTAAACAAGCTAAAAGTTATAATGAATTAGCCTATAACATCAAAACCGAAGATTATCGAAATTGGTATATAGAGCCTAAACTAAAACCAAAAATCATCCTAGAAAAAGAAGAATTAATTCATACAATATTATTTGAAAGAAAAAAAGGGAGCTTCAAATTAAAAGATGAAATTTTTAATAACATTATTACACATTCTAACCTCGTTGATTTGATTTTAAAAGAAACGAATACAATGTTTAACAAATTGAATCAAGAAACATTAAGTTATGAAATAAAACTCGATAGCACAGGGGTTAGACTCTATCAAAAAATAATGGAAATCAATTCAAAAATTGAAAGAGATTTAATTGAAAAGAAAATATTATCTATATACGATAAGTTTGGAGAAATTAAAATAAAAAAGAGAAGTTTGGTTCTCCAAGAATTATCATCAAAAATTGAGAACTTAATAATCTCTGAAAATTACTCTAAAATTCAGGACTATTTAAAATTTACATCGGAATATCAGAAAGATTTTGAATATTATTCTACAACTTTACAACAATTTTATAATAAAACGATAGAATATCAAAAGTCACTTGAGTTTTCATTAAAGATACTTTCAGAAAACATAAATGAGTATAACAATTTAAACTTTAAAAATAGTTGGAGAAATTAACTAGGCACAACAATCCACAACCGCAATAACAGCTATATAGACCAAAAATGATTTAAAAGATATATTATTATTTATAGTTTCATTCTCCTAAAGAGATTCTATTTGGTAAAGTAAAATCATAATATTTTTCCCTACAATTAAATATAAAACTCAAACTTAACTTAAATCTTTGTTGATTGTAAATTTAGATAAACTCTAATTGTACTCCTATAATTTTTCTAGAATACTATTGCGTTTGTTTGCGTTATGCAAACAAACGCAATATATATTCAATCTTATATTTCTAAAAAAAGTATTAATTTAGGCAGCTATATAACCCCGAAATATATTAACCACTAAATCAGTGATTACACATTTATAAATACCTCTATATTTATGCTAGTATTAATTTTTTAAATAGCATAAATTATGAAAAAAGTAGCTTGTATAGCAGTATGTTTTATTGCTGTATTATTATCTAGTTGTACAGATTCAAACGAAAAACTAATAAACATTAATGATAGTAATTTACAAAATACTGACAAAGTTGATTCAACCAATCCTAATGGTTCTGGACAAGGTCAGGATGATAATAACGAAGAAGAATAAACAAATTTACCCTTATATTTTAGCAGTAGTTTGTACTACTGCTTTCTTTTCATTTGAATACTTTCCTGATAAGTCATCGGAGTATTTAATAGCAAAACGGAATCATACAAAAGCTAAAAAAAAGAGAGCAATTGCACTTAATAAATTGAAAGATTTTGCTAAGGGGTCAGTTTTATATGAAAAATATTTACAGGAAAAAATAGAAACAGACAAAGCTTGGCAAGAATTAAAAAGAGTTAAAAAAAATGATATAATTTTTGGTTTTACTAATACTCAGCAATTTTTAAGTGAATTAGGTTGGGTTTTGGGATTGTTCTTATATAGTCTATTTAATTTGTTCAGAACTTATACTTCAAATAATAAGGAATTAGGTTATGTTTTTCTTCATACTACAGTTCTTTCAATTTCTTGTTTTTATTTATTTTGGATTTTCCAACCATATCAAGATATTGCAAAAATGTATTATTATTTAATGTCAGTTATATCTGGTATTGTAGTTTCTTACTCTGTTTGCCTAATGTCAAGATATAAATTTTCTGATGTTGGAAAATTACAAATGATAATTAGAGATTTATTTGATTTTATACTAGTAGATGCCCAAAAAGAAGATTTCGTGAAAGATGAGAAGAAAAAATATTATGAAAAGAAGACTTTGGAAATTGCTAAAAAAGCATTGGATAATGAATAAGTGGTATTACAAAAAATTAAAGAAGTCTAAGCTCTTTACTAAGAGATCGTCTAAAGATTTATTAGAGAAATTACAGAAAGAAGCTAAAGATAATGAGATTAGATTAAAAAAAGAACTTAAAAACATGAATGTAAAAGATGTAGAAAAGCTATATAATAAATATAAACTTTAGCTTTCTTTTTTTACTAATAAAGCCCATTCACTAGCTTTTGATTTAAAGTTAGCATTAAAATAGCCATCTTTCATAAACGTTTGCCAGTTTTCAACTACGTATTGAGCAATTAATTCAGTTTCAATAGAGTCTAAATCACTAACAATTTCCTTTTCATTAAAAATTTCTGCTACACTTACAGAGTAGTGTGTTGCTATTTTTTTTAGTTTATCATTGGGTATGGTTACTTTACCATTCTCATAATACTGAACAGTTCTAGTACTAACATTTAGCAAATCGGCTAAATCTTTTTGGGTTTCATTATTTTGTTTTCTAATAATTTTTAATCTCATCGAGTATATAAAAACGAAATATTATTGCGTATATGAAATATTATTTCGTATATTTGCTTTGTGAAACAATTTAGATTACTTATTCAATAAGCAAAACTATAATGAATATAAAATATTGAGTAAGTATTTCCAAATATAGACAAATTAAGTCTATTGATGTAAAATGGTTTTTGTTAAAGTAATTTAATTATAAGCCTAAGTTTTTAGAAATAAGTTAAAGATATATAAATCAACTATTTTAAAAATTAATACAATCTATTGGTGTACTTTAAAAAGTATTCTGATAAAAACAAAAGGTAGGGTTTTATTTGGTTAGGAACATAAGGACAA